>JBEIQG010000149.1:0-9443 GCA_040376625.1 Nitrospira sp. | reverse complement strand
TTTTCGTTGCGCGACCGACGTCCCCTAACCCGGAAGATTCCTGACTGCCTGCTCCGCCGTCCGATCCTCTCGGCCCGGCGGGGCTTTTCTCCCTCGGCCTCTCCGACCGACTCCAAGTACACCTGCGTCGGCCTCATTTGCGGGAAGCCCCGGCGGCTTTCGGTCTCGAGCGCCTCGCGACGGCCATCGGGAATCATCCGGGCCAGCCGAGTGCTGAAAAAGGCTCCTGCCAGCCCCCTTTCCCTCTGCATCATTCTCACGTACGATAACCCGATGGTCAGCGCGTCTTTGATCGTGCAATCGCCTTCATGACCTCCACTCCCTTTCGAAAAAAACTCCTGTCGGCGGTCGCGGTGGGCCTGACGGTCTTCGCCCTGGTGGCCGGGCTCAGCACCTCCCGCTGGTTCGAGGTCGCAGAACTCAAAGCGCTGGATCATTTGGTTCGACGTTATGCGGATCCTGCCAAGGCCGATTCGAATCTCCTGTTACTCGCCATCGATGAATCGAGCCTCGAGGCATTCGGGCGCTGGCCCTGGCCACGCGATCGATTCGGCTACGTTGTCCGGTATCTCAAACAGGCGGGTGTCAGGGCCGTCGTGTTCGATGTGATGTTCTTCGAGGCGGACGAGAATGCAGAAGAATTCGACCTGTCGTTTGCTGATGACATGAAGGCGGCTGGCAATGTGTTCCTGCCGATGCTCTTTCAGGCTGAGCCCGCTGCCATCCCGTCTGAAGCGCTGCCTCGCGCCACGGTGACACTGGAGTCCTCGGATGCAGGACAAACCCCGAATACTCATGCCGGAGTGAAACTGCCGATTACCGTGCTGGCACAGCAGGCGCGCGGGTTGGGTGTCATCAACCTGTCCGCCGATGCCGATGGCCCGACGAGGCGGGTTCCTCTGTTGGGGCAGGTCAACGGCAATGTCGTGCCCCATCTTTCCCTGGCGGTGGCGCAATACCTGCTCGGCGCCGACCGGCTCTCGATGCGCGACGGGCGTCTGCAGATCGGCACGCAGCAAGTCCCTCTGGGAGCAGATGGGAGTTTGTTGATCGATTGGCATGGATCTCTGGAGCAGACTTACCATGCGAAGAGGTATTCCATCGGAAGGGTGTTGCAGGCCTTCGCGCAGCAGGAGAAAGGCGAACGACCGTCGCTCGATCCGGCACTGTTCAAAGACAAGGTCGTGTTCGTGGCCGGCACCGCAGCAGGACTCTATGACCTTCGCGTCACGCCGTTCTCTGCGGCGACGCCGGGCGTGCTCATCCATATGGCAGCGTTGGACAATCTGCTCCATGGGCAGGGTCTGCAAGCCGTTCCGGCCTGGTTCTCCTTGACGACCCTCCTTCTGCTCTGTCTGATGTCTGCCGGTACGTTCATGTTGTTCCATTCCTACCCGGTCAAGTTTGGCGTCACCATTGGGCTGGCGGTGGCCTATTACGGATTGGTGGTACATGCCTTTGCAGGGCACGAACGGTGGCTTGACCTGATATTTCCGGAAGTGGCTCTGGCTTTGACATTCGGGACCGCCGCGACCGTCGAGTACGTGACCGAAGGCAAGCAGCGCCGTCTTATGCGGGCGGCCTTTGACAAGTATATGTCGTCCGAGGTGGTCGAAGAGATCATGCGAAACCCCGAGGCCATCAAGCTCGGCGGGGAAAAGAAGGAAATCACCATCTTCTTTTCCGACATCGCGGGCTTTACGACGATCTCGGAAAAGATGTCTCCCGAAGACCTCGTGACATTACTCAATCGCTACCTGTCTGCAATGACGACCATCATCAAGACCACACACCGTGGCAATGTGAACAAGTATCTGGGCGATGGAATCATGGCGCTGTTCGGCGCGCCGCTGGACGACCCGAAGCATGCGTCGCTGGCCTGTTATGCGGCGTTGGACTGTCAGGCGGAATTGGCCCGGCTCAGAGAGGTGTGGAAGCGGGAGGGGCTTCCGGAGATCGGCGCCAGAATCGGCCTCAATTCCGGTCCCTGCATCGTCGGCAACATGGGGTCCGAGGAGCGGATGGAATACACGGTAACGGGAGACAGCGTAAACCTGGCTTCGCGTCTGGAAGGCGCCAGCAAGTATTACGACACGCTGATTCTGATCGGCCAGCGTACGGCCGAACTGGCGAAGAACGACGTTGAAGTGCGGGAGATCGATCTGCTACGAGTGAAAGGAAAAAAAGAGCCGGTCGTCGTGTTCGAACTGTTGGCCCGCAAGGGGCAGCTGGATGACAAGAGGCGGCAGGTGATCGACGTGTATCTGGAAGGGCTGGTGGCCTATAAGATGCGGAATTTCTCAACCGCCTGTGCCAGGTTCTCAGAAGCCGTTGCGCTGGATCCGTCGGACGGGCCTTCGCGGGTCTACCTGGAACGATCCGCGAATTATCGACAGATGCCCCCGCCTGCAGACTGGGACGGCGTCTATGAAATGACCTCAAAGTAAGTGGCAATGCCGAGGGGGAGGAAGCTGTGATACCACCACGATCGTTTTGGATTCCGCTCATCGCCCTGTGGATTGGTCTGTTTGTCTGGGGGACGGAAGCCTGGGCCGACACCGTCTACGTGCAAGCCAAGACGGCTCAACTTCGCGCAGGAAAAACCTCGCTGGATGCCGTGGTCGGGAACGTGAAGTTCGGTGACGCGCTGGAGGTGGTCCGTCGCGATGGAAGCTGGATGGAGGTCAAGACTTCAGCCGGCGCGCGAGGATGGATCTTCGCCAATAAGACATCGACATCCAAACCGTCCGGGGGTAACGACACCCTGGCCCGGCTTGGTCAGAGCATGCGGGGCGGAGACGCCTCGGCAACCACTGCATCGGCGGGTGCCAGAGGGTTGGACAAGGCTTCGGAGGCCTATGCCAACCGGGCCGGCGTCTCTGCGCGGGATCGTGAGGTGGTGGATCGCATGACGGCCTATCAAATCCCCGACCAGGACGTCGAAGAGTTCATGCGGGAAGGAGGCCTGGGCGAATATGCGAAATAGAAAGATCTGGATGGCGAGCCTGGTGGCGCTCTCGATGACGGTGGCCGGTTGTGCGGAAGTGCAGCGGGCTGCCGAGGACGTCGCCCGACAGTCCGGCAATCCACGATTGGCCGGCGCAATCCATGGCGCAGGCAATGTCGTCGGCAGTCTGTTTCCCATCGGTTACGAGGAAGAGTCATCGATCGGGCAGGCGATAGCCCTGCAAGTCGTGGCGCGGTACGGTGGTGTTGTGGATCAGCCCGAGTTGGTGCGTTATGTGAACCTGGTGGGGAGGGCGGTGGCCAACACGTCCGACCGGCCCGATATCCCATACCGGGTCGCCATTCTGGATCACGAGTCGATCAACGCGTTTGCCGCGCCGGCCGGATATATTTTTGTGACCCGGGGCCTGCTCAAGCAAATTAAGAATGAAGCGGAACTCGCCGCCGTCCTGGGGCATGAAATTGCCCACGTGAGTGAAAAGCACATCCTCGATGTGATTCAACGCAGCAAACGCCTGGCCGGGGTGACCGAAGCGGGCCTGTCCTATGCGACGAGTAATCCGGCTGCGTTCAAAGGCGTGATCGACGGCGCCGTCAAGAAGCTGCTCGATGAAGGACTCGATCAGGACAAAGAAACCGACGCGGATACGGTCGGTGAAGTGTTCGCCGCGCGGGTCGGATATGATGCGGAGGCCTATGTGGGCCTCCTGACGCGGTTGCGTGATCTCAAGGGCGATGACCGTGCGCTGTTTAAGACCCATCCCAACTTTTCCGCCCGGATCGAGGCGGTGCAGAAAACCATTCACGCCAAGCACCTGGTCTCTAACGGCTTGGTGTTGCAGGAACGGTTTGCCCGTATGACCAAACGCGTCTAGCCCGGACTATTCATGAATGCCTGCTCCGGCGTCTCGCCCGGCGCGGCTGTTCTCGTTCAGCCCCTCGACGGACTGCCAGTACGCTTCGGTTCTTCACTTGCTGCGGCCTCGCTGGACGGCCTTTTTGAGCCTCCCGCGGGTGAGCTTGTTGTGATCCTGCGCCGTTCGCCGTTGAGCCAATGCTCTTCAACGGCGGGCGGTTAGCTCCCGGCGCGGCGAAAGCGCAGAATGAAAGATGTTCCCACTCCTGCGGTGCTGTTCACGACCAGGGTTCCGCCGTTGTCTTCGATCAGCCGTTTGACGTTGGTGAGGCCGAGCCCGGTTCCATAGGCTTTGGTCGTGAAGAACGGTTCGAAGATTCGCGGGAGATGTTCCGGAGCGATACCGCTTCCGGTATCGGCCACCTCAATTTCCACCTCGTTGCCATGTCCGGTTCTGGTCGTGAGGGTCAGGGTTCCCCCTTCAGGCATCGCTTCCCGTGCATTGATCAGGAGATTCATGAGCGCCTCCTTGACCTGCTCCGGGTCGACCTGAATCGAAGGCAGAGCATTCCCGAATCGCTGCTCGACCCGGATGCGTTCATGCCCACCCTGTGCATCCCACTGTCTCAGGGCAGCGCGGACGATGGCTTCCGCACGTTCCACCTTCAAGTCCGGCGGCTTCTGCCTGGCATACCGGAGAAAGTCGTGGAGTCGCAGTGAAAGTTTGTCGACTTCGTCGATGATATAGCGGGCCATTTCCTGGCGGATGGGTTCTTCCTGCGGACCCTCCAGCACGACTTGTGCGGAACTCCGGATGACGCCGAGCGGGTTCCGCAGATCATGGGCGAGGGCGGCGAGCAGTTGTCCCACTGACGCCAATTTTTCCTGCCGGATCAGCTCATGTTGCTGCGTCCGGATCGTCCGCAGATTTTCCTCCAGCACTTCCCGCATGGCGGCGAAGCTCGTGGCCAGGTCTTCAATTTCATCACCGGTCTGAGAACCAGGCGAAAGTAATGGGCTCGGGTTGAGGTCTCCGCCGCTGTGCTCCGCCAAGGTCAGCGTGAAACGAAGGCCCTCCGCCTCGCGCTGAAGCGCCACGATCGGTTTCACGATGCGGTATCCTACGAGGAACCCGAAGGCGGAGAGCACGATCACCAGCCCGAACCCGATCATGCCGACCGTCAGTAGCAGGGAATAGATCGGCGCATAGGTTTCCTCGGGTGCCTGCCGGATAAACGCATACCATCGGTTTCCGTCGAGGCTTCCCGGCGTCAGCGGATGAGTCAGCTGGACCGGCGCCGCCCCGACGATCGCATCGCGGCCGCCGTGTGCATCATCGTCTGCGACGAGCCAGAGCGGGTGATTCAATGTCAGTTGATTCATCAAGGTGGGTGGAATCAAATGGGCGGTGGGCGGCAGGACCGGGCAGATCCATGGCGTGCCTTGCGTGTCGAGTAGCATGGCGTGACCTGTGTTCCCGATCTGGATGGGGAGGATCATTTGAGTCAGGAGATTGCGACGGATGACGAGGTCGACGACGCCGATGGTGGCGCGGCGGGTATCGTCAAGAATCGGGACGGCAATATGGAAGACCATGTCGTTGATCTGCGGATCGATGGTCACATTACTGACGTAGGACGTGCCTGGTGCAGCCTGTATGGCTTCACGCCACCAGACTGCATCCGCCTGTCTCGGGGGGAGCTGTGGATCCGTTGAGGCGACGACACGGCCCTGGCGGTCGGCGATTGCGACACGCACATAGTGCCGGGATTCGCGCGCCCATTCGTTGAGGTAGCTTGCGGTGTCCTGGTCGACCGCGGGCGGGCTCTTGGATTCCGGATGGGCCGGTGATGGCTGACGGTGTGTCCTGTCGCCTGTGGAACCGGCCTGTTGGTTGGCGACGGCGACCGGGTGGCGGACGTGCAGCGGGACGAGAGCCAGCCGGATCGCCCGATCGATTTCAGAGTCGACCGCGGCTGCCAGGCGAATGGAGGTGGATCGTGCGATCTCCTGAAACCCCTCCCCGATGGCTCGTTTGAGGGCGGCGGTGCTCGATCGGTAGGTGGCCCACAGGGCGACCATGCCGGGCACGATGCCGACGATGAGCAGCGCGACGAAGAATTTTCTCTGGAGTCCGCCGGTTCGTCGTAGGCGGCGCATTAGCCTGGGGGCAGCGACAGGTTATGTTTGGCCATTCGATATCGCAGCGTGTTGCGGGTGATTTTGAGCAGCCGGCTGGCTTCGGACACGTTGCCCCCGGTTTTTTTCAACGCTTCCTGGAGCATCGTCTTTTCGACTTCCTCCACGGAGAGTCCCAGGGCGAGGAGCGAGGGTGTGCCTGTCGGCGTCTCCTCGTGTGGGAAGGATGCGGTTTTTAAGGAGACCGGCAGATGCTCGGGCATGATCGCGTCCTGCTTGCAGGTGATGGTCAGCCACTCCACCACATTGTGTAGCTCACGCACATTCCCCGGCCAGGGATACCGTTTGAGAATCGCGAGCGCCTCGGCGCTGATTCCCTTGATCCGATTGCCACGCTCCCGTCGGGCCTGATCGAGGAACTGGGTCAGAATCGGTTCGATGTCCTCCGGTCGTTCGCGCAGGGATGGCATCCGGAGCTGATAGACGTTGAGGCGATAGTAGAGATCCAGGCGGAAACGGCCCGCTTTGATGAGATCGGGCAATTCCTGGTTGGTCGCGGCGATGACGCGGATATCGACGGCGACACTGCGTACCCCGCCCAATGGTTCCACGACATGCTGTTCGAGAGCGCGCAGGAGCTTGGCCTGTGCCGCCAAACTCAGTTCACCGATCTCGTCCAGGAACAATGTGCCCCGATCCGCCATTTGAAAGCGTCCGGGTTTGGACTTCTTCGCGTCGGTGAAGGCTCCCTTTTCATACCCGAACAGTTCGGACTCCAGCAGGTGCTCGGGGATGCCGGCGCAGTTGAGTGCCACCATCGGGCCTTGGGCGCGTGGGCTGACGAGGTGGATGGCGCGTGCGAGCAGATCCTTGCCCGTTCCGCTTTCGCCGGTGATGAGCACCGTGGCGTCGGTCTGCGCCACTTCCCGGGCGAGCCGCTTGATCAGTTCCATCTCTTTGGAGACGCTCACAATGCGGTCGAAGCCGAACTGTTCGTGCAACCCTGCGCGCAGGATGCGATTGTCCCGGGCGAGCTGGCGGACCTGCAGCGCGCGGGCAATGACGATCTTCAACTCTTCATTATCGACGGGCTTGGAAATGTAGTCGTAGGCGCCTTTCTGCATGGCCTCGACGGCCGACTTGACGGTGCCGTACCCGGTCACGATCAGGACCGGCACATCAGGCAGCTGTTGCCGGGCTGCTTCGAGCACATCCATGCCCGAGACGGCGCCCAATTGGAGATCCGTGATGATCATGTCGAGAGAATCGTGTTCCTGGATCATGCGGAGGGCTTCGTCCCCTGAGCGGGCCAGGAGCAGCTGATAGCCGGCAGGTTTCAGCACCAGCTCGAAGAGCCGCCGCATGCGTTCTTCATCTTCGACGATCAGGAGGGTGGGTGCGTGCATGGCCTCGCAACCGGCTGAGGTGGGTCCTCACATGAGGGAGGACATGAGGCCGTAGCCTACCACTATCGGCCGGGGAGAAACAGTGGGTGGGCTTAGCGGGGATCGTTGCTCGGCGGAGGTGTGGTGCTGAGCCGATCGGTGGGTGCGGCTTCGTTGGAGAGCGCCCAGGCCAGATTGCGTTGGAGTCCGGCGTATTTTGCGCGGCGGATCGGACTGTGTTTAAACGTGGTGGCGAAGATCTGTTCATCCATCTTGGTCAGAGCTCGCAGCGACGGAGCGCTGGTGAGCGGGGATGGTTGGAAGCCGGGTTCCTCGGTGGCTCTGGCTTGAACGTTGTAAGGGCAGATATCGAGGCAGTCGTCGCAGCCGAAAATCCGGTTGCCCAATTTTCGCCGGAGTTCATCCGCGACCGGCGGTTCGGTGCCGCGAAGTTCGATGGTCAGGTAGGAGATGCAGCGTCCGGCATCGACGACATAGGGTTCGGTGATCGCGCCGGTCGGACAGGCCTGGATACAGAGTGTGCAGCTTCCGCAGAGATCGGTTCCCGCCTCATCCGGCTCCAATTCCAGGGTCGTTAGAATTTCTCCCAGGAGCAGCCAGGAGCCGAAATCTGTCGAGACGAGGTTCGAATGTTTGCCGATCCAGCCGAGTCCTGCCTGCTGCGCCCAGGCCTTCTCCATGACCGGTCCCGTGTCGACATAGGCCCGGTTGGCGCTGTCCGGTGCCAGTGCGGCCATGTGCTCGGCAAGTCGGGT
Organism: Nitrospira sp.; assembly: GCA_040376625.1. Taxonomy (GTDB): domain Bacteria; phylum Nitrospirota; class Nitrospiria; order Nitrospirales; family Nitrospiraceae; genus Nitrospira_A. The sequence goes on along the minus strand of JBEIQG010000149.1, from coordinate 1,320 downwards.
CAGCCTGTCACCAAGGATCTTGTGGTAATCGATGCCCCAGGCATAGCGGGCGATGCGTCCGTTCCCAGGTCGTTCGTCGGCGCGATGTTCGGTGTAATAATTCATGCCGACGGAAATGATCGACCGGCAGCCGGGCAGCACTTGGGTGGGATCGGCTCGCCGCTCGGGATCACGGACCATCCAGGCCATGGTGGCCTGGTATCCGCGCCTGAGCCATTCTTGAAGCCGGTCCAGCAGGCTACCGGACCGGGACTCGTGATTGAGGTGTGCGAGTGGGTTCGTTTGTCTAGGAAGGAGGCTGATACCGACGGCATCGAAGCCGAGTTCGCGGGCGGCTTGTTTGATGGCGACTGTGAGGGACGTGGACATTACGGCTTCGTGCACTCGAATCGCACCATGAATTGCCCGGTACAATGGCCGGAGTCGCAGCGGGTGCATTGGCCTGTAATGCGCGTTTTCCAGTCCGTACCTTTCTGATCGAAGGTGCAAAAGGTGCGGCCGGCTTTGGAGATGGTCGTCCACGGTTTGTCGGTGCCCGGGAAGCGGGCAATGACGCAGCCGGCGGGAATCGGGACCTGGCATCGGTGAGTGGGATCGCCTTTCGCCATGCCGAAGCTGCAGGATTGTTCGGTCGTTGCGGCGGAATCAGGGGGTGTTTGGGCCTGGCCCTTGTCGGGAAACATGCCCCATGCGAGCGTGCAACCAAGCAGGAGATGGAGTATCGAACGGATCGGCCAAGACATGTGCAGTCAGCTCCGGTAAAAGGCGCATGGTAGCACAGCGGTGGTTTCCGCAGCGAATGCTCCCCCGAGCGCGCCGTCCACACCCGCCTTCTTTCCCACCGCATCTGTCCAGGGACTGTTCAAAAACCACCGTCAGTGTATGTGGGCAAGAACGTCGCCTGGCGTAACGTGATGCCGGCACAGGGGTGGGCAGTTGGCATGGTAGTTGCGATGCAGGAGGTATCGGGCGCTGTCCGGATACGTGTGTGGTGCGCTCGATCAATGAGCGCTGGACCGCGATACACATTTTTCGGTCCCGTTTCACCAGGTTGCACTATGGCGCAGGAAAAAATTCTGATCGTCGATGACGAAGTGGTCGTGACTGAAGACATCAGACGTCAGCTGCGTGCGCTCGGGTATTTGGTCGTGGGTGTAGTGTCGTCCGGGGATGAGGCCATACGGCTGGCCGGGGAGCATCGGCCGGACTTAGTTCTCATGGATATTAAGCTGAAGGGGTCGATGGATGGCATCGACGCGGCCCATATCATCCAAACCAGGTACGGTGTGCCCGTGATTTACCTGACGGCCTTTTCGGATG
>JBEIQG010000009.1:0-35711 GCA_040376625.1 Nitrospira sp. | reverse complement strand
GGGGTATCGGGTCAATGAACCGAACGGATTGTTCATCCCGATACCGGCGGTGAAGTTCCCGAGTGCCGACAGTCCGAGGTCCTTGAGATTCGCGACCAGGTACACGTGGCCTGGAGGGGGCCAGGCCACGCTTCCGTTGCGATCGCCTGTCACCTGTGTTCCGGCGGGACTTGTGAATTGGGTGGTGCCGCCGATGAGTGTGGTACCGAACAGGGTTTGGAACCCGTGCAGCTGCGTCATGCCGGCGGGGTTGTAATGAAGTGCGGAAGGGTCATCGGCCTGGGCGACGAAGGCGTTCCCCATGGCGGCGGCGGCAGCGGACTGGCCCTGAAGCCGAGGGGTTTGGGCGTGTGCAGCCGCTGTGAAGGTGAACCCGGCTGCAGAGACTAAGAGACAGAGAAGCAGGGCGCGGCGGAATTGCTGAGCGAGAGGCATGGGGTTACCGTCCTATCGAAGACTCGGATTGACCGGAGCCGGTGATGAACCAACGATCGACGATGTGCCGCAGCCTGGCTCCATCGAAAGGCTTCAGGAGGTAATCTTGCGCGCCGGATTCCACTGCCGCCAAGGCGCGGTCCAGCGCCTCCACGGCCGTCATCATGACCACCGGCAACGTGGGGTGAGCGGGACGCAACTGTCGTAGAACTTCAAACCCGTCCAGTTCAGGCAAGGCGATATCAAGCAACACTCCATCGACTCCCGTTTCCGCCAGTATACGTAGCGCGGAGCGACCGTCTCCGGCGGTATAGACGTGTAGGCCTTCCGATTCCAGTCGATCCCGAAGGAGATCGCAGATGTCAGGATCGTCGTCGACGACCAACACTGTGCGGAGAGGGGAGGGCAACCGGCCGACAGGAGCTGATTCGGGAGAATGTAGTGGGAGAGTGAAGACAAATTCCGTTCCCTGATCCACCTTGCTGTGAACGGTAATGCTTCCGCTGTGCAGATCGACCAGATCTTTGACGATCGCCAATCCGAGTCCCAATCCCTTGGTTTGGCTGCGTTCTTCCTGCTGGACGCGGAAGAAGGGATCAAAGAGTTTGGGGAGTGCATCCGGGGGGATGCCTTGGCCGTTGTCACGGATGACAACACGGGCCATGTCGTGCATATCGACCGAAAGCTCCACCGAAATGCGTCCTCCGTCAGGAGTGTACTTGATAGCATTATCCAATAAATTCGTCAAAATCTGGCTGAGCCGGTCTTGATCCGCCCACACCAACAGTTCCGGGTCCGGACTCAGAAGTTCGACAGTGAGGTGTTTGGTGGTGGCCAACGGCAGGAGTTGTCCGATGACGTCGCCGACGAGAGTCGGAAGGCAGACATATTCGAAGGAGAGCACAAGTTTGCCCGCCTCGACACGTGAGAGGTCCAGCAGGTCGGTGATCATGCGGGCGAGTCTGGTGCCGTTGGCTTTGATGCGGGTCAGGTACTGCTCCTGCTTCATGTTGAGGGAGCCGACGAGTCCCTCGAGCATATTGTCCGCGAAGCCGACGATACTGGTGAGCGGCGTTCGAAGCTCGTGGGACACGTGGGCAAGAAACTTCGATTTGAGCCGATCCATCTGCTTGAGTTGTGCGTTAGCGGCTTCCAACTCGGCCGTTCGCTCGCGCACGCGTGCCTCCAGTCCGGCATTCAACGATTCGATTTCCCGATAAGCCTGGGCATTGTCCAGCGCGATGGCGACCTGGCTGGCGAGGGTTACCAGGACATCGAGATCGTCTTGGGTCAGGGCTTGATTGTGCGTGCGATCGACCGAGAGCGAGCCGATGACGGCGTCTTGAGTTTTGAGGGGAACGGTAATGAACGATTTCACATTGACCATCGTGATCAATTTTTGATCGAACGGGTGCAGCCGGTCCCAGATTTCGTGAACGTTGTTTGTCAGCACGGGCTCGCCACGCAGGAACACGGACCCTTCCACACTGTTTGGGTCGGTGACGAGCACTTCCTGCGTACGCAGGAAATCCGCGACCTCCTGCGGCATGCCACGCACTCGAAAGTCGTGCGACACGTTCCTCGTCCGATCGAACTGCGTAATCATGGCGCGATCGTAGTGCAATTCACGGACGATCGTCTCCAAGACATTGGTCAGCAGCTCTTCCCGATCGAAAGTCGAACTGAACAACAATCCTGCGCGGTGAAGCGTCGTCAGATCGTTGATTTTTCGTCGCAAGGTGACGGCGGTACTTTGTTGTTCGAGGTAGGCCTCGCGTAATTCCTCGTGCCGCGCATCGACGGCCTGCTCTTGATCCTTGATCAATCGTTGCAGCGGTTTGGCGGCTTGTCGCATATGGTTGGTGATCATCCACCACAACAGCGACGCTGGAACGGCCGCGAGCCCCAGGGCTTCGATCGTCGGCACATCAGGCTGGCGGAGATGCAGGTAGGTGAATGTTCCTCCTGCGACGAGCATCCACATGGCGAGCGGTACGGAACTACGGACTTGCGGCGTCCACGTGAACTCCCATTCACAGTAGGGATCGCCGTTGGCGGTGCAGAAGAGGTCTCTGACGTTGGCGGCCGGTGTGCCGTGCATTTGTGTCTGGACCCGCGCGATGCTGCTCTTGCAAGAAAGGCAGATCACATCCACGCACCGTTTCCGATAGGGACCGAATTGCACCAGAGCCCGATCGGTGAAGGTCATGCGGAGGACAGCCGACCGTCTGGTTACCCGGCCGACCTCGAACTCCAGGACGCCCCGAACGTACTTGCTGCCGAAATAGGGCCACATCTTGTAGAGCTGCGGGGTCGAAAACGGACGACACAGGATTTGAATCAGTGGGGGAACTTTCCTTTCCGTTCCGACGTTCACGTGAAACTGGGGGTCTCCGGACAACTGTTCGCAGAACTCTCTGAGGTAGCAGACGAATTCGTACGAGTAACTATTCCAGATATTGCGAAGCGAGTCGGGAGTAACGTGGTAGGTGCGGTCAGGGAGGCGGGCGTTGAGTGATCGACACAGTTCATCCAGCGCCTGCGTGGCGGCATCTATCCCGGCGGTGCGGGTCAGATAATCGCACATGTAGTCGACGTTCGATTGAACGATGACGCCACTGATGTCGCTGATTTTTTCGCCCTGGTCGTTGAGGCCGAAGGGACGAAACTCCATGAACGGCCGTTCGAGAATGGAGTGTTCTTTGGAGAGAAGGTCGGTCATACGGAAGCCGCCCGATTCGGTCTCTGCCTCGTCACGAAGGAGTGCATAGGCGGCCAGATCATAACGTACCTGCCCTTGGGAGGCGAGGCCCTCCGGGCAGCGGTGCACTTGTCGGCCTGTGCCCGCTGATCCTGCTGTGGCCGTTATTCAAGATCCCGGCAGGCCGGGGCATCATGTATGACCAACCGATCCAGGTCACAGGTCTTCAAGTATTCGATAATGGCCCAGCGATCGGCGATCGGGATTTCACATCCTAGAATGCCGTCGGCCGCCACCCCAGCCCCGCATTCTGACCCTTTGAACTCATGCCCTTCCATGCTGTTGCCCGGAAGGTGAGTTTTAAATTCAAACCCCACCAATGGATCGCGAAATGTCGGAGAACCGTTGCAGTCCGAAACGACGAACCCGACCTTTACCGGATCGAATTCCATGTTCGGACTGAGATAGAAGCAGGTCGGCCGGTCCTTCACCGGCGAGAGCAGTGCGTAGAGGTTGGGAACGGATCCGTTGTGAAGGAACGGAGCGGTCGCCCAGACGGCGAGATGCGGGCGTGCGATGTATTGGGCCTTGTCACGCCATGTGTTTGTGAGATGCTTGTACTCAGGGTCGTTCTCCGCGCCGTTCAGTGCCATCAATTCCTTGGTCACCAACTGGGACGCGTCTTTGGCTGAGAGTCGGCTCAAGCCAAGCCGTTCGAGATCGACGGTACGTCGCGAAAAATTCTCAAGATACAGGCTGTCGGTGCCGACCTCCTTCTGAGGGATCATGGTGACGTGCAGGCTCGGTCCGTTTGGATTTGGCGAATCGAGCTTCGTGGCGACATGGCAATGGGCGCAGAGATTCGGCAGGCTCTTTAACTTGTTGCCATGATAGAGATCTTTCCCTCTTGCCGCCAACTCACGATCGATCGGAGGAAAGCTCTTCGGCCATCTGGGCGGGTGCAGCCGCTTCGCAAGGTCTTCCAATGTTTTCAACGAAGCCACATCTACCGACGACCGAAAGATCTCTTTTTTTTCTGAAGGAGTTTGCGGAGAGGTTGTCGCCCAGGAGAAGAGTGCGGCGTTCACTCCGATGACTTGGGCGATATTTCTGGCGAGCGGATGTTGAATGGAGCCGGCCCACTGCACCCAGTCATATTCCCACACGCCCCAGAGAGGCGGAATACTCACCGGCGCATTGGCAGGCCTGAGGTTGTCCGAATTGAGCGGCGCGAAGACCGCATTGCCGCCACGACCGAGCGCATCGAACCGTCCAGGTCCCCACAGCGCCGGTGAGACATCTTTTCCGCCGCGAGCGATCAGATCCTGCATAACTCGTGAAAATTGTGCAGCTAAGGCAGTGATATTTGCTTGAGTCACCGGCTGTCCACGGCGGTGCAGGACGCGAGCTGCGAATGCCTGAAATTTATCGGGCGCTTTCAACTCACCAAGGCTCTCCAGCAGTAGTTGCAGGAAGCGCTGGTTGTACTGGAGGGACGGGCCCCCGTCGATCCGAACCGGGTTGCCTCGGTAGGAGAATTGAGTGGTGTGGCAGAATGCACAGGTCAGCCCAACAGTCGGCTCCTGCACATTCTTCCCTTCGGTCTTCGTAAATCCTATCGGAAGTTTGTCGGGATGGGCCGGGTCGGGGATGATGCCGGTTCGAGCGAAATTATTCTTCAACGGCTCGTCATCCAGGACGACAAACCAATCATAAGGGAGCAGTTGGGTACCGGCGGACGTATGGTACCACTGTTGCCGGTCTTGTTCCGTCCATCCTTGAGTGTCGGAGGGACTGCCTGTGTGGAGAGGGGGAAGGTCAACCGCCTGGCAATGTACGGTCGACAATCCGAAGAGGATTGTGGCAATCGCCACGACAAGTCGAGGGCAGAAAGACATGGTTCATCTCCTCATGGTAGGCGAGACTATTCGACTAGACAGCGCATGATGGATTCGAAATTGATCTGCCTGACGCTGCGTCATCATTCCTTCGCCCAGTCCGACGGCACTGATAGTAAGCGTCGCACTCATCCGGATTCTGAGAGGCAACTCATATGCCATAAGCGGGGGAAGGGTACCTGGATCGGTACGCGAAAGCCATTTATTTTTGAACGCGATGAGTGGCGGGTAACAAGTCTAAAACCAGTCAGGCTCGGGCCGCAAAGGGACTAGCAGCTCAAGCCATGGGGTATCTGAAGAGATACGCCGCAATCGGCGAACGCGATTTGGGGACGACCTGAAGATGCTACTGGTGGAGGTGTTTCATGGCTGCGGCGCAGAGGATGATAAAGAAGCCCATCCAGAGCGCGGCGCGTTGAAACGGAATGGACTCGTAGTTTTCCCCTTCCTCTTCCTCGTCCTGATCCGATTTGAAAATAACCGTATAGAGGAAGAGCGTGAGGAGGCACAGAACCAGGATCAGCTTGATGCAGAAAATCCAGAGGTACTTGGGATGGTTCTGCATACCCTGGCCCGTTTGGGAAACGAAGATCTGATTGACGTAGTGGAGGTTGATGCCGCCGGTGAACAGCAGGACGACCAACAGGCCCCCCGCCACCCGCTTGTAATGCTTGTAAAAAGCGTCGGTAATCGGGCGAACGTATTCCTTTGGCAGGGCGGCTTCCCGGAGCCCTGGCTTGACGGCCATCACGATGAACGCGAGCCCGCCGATCCAGATCACAGCCGAGAGGAGATGGAACCAGTGATTGACGATGGGAATCAGCTGATTCAGATCAAGGAAGATGCTTTGTACGGAATCCATTATAGATCGGTCAGGGCGACCAGGGAATGTAGCTGGGGGCTACCGAAGGCTCTGGGTGCCGCCCGGTTCCTAGTCCTTCCCTCGCATATCGAAATTGAAGACCGGCGCGTCGTTCCCGAAGCGCTTTTTCCGCAGCTCTTCCATCAACTCAACGGTAATCATCGCGATTCCATTTTCTCTGGCATGGCGTTCGACGCCCTTTTTAACCATCGCGCGAAGGAAATAGGGGATCCGACTGAGTCGCAATTCAGAAGCCTCGTCCCACGCGATATCGGTTTCTTCCGGAGTGTTGAAAGCAACCTTGATCTTTTCTCCACCTTTCGGAGTGTACAGGCACCATTGGTCTTCATCGAGCCAGTCGCCGTGGTCTACGTAGGGTCGAGCACGGCAACCGCCGCAGATGTCCGTGTACTCGCAATCGCCGCATTTGCCCTTGAGTTGGGGGTAGCGGAAGGAATTGAACACGTCCGACCGTTCCCACAAATCGACAAAACTCGTCTCGCGAATATTACCCGCCGAGAGCGGCATGTAGGGACAGGGGGTCAGTTCCCCGTTCGGGGTGACTCGCGCGTAATTCGTCCCGGCCAAACAGCCTCCGCCCATATATCCGGTGGCTTTGGTCAGGGGTGAATTGGGATCTTTCTCGTAGGCCAACCGCTTGAAATGAGGAGCGCAGCGGGCGCGTACCAGCATGTCCTTGTATTGGTCCTGGCAATCCACCAGATAACCCAGCACTTCTTCATACTGTTGAGGCGTGATGTCCGTCAGTTCCTCGCCGCGTCCGGTGCAGACCATGAAGAACACGTTCAGAACCCGTGCGCCGAGGGTATGGGCCCACTCCACGACCGCAGGCAATTCCTGATAGTTCATGGGCTGCGCACTGAAGTGAACCTGGAATTGCAGACCGTTGCGTTTGCATGCTTCGATTCCGGCCAATGCGCTGGTAAAGGCGCCGGGAACGCCGCGGAACTTGTCGTGCTTCTCCGGATCTAGGGAGTCGATGCTGATGCCGACGCCCATGACGCCGATCTCGACCAGCGTTTTAGCCATGCGATCGTTGATCAACATGCCATTGGTGCCGAACACGACGATGAATCCAAGTTTCACGGCATGTCGGGCGATGTCCAGGATGTCGGGACGCACGAGTGGCTCTCCGCCGGTGATTACCAGCAGACAACCTTTGTTTACCTCGGCGATCTGATCGATGAGACGGAAGCATTCTTCCGTGCTGAGCTCATCCGACCCCCCGCCTGCTTTGGTCGTAGCATCCAGATAGCAGTGATCACACTTAAGGTTGCAGCGCTTGGTGAGGTTCAGCGCGACCAGATAAGGTTTAAAGTCATCGACCGTTCGACCGTCGTTCGGCGCAGCCGAGGGAGAGGTCGGGGAGATGAACTTCGAGATTTGCTGCTGGAGAGACTCCAGTTTATCTCCGAGGAACGGGAAATTGAGAACCGGCAGTGACTTTCCCATCACCGGTTCGCTCCGGTCTTGCTGGAGGAGCCGGTCAGGTTGGCGATCATATCCTTCAGATTGCCGGTCTTCATGGCATCGGCCATGTAGCCCTTCGCCTGTTCGATCCCTTCCGTCGCCACTTCCAGGGTGATGACCGTCGTGCCGATCTTGTCGGCATGTTTCTCGATCAGTGCCTTGGTGCATTCCCGCATGAATCCCTCCGGCGCGCGATCCAAACGACCCTGAGCGTCCGGCATCCAGGTATAGGGCGATAGGGTTTCCTGAGGAGCCGGAGCCGATTCCTCTCTATGGCCGTTCGCGGCAAGGGTTTCGGCTCCATTGGTTTCAGTTTCCGCAGGCGCTTGTTGAGGAGTGGTTCCCGTCCCCTTGTTCGCAAAGATCGGTGTGTAGTCTTCGGATGCCGCTTCTTGAATCATCGGGTTGGCATATTCCAGCGTGATCGTGGTCATGCCGAGCTTTCGGGCGCTCTTTTCGATCTTGGCCTTGGCCCGACGACGCTGGAAGCCGGCCGGTACGGCGCGAATCGCTTCCTTGGCGTCCTTGGTCCACTGCATGGGGACATCGTCATAGGCGAGATCGGTCTCAAGCCCACCCTCCGCCTTCGCTGCTGCCTCGAAGATGGTCTTGTCGACTTGTTTGAAGCGATCCCCTTCGGCGCTGCACACCGGGCATTTCACCGGAGTGTCGCCCTTTCCGATATATCCGCATCCGTCGCAGACAAAGTAGTTCTGGCTCATGCGATCCAGATAGGCCTGGGTGCCGGGGCTGTTGACCGGTTTTTCCTCGACCACTTGGGTCATCATGCCGCTCAAGGTGGAACCCATCAGGTCCTGTGCGACCGAATCATCGGCCTGCATCTTGTCCCGGTCGATTCCGGCGGCGTCCAGATTGCCGCCCAATGCCCGCATCGCATCCATCGCTCCCTTGGGCAGGATATGTCCAACGGCAGAGTCGACGACCGTATTGCTGATAATCGTGTGGCCTTTTTCAATGGCATACCGGTGAATGGCAGTCTTGGCGACTCCACGAGCGAACACGGGGATCCGCTCCATACGGCGCAAGGCTTCTTCGGTCCAGGCGATGGTGTATTCCGCCTGCGTATCGATCGGCGGGACATACTTCCGATTCGACACGAGAATGTTGCAGGACGCGGCGCGAAGGAGATTTTCCGTGTTGCTGCCGATATCCATATCCTCGTCGCTGTGGACGCCGATGCGACCCACGATGAGGAGCCACGGATTTTCTTTTCGTACGTATTGAATGATCTTCTCGAAGGCTTTCCCGTCCAGGAGGGTCGTTTTTACATCGGTCTGCTCGGCTTGGGCGATCTCGCGGGAGATATCCAGATGTGACTGATAAATCTTTGCCAGACCGCTGTCGATGACTTCTTCGTGAAGTTTCTCCTGCTCCTTGAAGCGGAAGACCTTGCCGGCCTCTTCATTGAGCACGCCGGAAATGCTGTGAAACGCCGCATAGTGAAAGTAGGGATCGAAGGCTGAGATGGCTTCCACCGGTACATTAAAGGCTTTGCCTAACGCCAAACCGGTCATGAGTCCGCCGAAGGAGTACGGACTGCCGTCCACGGCCACGACGATCTTGCCGGTGCCTACCGGAGTCGGCTGCTTGATGATCAACATGTCGGAATTGCGCACGCGTCGCAGCACGCGCTCCGTATTGCTGCCGATCACGCTGTCTTTGACTGCTCCGACTCCCAAGGCTCCCATGATAACGAGATCATAGGCATTGGTGTTGATGTCCTCGGCCAGCACTTTCCAATTGCGGCCTTCTAAAGAGCGGCGTTCGACAGGAAGGTTCGCCTCGTTACACTTCTTATCGACGTAGTCAAGGTAGGAATCGGTGATGATCTGCAGTCCTCGGGTAATCAGCGAATCGTGGATCTGGCGCTGGCGATCGAGTTCCTTCTCGTCGTGATATTCCTCGGGAAGGCCGGCCTCCATCTGCTTAAATCGCTTATCGTGCATCTTGGCGGCATAGACGTGGCTGCCCACAATTTTCGAGCCGTAGGTCTTTGCCAATTCGACGCCGACGTCGACGGCTGTATTGGAATGGTCGGAATTATCGACCGGGATATAAATGGTCTTGTACATCGAGACGCCTCCTAGGCAAACACTCTATAGGGGGATGAGATCAGAGAACCGCCGAGAATTCAAACGGTTGAATGGAACTTTACCCCAAAAGAAGCGGCATGATAGCACCGTGTTCTCGGGGAATGCAAGCAAACCGAGGGGTGTGCGAGGGCCTCTGAATAACGGCTAACTCATTGGACTCACAGCCGTCTTTCCAGTGGTGGTGGTTGTCGATTGAGCCGGGCGACGGGAACGGAGTATCTCTTCCAGCGTCAGCAGCGCGTCCCGTCCGGAGTTCTGTTGAATGCCGCGAATAAGATTCGCATCGGCGTAGTGAGCGGTGTCCGGCTTCGGACCGGAGGAGGCCGTTTGGGAAGTAGTCTGGGAAAGTGACCCGGTCCATGCCCGAGGATCGCGGCTTCCTTCTTTTCGCTCCCACGCCGCGAGGCAGGCTTTGGCGATGATTTTATTCAGTGGGGCGGGGTTATAGAGGAGTTTGCGAATGCTCGTCGGCGTCAGCATGAGCGGGTTGTACCCAGCCGAGAGGTAACCTTCTTCCAGCAGCCGCTGTTCCAAGTCCGTATTGGGTTGGATACCCAGGAAGAACATCAGCGGAAAGACACGCTCCTCGCCCAGAATCGCGGCGACTTTCTTATAGGACTCCACACTCTGCAGCAGGCTCTCTTCCGTCTCCTTGGGGGAATTCAGCGAGTAGTTGAGGATCACCTTGCCCTTGAAGCCGGCTTCGGCCAGATACCGGCACCCGTCGTAGAGCCGTTCGAGCTTGAAACCCATGTGCAGATTATTCAGCACTTCCTGGGACCCGGAGGTGATGGCGACTTCCAAATCTCCGACACCTGATCGCACCATCAACTTAGCCAGATCCGGGGTAATCAACGATGTGCGGATATAGCCGGACCACTCGATCTCCAGCTTTTCGCTCAGAATCCGTTCGAGGATCTCAGTGCACTGTGGATAGGCTTCCTTCCCCGTAATGAACTGGGCATCGGTAAACCAGAAACGCCGGGCGCCCCATTGGTGATAGTGCTGGGAGATGTCCTTCACGACCATTTCCGGCGGCCGGTAGCGCACGCGCTTGCCTTCAATGTAGGGATAGAGGCAGAAGGCGCAGTCGTAAGGACAACCGCGTTTCGTCTGGACGCCGATCGATTCGTCCATGTACGCGCCGTGCTGTGGAAAAATGGAGGTGAGGTAGGGCAGATCGACGGTCAGGGCATCGAGCAGCGCCGGCGACCCCTGGTTACCCTTGCGCGTGTGTTTCCCCTCGCGAATGATATAGCGCTCGTTTTCCAGCGATTCACCGTTGACCACCTTGAGGATCGCGTCTTCCCCTTCGCCTAAAATGCCGATCGTTCCTTCCGGCAGCTTCTCGATCAACTGATCTGCGAAAGCCGTGAAGGCTCCGCCGCCGATCATGATCTGCGTTTTAGGGAATTCCTTCCGGATCAGCCAGGGGTACGACAGGTTGGCGCGAATGTGGCTGTAGTAGCGATAGAGCTGCTTCAGCCCGGCAAACGAGGCAGCCACCCGCTTGAGAGGATTCCCGGCGAAATAGAAATTAAAGGCATGCTCCAGCGATGCATCGCCTTCATGGGGGGAAAAAATCTGAATATCGCGCCAAGAAAAGCAGACGAGGTCGGGCTTGAACTCAAGCGCGGCATCGCGAATCGCCTGGCTGCGCCGGTTTTCGGGGAAGAGGGACAGGTCGAGAATCCGTTGCCGTACCTCCGGTTTCCTGCGATGGATGAAGTCGGCCAGATAGGTCACCCCGATCGGGTACACCTTCTTGCAGGGGAGAAAAATGTAGAGAATGGATTCCATGGTCGGAGCCGATGGCTAATGGCGTATGGCCGATAGGTGAGAAAGTAATTGCTCCCTATGCCCGGTGCTGTTCGACATAGGCCATACGCTTCTTATTACTTGGTTGCGACGTGGATTGCGACAATGCCCCCGGTGAGGTTCCGATATTCCACCTGGCCGAATCCGGCTTCGCGTAACAGGCTGGCCAGCCGCTCCTGATCGGGAAACGTGCGAATCGACGCCGGGAGATACTCATACACACCCGTTCGATCTCGCGCGACCTTGGTGCCGACCCAGGGCAGCAGGCGGAATGAATACCAATCATACAGACTACGCAACCAGCCATAGGCCGGTCGGGAAAACTCCAGGCACACGAATCGACCGCCGGGTCGCAGGACCCGCCTGATTTCCGTGAATGCCTGCGTCAGGTTGCCCACGTTGCGCATGCAGAAGCCGGTGGTCACGGCGTGGAAGGTGTCGTCGGGGAAACCCAGTTGTTCGGCATTCGCCTGCAAGCAGGTAATCCGGTCGCGCAGCCCGCGCCCCACGACTTTCCTGAGCCCTTCCGCCAACATCGCATGGTTCAGATCGGAGGCGATGACGTGTCCTTCTTGGCCCATTTTGGGTTCGATCAAGAGGGCGAGATCCGCCGTGCCCGCGCCGATGTCGAGTGCGCGCCCGTTCGCTACGGTGGGCACATATGCAGCGGTGAGACGTTTCCAATGGTGATGGAGGCCGAAACTCAGCAGAGTATTGTTGAGATCGTAGACTCCCGCGATCGCGGTGAACATCCGCTGGACGGCCTGCTCCCGTGCCTGGCCTGACCAGGTTGAGACGGCCTTTGCCGCCCCTTCCGGTTGATCGTGCATGGAAGATCGTTCCGCCCTCACCATGGGAGGGTGGTAGCACCCGCTTTCGCCCGTTGTCAAGGCAGTGTTGCCGGTGGGAGGGATGTGACGGGAACGATTCGATCGGTGCGGTATTCGCAATAATGGGATTCAACGTAACCACCGCCCCGGTACTGAAATGGCTGACGACGCCGGTCCAGAGCCAAGAGCAATAGGTTTTGATCGCGGGGTTCAGATCGAGCCACATGGCCACCGGCGAGCAGATATCCGGGTCCTGGTGGCTGGCGAAGTCACGCGGATGTCCTGCATGCGCACATACTTCGCCGATTCAACGCTGGGGGGTGCTTCGTAATGCTGTATCGGCACATCCTGGAAAACTCAGGTCGTGCCCTCACTCAATTCGCCATGGGATGCGTAGGAATTTTGAGGCTTCCTTCGGTCTCTGTCAGGAGGCCTTCATCGAGGGCCGAGACTCGCGTGACGGCGTGCTATAATCCCGCACTTATGAGCAATTCCATCATCATCAAAGGGGCGCGTGAGCACAATCTGAAGAATCTCGACGTCGAGATTCCCCGGGATAAGCTGGTCGTTATGACCGGTCTGAGCGGCTCGGGGAAATCCTCGCTCGCGTTCGATACGATCTACGCGGAAGGCCAGCGGCGGTACGTCGAGTCCCTCTCTGCCTATGCCCGCCAGTTCCTCGAACAGATGGGCAAGCCGGACGTGGACTCTATCGAAGGCCTCTCGCCGGCCATTTCCATTGAACAGAAGAGCACCAGCCACAATCCCCGTTCAACCGTCGGGACCGTCACTGAAATTTACGACTACCTGCGTCTCCTCTATGCCCGTGTCGGTCATCCCTTCTGCTTCCAATGCGGACAGGAAATCACGGCCCAGACCGTCCAGCAAATGGTGGATGCGATCTGCGAGCTGCCCGAAGGCACAAAGTTTCAGATTCTCTCACCGATTGTGCGCGGGCGGAAGGGCGAATACCGGAAAGAATTGCTGGAGATGCGGAAGGCGGGTTATGTGCGGGCCAGGATCAACGGGGAGATCGTCGATCTCGGCGATGACATCACGCTCGACAAGCAGAAGAAGCATACCATCGAGATTGTGGTGGATCGTTTGGTCATGAAGCCGGGTGACGCATTGATGCGTCGGGTGGCGGATTCCGTCGAAACCTCCATGAAGCTGGCCGGGGGTCTCGTCGGTGTTCTGTCCGAGACAGGCAAGGTGCACCTCTACAGTGAAAAGCTCGCCTGTATCAAGTGCGGCGTGAGTTATCCGGAGATCACTCCGAGAATCTTTTCGTTCAATAGCCCGCATGGAGCCTGCCCGGCCTGCGATGGGATCGGGTACGCCATGACACCGGGCGCGTCGGAGGAAGAAGATTTTACGCTGTTGGAACGGTGCGAGACTTGCGACGGGGCCCGGCTCAAGCCGGAAAGTCTGGCGGTGAAGATCGCCAAGAAGTCCATCGCAGAAGTCACGGAGCTGTCGGTACGGGCGGCGGCGGATTTTTTCACGTCCCTCAAATTTACCGAACGGGAACTCGTGATCGCCCATCGCATCCTGAAGGAGATTCGCGAACGGTTGGGATTTCTGGTCAATGTGGGGCTGGACTATCTGACGCTGGATCGCCCGGCTGCCACACTTTCAGGCGGTGAGGGGCAACGCATCCGCTTGGCGACGCAGATCGGGTCCGGCCTGGTCGGTGTCTTGTACATTCTGGATGAGCCGTCCATCGGCCTCCATCAGCGGGACAATCGCCGCCTGCTGCAGACCCTGCTCCGTCTTCGCGATCTCGGCAACACGGTCATCGTGGTCGAGCATGATGCGGAGACCATGGAAGCGGCAGACTACATTCTCGACCTGGGCCCGGGCGCCGGCACACATGGCGGCAGGATCATCGCACAAGGTACACCCAAGCAGGTGATGGCCAATCCCGACTCGCTCACCGGGATGTATTTGCGCGGTGAACAGATGGTGTCCCTCCCATCGCGTGTCCGGAAGCCAAAGGGTTTCGTGACCGTCGTGGGGGCAAAGAAGCACAATCTCAAAGGCGTCACCGTCAACATCCCGTTGGGTCTGTTGACTTGCGTGACGGGCGTCTCCGGTTCAGGCAAGAGCACCCTCGTGCTCGAAGTATTGTTTCATTCGCTTTCCCAGTTGCTGTATCACAAGAAACCGAAAATCGACGGCTGCAAGGAACTCAAAGGCGTCGACGCGTTGGATAAAATCATCGATATCGATCAATCGCCGATCGGCCGCACGCCGCGATCGAATCCCGCCACTTACACCGGGCTCTTCACGTTCATCCGCGATCTGTTTTCAAACCTGCCCGAGTCCCGCGTGCGTGGCTATAAGCCGGGTCGGTACAGTTTTAATGTGAAGGGCGGACGTTGCGAAGCCTGCCAGGGGGACGGTCTCATCAAAATCGAGATGCATTTCCTGCCGGATGTGTATGTCACCTGCGAGGTGTGTAAAGGCCAGCGATACAACCGCGAGACGCTGGAGATTCAATACAAGGGCCGCAGTATCGCCGATATCCTCAACATGACCGTGGACGACGCGCTCGAATTTTTCGAAAACATTCCCTACATCAAGACGAAGCTGCAGACGCTCCACGATGTGGGCCTGCACTATGTCAAGCTCGGCCAGTCCGCCACCACATTGTCCGGTGGTGAAGCCCAGCGGGTGAAACTCTCCCGCGAACTCTCCAAACGCCCCACCGGCCGCACCATGTACATTCTCGATGAACCCACCACCGGCCTGCACTTTGCCGACATCCAGCGATTGTTGGATGTACTCGACCGCCTCGTCGAGAGCGGCAATACCGTCCTCGTGATCGAGCACAATCTGGACATGATCCGGAACGCGGATTGGATCATCGACCTTGGACCGGAAGGCGGGGACCGAGGCGGAGAAATCGTGGCCGAAGGCCCGCCGAAAGAAATCGCCAAGGTGAAAAGGTCGTATACGGGGCAGGTGTTAAAAGAGGCGGGGGTGTGAGGGGGTAAACCGGGTAGAGAAGTAATTCTTGAGCCATATTTCTCGCTCACACCTTCGACTGCTTGTTTGTCGCCTTTCCTGGTGTTCTTTTGTGCTCGCCTGATTACTTGATTAAGCTTTCATGCGGCCGATCGCAATCTAGGCGGTCAGTCGAATGCTTGTAAGGAGGGAGGCCCATGCGCACCATCCTGCTGCTGACCGTCTCCAACATCTTCATGACGTTCGCTTGGTACGGGCATCTCAAGTACAAAGACTCGCCGCTGTGGATCGCGATTCTCGCGAGCTGGGGCATCGCGTTGGTGGAGTACTGTTTTCAGGTTCCGGCGAATAGGATCGGTCACTATGAATTCACGGCGGCGCAGCTCAAGACGATTCAGGAGGTCATCACCCTCATCGTGTTTTGCGTATTCTCGGTCCTGTATCTGAAGGAAGAGCTGAAATGGAACTACCTGGTCGGATTCGGAATGATGATCGGCGCCGTGTTTTTTGTCTTTAAGGAGTGGTGAGAGCGGCCGTTCGACAGCCCTTCCGAATCTTCCTACTGCAAGACGAGTCTTCTACCCCCCCAATCCTTGGGCGCTTCTATCGAACTTCCCCTCTTAGCCCTCGTTGGAATGTTCCTCCTGCCGCCGCGCCTACTGGTAGCTTTGGCCAGAGGCTTTCTTCCCTCTCCCCAGGGTTATGACTAGGGTCGTCTTGGATGCCCATGAGGTACAACGTAAGAGGACCCATGAGCAGGATGGCAGATTTGTGCCGGCAGCTAGGAAAAGGAGGCATGTATGAAGACAGCAACATCAATGAGAAACCTGAGTTTAGGATTGTGCATTGTGGCTTCGGGCTTAACGCTTGGGGGCTGTAACACCACAAAGGCCACGATCGACACGACCGTGAATTTTTTCTCCAGCACGAGCCCCAACGGGCTCTTTTCAGCCGACGGGATGGTGCTGAAGGAGCAGAAAATCAATCTATTCGCAGGGGTGGCGTTTGAGAACCTGCGTCAGGAGGCGGCGGCTGGTCAAGGGCAATATGTGAGTGCGTTGGCCTCGCTGTATGACATTCCGGCCGACAAACATAGAGAGTTTGGCCTGGTACTTCAGCGCAAGCACGCCGATTTATTCGCAGCGGGACTGGAGGACAATCGTGCCGCGCATTTGAACATGGTCAGCGTGCTGAATCGTGAGCTCCTGTCGGCATCGCTCTTGCCATAATCGGCGGCTCACAAGGAGGCATACATGGGACCGATGGGAAAAGGATTCATTCTTTGGCTGCTTGGGGTGCCGGCAAGCATTCTGGTGTTGCTCTGGTTCCTGGGGATTCTAAAGTAGTTCCCCATCCTGAGTTCAATCCCAAGGAGTGAGGCCGGAGTCAGGGAAATGACGAGGGGGAGGTGTTGCGATGCGAGGAAAGATGTTCACAATGATGGCTGCTCTGGCTCTCCTGGGATTGCCGGTTTATGCGGCTGACCTGGAGATGCAATTGGTCGATAAAAATTGCTTCATCGAAATTTTTGAGGACGATAATTTCGATGTTGATGATCCCCATGTGGTTCTGCAAGGTCCGAAAGAGTATGCCACGTTGAAGAACCTGGCCGGCAAGGATTGGAGCAACGACATCGAAAGCGTGATCGTCGGCTCTAACGCCACTATCCGCGCCTATGAAGATAAAGACTTCAAAGGCACGGAGATCGCCTTCGCTCCGGGACAGCGGGTACCCAACCTTGGAAAGTTGGACATGGCGAATGACATTGAGTCGCTAAAAATCAGCTGTGGCAAGTAAGCCACTCATATGGCGACCTTCCAGGGCTACAAGCGGGGCCATCACTGCCACCAGCGATGGTACGCATACACGAGATCGAATGTCAGACGGGCCCCGAAGGTGGGGCCATAATCTTTCTGATTGATAAGGTCGTTCCAGGTTTCGAACGTGAATGCCGAATAACGCAGCGCCAGCGAGACGAATCGTTCTTCCAGCGAATCCCCGCGATGGTTGACGAAGAGGCCCGAATCGAAGGTCACGGCCAGCTCAAGTTCCCAGGGCGTGCAATCGTCCCACCGGGGATAATTTCCGATACCCGCCGAAGCCTGAGCCAGATATGACTGCGGTGCCACTTGATGGAATGCCGCACCGCTATATGGTCTTCCGTACCGTCCCATGGCGGAAAAACGAACATAGTCACCGACCCATGGGATAGGCTGCAATAGAGCCAAGCGTCGGAATCCGGCTTGAACGTAAGGCTCGTAATAGAGAGAGCCCCCCGCTCCGCCGACCCCCGCAAAGAACGCTTCCTGTGATCCGGCCAGGCTGAACCAGCGGGTCAGGTTTCCGCTGATCATGAAATCATTGGCTTCCCGTTTTTCTCCCACCGGCACCGGCGTAAGGCCTCGCAGTTTATGCACGACATCGTTTTGCAAAAACCGGCTGGGGCCGTCACTCGTCGGCCCACCTCCCGCGGTGAGATTGAAGTTCCACCCTGGGAAGCGGGCAAGCGGTTGCGTCCAACTCACGGTAAAGAAGTTAAGGCCCATGGTCTCGCGAATGTTGTTGTAGCGTTTGCCTTCGCCGTCGAACTCGGTGAACCGGTCCACCACCGTGGTACTCAGGGTGATTGATTGGTCGTGATCCGGGAACGCGATGGATCCCCAATGAACACTTTGAGCGGGAGGTTCCGCATGCGCCACAGAGGTGATGCCCACCAGAAGACCGTAGAGTAGGGCAATCCATGCGTACAACGAAGGACCGAACATGACAGGCATCCTGCCTGTAAGCCCGGACAATTCGCAAACACTTTAAGCGGAGACTCACAGCTTCTAATGCCGGTGGCAAAGAAATACGCGCGATTGATGTGCCGAAGGTTAGAACCGGGGCCTCTCCTGTTTTACTTGCCGATGAAACTGCCGACAGAAGATAAGGGGTCAACATGGTCGCAGAAAATTTTGAATGCCACCAGGAGGGGGACGGCCAGCAACGCTCCGGCGATACCCCACATCCATCCCCACAGCATCAGACCGATGAGGAGCACCACAGGATTGATCTCTAGCCGTTGGCCGAGAATCATCGGCGTGACGAGAGAACCCTCGAGGAATGCCAGTCCGCCGTACACGGCTCCAATGATGGCAACGTAGCGTAATTCGTCGAAGGTCACGGCAGCCACGAGCATGACGACCACGACGCCGAACATATGACCCAGGTAAGGAATAAATGTGAGGAGGGCGGCCATGACGCCCCAGAGTATTGGATTGGGCATGCCCAGAAGGTCCATGGCGATACCGACCATCACGCCTAGCCCCAGATTGATACAGGTGACGGTGAAGAGATAGCGGAACAGCTGTGCCTCGATGCGCCGCACGATCTCAACGGCGCGGCGCTTGTCCGGCCACTGCGGAAGCGCTTTGACGAGCTTCTGGAGGAACAGGTCTCCGGAGGAAAGGAGAAAGTACAGGAGAATTATGGTCGTTGCGATCTGTATGATCACTTCACCCGTGGCACTGAAAAATCTCATGGGCCAGGCATCGTTCCGGACTTCCACCTGTTGCACCTTTTTTGTCCCATCCAACGTGGCGGCCTTCGATAGAAGTTCCGTTGCTTTGGTCACTTCCTGCATCGGTTGTTTGATGGCTCGAAGTTTGTACTCGAGTTCGCGGAAGGCGTCCGGCACTCTGGCCGCCCAGTCCGATGCCGGTTCGGCCAGACGCGAGGCACCATACCCGGCGACCGCCACTACGAGCGACAGTAGAATAGCCGCGCCCACTGGTTCGGGAATGTAGAGGTGTCTCAACCGCCGCAACAATGGCGCGAAGAGCACCGCGAACAGGAGGGCGACGGTGATCGGGAGAAAAATCGCGCGCCCGAGATAGAGGGTAAAAAAGACGGCTAGAACGAACAAGCCGGTCAGTGTGACGGAGTGCACGTGCAGGTGTGGTCGGAGCTCTTTATCGATGACAGCCGGATCGGGTTCCGGAGCCATTGGTGGGGGAGAAAGCATGGGATCGATCGTGGTCACTGGTTCGCCTCCCGTGACGACTCCTCGCGATTCATAATGAGTCCAGCAGCAGGGAGGGTTTGCGGAGAGTGCTCCCGGTCGAGCCGGCTCCCCCCATAGGTCGAAGATGCACCGAGTGGAATCGCAGAGGTTGCGCATGCCTGATCCTCGCCGATTCCCAGTATCTTTGTGAGTACCTGATCGAGTTTCACCTGGGGCTGTCCGGTGGCGATCAGTTCACCGAGGCGACCGGCTCGCAATCGATAGTTGGGGTTGTCCAGAATCTGGGTCACGATCTGCGTCAAGGTCGAAACCGAGGCCTCGCCCGCCCGAACATATTCACCCGCTCCATATTGCTGCACGTAATTCATCATGAGGTACTGATCCAGGTTAGTGGGAATGCCAAGTACCGGCACTCCCGCGGCAAAGGCCTGGTAAGTCGTGGCGCTCCCGCCGTTGCAGATGGCGAGGTCGGCCCGCCTCGCCGCCTCAAGCCCGGGCAGATAGGGGGCGATCCAGGTATTGTCGGGGAGGTAGTCGGGCGGACGTCGACCGGCCGTCGAGACCAGGGCGCCGATGCCAAGTCGATGCAACACTAGCAGCACAGTCGGCAGCAGTTCCTGCCTGCCCGAGGTGCCAAGGCTGACGTAGGCCATCGGTCGAACATCCGGCACGGTAGCCCACCATTGAGGCTCCTCCTCAGGCGCCCAGAGCACAGGACCAAGATACCGATGGTGGCGGGGCCGTTCGAAGGTCGGCACAAGGTCAGGTAGGTCGGCGTAGAGCGTTTCATCAGCCTCGGTGAAAATCTTCTGGAGGCTGTATCCGACGGAGGGTAACCCATATTCTTTACGGACGTGATTCAGCGCGAATGCCTGCTGTGCGAAGACGAACGGCCTCATCAATGTGAACAGCGTCTGTCCCAGTCGCGACCCGAACCGTTCGGTAATGGCGAGCTCCGGTACGATGAAATGCGGCCGGGCATGGGGGCTCCAATGAGCATTGGTCACTGTAAGATATGGAATGGCGGCCGTTCGAGCACTGATGGAAAGTGACAAGCGGAAATCTCCAATTACGGCGTCCGGATTTACATCGGCCAAGAGGCGCAAGTCCTCCTTCACATAGGTCCGCAGCTCGTTGGTTGTGTAGAGCGGACTCCCCTTGCACAGTCGATCCTGAAACCGGTCACTCTCGATGGATCGTATGGAATGTAGGGTAACCGGGAGTGTTTCAAAGAGGTGGAGGTAACGGCGGTCGCAGGCTAAATGCACGTCATACCGTTCGGGATCGAGCCCGCGTGCCAAAGCCGCGGCCCTCGCGACATGGGCAAGAGTTACGGCCTCGGCAACAAAAAGAATGCGGCGTCGGCGAGCGAGATCGGGACTGCCGGATCGCGCTGCCAGATCAAGACGTTTGAAAGGTGGCAGCGCCGGGCGTCGGCTCTTGACCAATCCGGAAATATCCAGCTGCTTAGCTAACAATTTGCGAGCCACCATGCGGGTAATACGAATCACGTCCCGCACCTGCCGGAAGTGGCTTAATCTGAGATGGCGTCCATAGATGGCCGATACAGGGACCATCCGAATCGGTACACCCAGTCGGCCGGCTTCGATCAGCACTTCACTCTCGAACGCGAAGCCAGACGTGGCATCGCATCGCGACCCCACTCCATTCAGCAGCGCGATCGGATACAGACGAAATCCGGATTGGCTGTCCTGGATCCGGCATCCGGCAGCCCAGGAGATCCAGAAGTTTGCGACACGGTTGGCGCAATATCGTAACCAGGGAGCGACTCGTTTGCCATCCAGACGCGCTCCGATGACGAGTGCGGAAGGATCGCGCAGGTGTACCGCGATCAAAGCGGGAATGTCTGCCGGGTCATGCTGCCCATCTCCATCGAGCGTAATCACTGCGGTCGCCCCCTGGGCAGCCGCGTGCTGCATGCCACGCCAGAGTGCAGCGGCCTTACCCAGGTTGTGGTGATGCCGGATGATCGTGACAGGCAACTCACGCAGGCAGTCCGCGGTGGAATCTGAAGAGCCGTCATCCACAAGCACGACCCGATCCAGGTATTTCAGGGTCTCGGCCACAACCGCGCGAATGGTCCCAGCTTCGTTGTATGCCGGAATGACGGCGACATAATCCTGAGCCGAACCCCTCATGCCTGAGCTCCATTCATCGAGATAACTTGTCCGGAGACATAAGCGGCGGAATCGGACACGAGATAGGTGACGAGACTCGCCACCTCATTCACGGTGCCGGCGCGTTTCATCGGGATTAATCGGTCTATGACATCGGTGCTGAACAATTCCTGTGTCGCCGAAGTCGAGATGATCCCCGGCGCCACCGCATTCACGGTGATCTGTCGTGAGGCCAGTTCAAGCGCGAGGGCTTTCGTCGCACCGTGGAGCCCCGCCTTTGCAGCGGCGTAGTTGACTTGTCCACGATTGCCAATCACGCCACTGACGGAGGTAATGGTGACGATGCGCCCCCAACGAGTGCGAATCATGGGGAGCAGCAGCGGCTGAGTCACATTGAAGAATCCGTTCAGCGACACGTCGATGACCTTCCCCCATTGCTCAGGAGTCATCCCCGCCATAGGCCCGTCGGCATAGACGCCGGCATTATTCACCAACACTTGGATGGGGCCCTGTTCCTGAAGCTGTTCCAATGCCTGACGGGTGTGCTCCCCGTTCGTGACGTCGAAGTACACGGCATCCGCGTGCCCGCCTTGATCGCGGATGGCCTCTGCCACGGCGTATGCGCGATCCACATGCGCATATCCATGAACGATGACCTCGAAACCGGCCTTCCCCAACGCCAGGCAAATGGCCCGGCCGATTTCGCCGCTTCCACCGGTGACTAGAGCGCGTTTTCTCATGTGACTCCATCTGTCGAGGTGGCTGAGCGTAGGGTGGGATGCTCGACCGACATCATGACCGTTAAGCGTCCGCTCATCACGGTTTCGCCGCCGCCGGTCAGCACGACATCGTAAATGCCGCCCTGCTCATGGTCGAGTACGAGGGTGGCGAGCACCCACAATGGTCCATCTAAGTTGTTCAGATGTGAGCGCGTTGCTGTCACATCACGTGCGGAAACCAGCACCCCAGACCGGACAAGCGGCTCGGGACCTGTGCTGCGAAGTGCACCATGGGCGGCAACGGCTTGCGCCCCATATTCGATGCCGCAAAGCGCGCGTACTCCGCTGGAGTCTCGCAGAGGATTGTCAGGACGACGATGACTGGTTGCCCTACAGACAATGTGGCGCGGACTCCACTCCTCTACACGATCGAGCGGACACATCGCGTCTCGATGTGGGATGAGAGTGGATATGTCCAAGCAGGTGTAATCCATCTTTCATCCTCGCGGTTCGCATGAAACCACTACATCGTGATTGTCAGAGTATTCGATTCGGACGGTAGCGATCATTCGTTTCGCAAAAACAGCCAACAAGGGAAGGGAGCGAGCCGCGGGATTGCTGCGCAGGCGTGCAGGTAGCCCTTCCGGGAATGCGGTTGAAGAGCTGCGCGGTTGGAGGCTGACCTCACATCGCACGAAGGATCCGGGAGCAGGGGAGGGGGAAATTAGAATCGCGGCAGCAAAGCTGTCTGCCACTGGACGAATTGCATGCAACGGAGCAGGAAAGGGCAGGTCGGATGCGACCAGCATAACCGCCTCGCGTTCGACCACCGCATACGTTGCAGCCTCCAGAAGTCCCGCGGCAAAGGAGACGTCATAGGCACAAATGCTTGTGGAGGCAAGCCGTGAATGTGTTGCAATACTCCAATAGCCTGCCGGTGCGTTGTACACAGAATTGTGAAACGAGGTGGGGGACACGTCTCGTGCCAGGCCTGCCAGGGATTCACAGATTTCCTGTGTGATGGCACCGTCCCCATCCGACGAGGCAAAAATGGTGGCGATCTCCTCTCCCTTCAGGCCTCCGGCGCAGAGGGCGTCCTGGGCCGCCAGGATTGCGAGACGCGCGGATTGACTGCTGCGGCGGCGTTCGGCTGCGCAGAGAATATCCGGCGTCGCGCGTGAAGTCGGTGCAGCCTGATAGGCAATCTCACCGGCTAGGACAGGCCGCGCATCGGCCCATCCGTTCAGTCCGGGTCCGGCGATGCCGACGTTGGAGACGAATACCTGCATCACGGCCGCTTTCCAAAAATGAGACTACAGTTGTTGC
Source organism: Nitrospira sp. (assembly GCA_040376625.1). Taxonomy (GTDB): domain Bacteria; phylum Nitrospirota; class Nitrospiria; order Nitrospirales; family Nitrospiraceae; genus Nitrospira_A. The sequence continues at coordinate 12,406 of JBEIQG010000009.1, read as the reverse complement.
CGCCGAAACCGAACGAATTGCTCATGACCGTACGGAGGGGCCGGCGTTCGCTCCGCAGCATAATGCAGCTTTGGAGTTGTGGATCGATCTGGTCCGTCTGCAAGGTGCCGGGAAGGAAGTTGTGCTGCAGGCAGAGGGTGGCTAGGATCGCCTCCGTGATGCCGGCGGCACCGAGTGTATGCCCGGTTCTGCCCTTGGTCGAACTGCAGGGCGTTCGACCGCCGAAGGTCTTACAGACGGCACGATCTTCAGCCAGATCGTTCGCCCGCGTTCCCGTGCCGTGAAGGTTGATGTAATCGATATCAATTGGTTTTATGTCCGCGCGCTCAAGAGCTCGTTCCATCGCTAATGCCGCACCCGACCCGTCCGGGTGCGGTGTCGACATGTGATAGGCGTCGCTGCTTTCACCGTAACCCAGCAGTCTAATGGCGCCCCCGACGGATCCGGAATCAGGTTCCAGCAACATGAACCCGGCCGCTTCTCCGATGGAGAGCCCGTTTCTAGTCACGTCGCATGGCCGGCAAGGGCTTTCGGAAACCAGGCCTAGCGCGGCGAATCCATAGAGTGTCATGAAGCACAGGCTATCCACTCCACCCACGACCACCGCATCGCATAATCCCGCGGCCATCCAGCGAGACGCGCTGGCGAACACCTTGGCACTCGACGAGCAGGCCGTGGACAATGACGCGACAGGGCCTTGGAGGCCGAGATAGCGACGAACGAGGTCGCTGACTGAAAACAGGTTCTGAGTATGGCGGTAACGAACATTCAGGAGGCTAAGGTCCCCACATTCGGCCCGCCGCCGATAGGCCAATTCCGTTTCCAGAATACCGGAGGTCGTCGTGCCGATGAGGAGCCCGATGCGATCCGGTCCATAGCGACGACAGACTGCGGTCACCGCCTCCTCAAACCTATCTTCCCGCAGGCAGGCTAGCGCCAGACGATTATTTCGACAGTCGAAGTCTGCAAGGTCTCCGCTGATCGATTCCTCTTCGAGTCCATCGACACGTCCAATCCACGTCCTGATGCCGACATCTCCGAAGTCATTGGGGCGAAGGCCGTGCCGGTCCGTCGAGAGCGCGTCCCATGTAGTTTCGATTCCCCGTCCCAGGGGATTGACTGTGGCCATGCTCGTGATCGTCAGCGGCGTCATCAGGAGGTCACTCCCTCTCTACCCAGAATGGCTGCGGCAAGGAGGGAAAAGGCGGCGCCGAGTCCCACCGTAAAACCGATGGCATGAAGAACCGGTATGTGCGAGAAAGCCAAGGCGCCGAAGGCCGAAAGGGTGGCGCAAATGCATAGAGTGAGCGACAGCCACGTTCGCCGTCGCTCGTCCTCGTCGGCGAAGGGTCGGTTGAAGAAGAGGGCGTAGTTGAGTCCGATGCCAAGCACGAGCAACAACGACACCAGGTGGAAAAGCGAGAGTTGTTCGCCGATGAGCGTCAGAATCGTCACCACATAAACGATGGCGAGTAAGGGCGGTAGCAGTACTCTGCCCACGAGGGCCATGTCGCGCAAGCCCGACCACAATAGGCCCGTGATGGCGACTATTCCCAGCATGGTTAACCGCAATGATTCGTTCCGATACCCATTGACCAGTCGTCCGGCTTCCGATTTTAGGTCCAGAAACGTAAGGCCGGAACCCCCCTCGCTCGTGATGTGGTCGGCTAATGCCGAACCTGATTTCACCCCGCGCAAGGGGACAAGACCGGCCCATTCACGGCCGCTTTGGATCAACAATGCGCTGACTTTTTGAAAGAGAGCGGATGGATCAAGATCGACCATCTCCATAAACGCCCCGGTGCGGGCTTGCTCTATGTCGCGCAGGAACGGCTCGAAAAGCCCTGGTCGAAACGGCAATCCGTTCAAGGCCTCAGTCAACGAAGCGCTCAGTACAGCGGGTGGTGGTAGCGCGGCGCGGCGTATGCGTTGCATCTCCTTCGACGGCAGGTAAAGGCTCGGGAGATCGAACCCGGTCAGTAGCTCGTTCTCCACCCACCGGCGAAGAAGGGGCGCGGCGGATTCACTCCTTTGCAACACTTCCTCCTGGCTCGCGCCATGTAGCACCAGCAAATATCGAACGTCGGGCGCTCCGAGGTCTGATCGCATCTGCTCGTCCAGCAGTTTAGCGGATGAAGAGATTGGACTCAGATTGGCGAGGTCGTTATCCCAGATGTTCTGATGGCGGACCCCCAACGTCGCCAGAGAAAGAAGAGTGATCAGCCAGAGAAGCCCACGCATCCGACTCAGCGCTCCGAGGCGTTCGCCCCAAAGTGACGGCAGGATCTGATGCGGCGCCGCCCTCACGATCTGCGGAGCCAGCGCGGGCACGATCCAGCGTGTCACCAGACCGGCGACCAAGACGCCGACAAACGCCAGGACGCCCAGCTGTGACAGGCCGGTAATACTGGACAACAACATGCTCAGCGCCCCGAATACCGTGGTCAGAATCGCGAGGCGTAATGTGGGCCAGACTCGCGTCAATGTCTGCTGCAACCGCTCACCCGCGATGACCTGAGTCAGGAGATAGGCCGGGTAGTCGACCGCTTCTCCAATCAGGGTGGCGCCGAATCCGAGCGTGATGCCGTGTACGAAGCCGAACAGCAGTTGGACCGCCGCGACGCCGGCAAGCAATCCGGTGATGACCGGCAGAAGGCTCAGCAACAGCGGTGTCACGGATCGATAGACAATGAACAGCAAGGCGGTGACCATGACTCCGGCGATGAGAGAGAGACGCCAGGAGTCGCGCTGAATCGCTGCCCGGGACTCGACCGCGAACACCCCCGGGCCGCTGAGCAGGAGACGGGCGTTTTCCGGCAAGCCCGATGAAGCGAACGCCGTGCGAGCCGCGTGGATCGCTGCAGTCTGTTTATCGAGATCGAACCCCGGGGCTCGGGTCTCCGCAACCAGCAGCGCCCTGGTTCCCTCGCGTGAAAACCAGACTCCGTTGAGGAGGGAGGGGTGGGAGGTTGTCGCGAACCCGGACGCTATGTGGGCCAGTTCGCCGGTCGGATCACCTGGTAATGCGACCTTCGCGACCGCGCCGGCCGGCGAGGCGAGCAATTGAAGCTGTTGCTCCAATGCTGCTCGCAGGCCCGACGTGGAAAAGTGTTCGGGTGTCACCGCCGAGCTCAATAAGTAACGATGCCGCATGAGAATCTCGCGTTCCGTGGTGTAGTCGGCGGGGTCTCCATTGCTCACTGATCGGAAAAGTGACGTTTCATTCAGGCTTCGAGCGATGCTTCGGCTGGCTTCGGCGAGGTTTTCCGCATCGGCGTTTTCGAGGCCGATGAGAATGAGCCGCGCGGCCACTCCATCGCGAAGTTGTCTCACCAGCAGTTCTTGCGTCTCGTCCGCTGAACGAGGAAGCAGGGCTGTGAGGTCGGTCGTCACGGTCATGTTCACGATAACGCCCGCACTCGAAAAGAGGAGCAGGATCCAAAGTAGGACCGCTGGTCCGGCCCGCACTGTCATGACACCGGCTCATGGATTTCCATCAGCGATCGATCTCCTCCGGTTTCCCGTATGTCGACTTTGATCAATCGGTCGCCCTGGCCGGTGAGGGTCACCGATTGGAGGTACTCCGCGGCTTGGGCGTCCAAGGGTCGTAACGTGAGTGTCCAGTTCCGGAGGGTGCCATCGAGTTTGATGTGGTACAGCCGTCTGAGAACGGCGACCTGGCCCGCCAAACTTGCCCGAATCGCCTCGATGAGCGAGCGAATCAGCGAATGGCTGTCGACGGCAATGCGTTTCGTGCCGTCTTTGGTCGAGAGGGTGAGCTGGTCGCCTTCGACGACCAGGTGTTCGATGTAAGGCGACGTGACATGTTTTTCGACGCGGTTGGGTCGAACATAGGATAAGGTGCCGCTGAGCACCAAGGGTCGGGTCAGCATCGCCAGGGTCTTGGTTTCCGTAAAATGGTTGTCTCGTTTGGAGACCTTCGACATGAGTTCCATCAGGGCCGGAACATCCAGCGGCGAAGGGGCGGCCTGTGCGCCGGCATACGGAATCCACGCGACCAGGCTACACAGCATGATGAGAAGGTGGACCATCGTTGATGCGGTCATAAAAGTTAAACCAGTTGTATGGATACAGCCGACAATAGTGTTCCAATCGGCTGACATATTGTTCCACCCAGGGACGAATGGTCTCTGAGCGCTGCGCACGATTCAGTGGAATGCGCTCCGCCAGCGGCTCGAAGTGAATGGCATATTGCCGGCCGCCTTCATACAGGCCGAAAAAAAGGACCACCGGGACTTGGAGCAGGGCGGCCAATAAAAAAGGCCCTTCCGGAAACATTCTCGGCTGGCCGAGGAAGTCGCAGTTCATTCCTTTCTCGTCACCGAAGACGCGGTCGCCGAGGATCCCGACCATTTCACCTCGATCAAGTCGCTCTTTCGCGGCAAGCATGGTATCCGGCGTGCCGGGAGGGATAATGCGATCGCGAATTTCCGGGTGGAGGCTGTGCAGCACCGCATTCAAGTTGGCGGAGGCGCCTTCATGCATGATCACGGTAAGCGGCACCTGTTGATCGAACAGGCCGTGGGCGCGCAACACTTCGAAACTGCCGAGGTGCGAGCCCAATAGAATGCAGCCTCGTTTCTGCGCCAGTACGGCGTGCAGGGCGGCGGCACCCTCCATTCGAATGTCAAAATAACGGTGGCGTCCTGACAGGAGATACACGCGGTCGTGGATGGTCGAGGCAAAGGTGTGGTAGTGACGAAACACGTCCATCCAGCGCGCCGGACGTTCGAGACTTCGTTGCAAGTATCCCCGCGAGACGCGTTGCGTTCCTCCGGAGAACACGAAGAAATAGAGACAAATGGGATAGAGGAAACACCGAGCCAACGGTCGACCCAGTCGCAAGGTGATCCAGGCGAGGAGGCGAACGAGTCTGAGGCTGCCACGTTCCTGTTGAACCAGCCAGTGAGTACTCACGATTGATCCACTTCTGTGACTGAGCCGGCCCGTTCGAGAATCCCTGCCGCAATGGTGGTCCCTTCCTGAAGAACGGAGAAGGACAGCTGGTTCTCTGAGCGGCGCTCTAATACCAAGGTGAACGGATCGCTTGGCCGGAGAGGATGCATGAATTTTACCGAGGGGATCGCGAGGGGCCCTGGGCGCCAGTGGAGGCAATTCTCCGCCACGCATAACAATTCGTTCAAAATGACCACGCCGGGGATGATTGGATTGCCTGGGAAATGCCCGGCCAAGGCCGGATGCGTCGGATCAATCGAACGTTCCACCTCGTGTCGCATGGATCATCCTCGAGACGGGAGGCCTGGCCGGCGGAAATGCTCGATGAAGGCTTCGAGTCGTTCGCACGGCAGTTTTCCGGTGGCATTGCGAGGGAGCGTGTCGACGAAATACAACGGACGTGGGAGGAACACGGGATCGATTCGCTTTCGGAGGTGGGCGAGGATCGTGGCGCGAGTGACGCCCGGAGCGACCACAAAGACACAAAGCCGGCCGTTGTGAGCGCGCTCCGGATGGCCTCGATAAAAAATGCCGTCCAACACCCCGGGGACCTGCCGCAGTATGTTGTTGAGCGCGGTCAGGGACGCGCGCTTGCCTGCGATTTTCACGAGATCATGATGCGGCCCTAGCAGCAGAAATTCCCGCCGTCCGCGCAACTGGATCCGGTCCGTGAGCTGAAGCCACGCGCCCACATGCCCACCCATCACCCAGGTGGTATCCTCGCGTTGCCGTATGCGCAAGTCATGACAGAGAGTCCACTGGTCGCCCGCGGTGGTATGGCGGGAGGCGAGGATCCCGCCTTCTGTGCAGCCGTAAATTTCATGGACCGGGACGTGCCAGAGAGCTTCCGCGCCCTGCGCGACGGCACGAGCCAGAGGCATTGTGGCTGAAATGACGCTTTCGAGGCCCGGCAGCAGTACTTGTTCATTGAGATATGCATTGAGGTGGAACGGGGTCGTCATCAACCAGGCTGGGGAGGAGAGGTGCTCAAGGTCCATGCGCAGGTCCGCAGGCAATACCGAACAACCGGCATACAGGCTCCACCCCCATTGAAATGGGAGCATGATTGTTGTTTCCAGACCATACATGTGTTGTGCCGGGACCGTGCCCACAGCAGTACGTGAGGGTTTGTCTTGAAGATCAAATTGTCGACCCAGCGCCCGTGCCCCCATGACCAGTGAGCCCCAGCTCTTGGCATGGGCTTGCGGGGTTCCACTGCTACCCGAGGTGAAGGCAATGGCGGCGATTCGGCTCGCTGAAATCGAAGGATTTTCCGCGGACCCCGTTCCTTGCAATGCGTGCTCGGTAAGCCGGACCAGAGGCATTGAGTTCATCACCTCATCGTGGTCGCTGAGGATGTAGGCGTCAGGATAGCGTTGTGCCAGTTCACGGAGCGGCTCCTCAGCCCGGCATGTCGGAAGGAGGCTGATTTGGCGAGCGATCAAACTGGCGGCGAACCCCACCGCAAAAAAATATCGATCTTTGCACACATTAATGGCATAGCGTTTTTCAGGGAGCCGGGCGGCCAATGTCCAGGCAGACCGGAGAAACTCCTGAACTGAATAGGCGCGGCCCTGTCGCCATGCGAATGTACCCGTGGGTGCATGATGCGCAAGGAGAGAATAGGTTGCTGGCGAACCGGCGGGATGAGCGCAGATGCGTCGCCTCACGGATACTGGGATCTTATGGCTATTCATGGCACGCATTATCGGATGCGATATTCATGGATGTGGGCGGTTAGCGCTCGCAGGGAGGTGAGCGCCGCTCGATTCTCGGAACGCAACTCTACGCCATATCGTTTCGAGAGAACCAAGGCGATTTCCAGCATGTCGATGGAGTCCAGGCCCAAACCCTCACCAAACAATGCGGCTTCAGGATCAATGTCAGTGGCGACCACTTCCAGGCGAAGCGTCTCGATCAGGAGGCTGGCAATCTCCTCCTCGAGATCGCCCGTTGCCGTGGGATTATGGGGTGAGCGGGCCATATCAATGCGTCTCCAGCAAGGTTCATGCGGTTTAACTTGTCACGGTATAGGGAGTGGACCGCCGGAGTCCGACCGCGATCAGTTCATCAGCTACTTGAAAAAATGGTTTGTGATGAAGGGGGAGGCCCAGGCGCATCGCTTCGTCCGACAGGAGTTCCAAATAATCCCCTAAGTGGTCGGCAGTGAAGCCATTTGTGTCGTGAAATGCCACGACGATGGGAATAGTGCGGTCGACGACTGGTAGGTCTCCTCGCAAGAACCTGGATCGCAGACCTGCCAGCTGCGAGCGAAAATTCCATCGCCTGACCAAGTGAACACCCCAATTCACCCCATCGAAGGCTTTGACATCTGACAGGACCATGTGAAGGCCGTAGTGGCCATATCGGCCGAGCGTGGACCGATTGAACAGCCAGTAAGGGGGGCGAACGAATAGGGTTGGACGCCCCGTGATACGAGAGAGATCTTCTTTGCCGTCCAGCAGAGAACGATCCAGGTCGGTAATGGCCATGCCGGTATGACGGACATGCCCTTTGGATGTGCCCGTATGAAGGCCCAGGAGATGACCCTCCGCATGTTCGATTGCCAGCATGGCACGCCCCTCCGACGAACCGCCGCGCTTCGGATGCCTGGTCTGGACGAAGAAAATTGCCTTAATATCCGACTGGATTGAATTGCGCGCCAGTTGTCGCAGCACCTTTCCTGTATTGGTATGTGGCCCATCGTCGAACGTCAGGAGAAATCGAAGGCTGAGCTTCGACTCGCAGGCATCGCCGGGTAATCCGTGCGGGGTCTGCACGTCGAATGCTTCCGCAGGGTTGGAATAGGTCTGCATGGTGTCGCTCCTCACGCTTTGGGAAGAACCACCCGGCCTGTGCAGATATAGCTATTGGTATAAATCCAGGAAATCGGCCCTGAACTGGGTTGCTGCTGAACATCGGTCAGGCGGACTTTTACATTGAGTTTCTGGGCATCCTCTTTCAGATTCTCAATGCACCCTTCTGGGGAACGCCCGCTGGAGATGACCTTCTCAATTTCATTCGATTCATAGTTGGGAATGGTATAGTGCGGTCCACAACCAGCGAGTAGGGCAAGCATTCCGACAGCATACAACCTGTTCATGTTCTCTCTCCTTTTGGATAAATGGGCTTTGGCCGCCCACGTCAGGGGTTGTTGTGTACTGCCTGAACTGTATGAAAGTGCATCCGCCTTCTACACTAGGAGGATCCCTTGTCGGATCTAGTGAGGACCCTAGTGAGGCAGTGACAATTGCGGATATCCGGCCCAATTCGTAGAATGCTGTCGGTAGATCAAGGACACGGTTTGCCGTGCCAGCAGGAGGAAGCCATGCCGAAGAAGAAGGAATCGAGGGCCATTTCGTCTGCTGATTTTGAAAAGCTCGGTCTCTTCTATCTGGGGCGACCCTACGATCTCGCCGCCAAACAGGCCATGCCCGGGTGGCTCCTCTACGATTCGAAGGATCTGGTCACTCATGCGGTCTGCGTCGGAATGACGGGAAGCGGCAAGACCGGACTCTGTGTCGGCCTATTGGAAGAAGCGGCCATCGACGGCATCCCGGCTATCGTCATCGATCCCAAGGGCGATCTCGCCAACCTGCTGCTGACCTTCCCCCAGCTTCGCGGCGAAGATTTCGCGCCATGGATCAATGAAGACGACGCCCGTAAAAAGGGACTGTCCGCCGCCGACTTCGCCGCGCAGCAGGCAACCCTGTGGCAAAAGGGGCTTGGCGACTGGGGGCAGAGTGGCGAGCGTATCAAGAAGTTGCGTGATGCCGCGGACTTCGTCGTGTACACCCCGGGAAGCAACGCCGGTCTTCCGGTGTCGATTCTGAAATCCTTCGCCGCGCCGTCGGCAGAATTGCTCGACGATGCAGAACTCCTCCGCGAGCGCATCGGCACGACCGTGACCAGCCTGTTGGGGCTGATCGGCGTCGAGGCCGATCCGATCAGGAGTCGCGAGCATATTCTCCTGTCCTCGATTCTCGACAGCGCCTGGCGGGCGGGGAGGGATCTCGATTTGCCCACCCTCATTCATCAGATCCAAACGCCTCCCATGACGAAGGTGGGGGTGCTCGATGTGGAGTCGTTCTTCCCCTCGAAGGAACGGTTCGCCCTGGCCATGCAGCTGAACAACCTGTTGGCCGCGCCGGGTTTTTCCGCCTGGATGGAGGGCGAGGCGTTGGATGTGGGGAAGATGCTCTACGGCCCCTCGGGTAAACCCCGCATTGCCATTTTTTCCATCGCCCATTTGAACGATGCCGAGCGCATGTTCTTTGTGTCCCTCCTCCTGAACCAGACGTTGGGCTGGGTCCGCGGTCAATCCGGCACCACGAGCCTGCGGGCCATTCTTTATATGGATGAGATTTTCGGCTATTTCCCGCCGGTCGCCAATCCGCCGTCCAAAGCTCCCTTACTCACGTTGCTCAAGCAGGCGCGCGCGTTCGGGTTGGGTGTGGTGCTGGCCACGCAGAACCCCGTGGATCTTGATTACAAAGGCTTGGCCAATACCGGTACCTGGTTCATCGGTCGGTTGCAGACGGAGCGCGACAAGGCGCGTGTGATGGAAGGGTTGGAGGGTGCGGCGGCCAGCGGCGGCAAAAAATTCGATCGCCAACGGATGGAGCAAATCCTCGCGGGGCTGGGCAATCGAGTCTTCCTGTTGAATAACGTCCACGAGGATGCGCCGGAAGTTTTCCAGACCCGGTGGACATTGTCCTATCTGCGCGGGCCGCTCACGCGGACCCAAATCAAACAACTGATGGATCCGCAGAAACGTCACACGTCGAACGTCACAGGTCAAGCTTCACAAGACGAGTCGTCACGATCGACCCATGACGGTTCACGGGTGACGGCCTCACGCCCCATGCTGCCGCCGGAGGTGCCGCAGTACTTTGTGCCGTTACGGGGACGCCGGCCGGAGGGGCACACACTTGTCTATCAACCGATGGTCTTGGGGGTGGCACAGGTGCGAGTGGCGGACAACAAGGCTGCGGTCGATGTGACCGAACCCCTTACCTTGCTCGCACCATTAACCGACGGTGCCGTGCCGGTGGAGTGGGATCATGCGACGATCGTCGATCTGACCGTCGCGGACTTGGAGCGTGATCCTGGAGGGGAGGCTCAGTTCAGTCCGTTGCCGGCTGCTGCCGGCAAGGCCAGGCAGTATGAGGTTTGGAGAACCGATCTGGCGGGCTGGTTATTCCGGACGCAAAAAGTTGAATTGTTCCGCAGTCCGAGCACGAAGGCGTTTTCGATGCCCGGAGAGCCGGAGCGTGATTTCCGTGTTCGACTTCAACAGGCAGGCCGCGAGCAGCGCGATCAGCAGAGCGAGGCTTTGCGGAAAAAGTATTCGCCCAAGATTGCGGCATTGCAGGACCGTATCCGGCGTGCCGAGCAGATGGTAGAGCGGCAGCAGGCCGAATCCCGCAGTAGCCAGCTACAGGCGGCCATCTCGGTCGGCGCCACGATCCTGGGTGCGTTTCTCGGTCGGAAGACGATCAGCGCCGGCAATATCGGCAAGGCGACGACGGCGATCCGCGGAGCCGGCCGGGCGATGAAGGAGTCGAAGGACGTGGGTCAGGCCGAAGACAACGTGGCGGCCTTGCAACAGCGGTTGGCGGACCTTGAGGCACAGTTCACCGCCGAACTCGACGCGCTGGTCGCTGCGATAGACCCGCTGACGGAGCAACTGGAGCGCATGTCCCTCAAGCCCGGCAAATCGAACATCGTCGTCAAGCTGGTGGCTTTGGCGTGGGTGCCTCACTGGCGCGCACCGGACGGGACGGCTCTTCCTGGCTGGAGCTGATTCCACTTAGACGGAGGATGCGTCACCCGCCGCGCCTGCCGAGTCCCGTCCATATGGCCCTACTCCAAGCAGGGATTTTATGGTAAGACTCTGGGCCGACCCGGCATGAAGGGTCTTGTAATAATTCCACGCGCGTCGAAGTGCCTGTATGCGGACGCACGCCCCGCCTTTCGATGAAACCGCTCGAGTAAGCGCCCTGTTGCGCTATCGCATTCTTGACTCTGCGCCCGAGGTGGCCTTCGACGATCTGGCACAATTGGCCGCGTCACTCTGCCACGCCCCGCTGGCCGTCATCACATTTATCGACCAAGACCGCCAGTGGTTCAAAGCCACGGTCGGTCTGGATGTCACCCAAACCCCTCGCTCGTCCGGGCTATGCGCCTATACCGTCGAAATCGGGGAGCCGGTCGTGCTGGAGGACGCGCAAGCCGATTCGCGGTTCTCGTCGCATATCTTGGCCGCTTCGGATCCGGCCATCAGATATTATTGCGGAGTGCCGATCATCACCGCGGACGGGTATGCTGTGGGCACAATCGCCGTCATGGACCCGGTGCCTCGAAAGCGGACGGAAACCCATTGCCTGGCTCTGCAACGATTGGCCCGGCAGGCTGCGGCGCTCTTGGAACTGCGGATGCTCAGGCACGACCGGGCCGGTGCCGAGGAGAAGGAGACGCGCGACGAGGAGATGCTGCGCGTGATGGTCGGAACCAGCCGCCTGACAGGGCTGGCCTTTCTCGAGGAACTTGTCGAGAGGCTGGCGCGTTCAATCGGAGCCGAGTATGTGTTCTGTGTCCGGGCGCTTTCCGGAGGGCAGCGGGCGCAGACTCTCTTCGGGTATGGTCCGGAGGGCCCGCTTGAACCGTGGGAGTATGAACTGGAGGGGACGCCCTGCGAGCACGTGTTACGGGATAGGTTTTGTCACTATCCCAAAGCCGTTCAGGCGCTTTTCCCTCACGATGAACAGCTGCGACAGCTCTCAATTGAGTCCTACATGGCGATGGTCCTCTCTCGGATCTCCGGGGAGCCCATCGGCTGGATCGCCCTACTCAGCACCAGGCCACTGCGGGATCCTGTACAGGCAGAGGCGCTTTTGCAAATGGTCGCGGGCCGCGCGGGCAGTGAACTGGGGCGGGACTTGGCCGAGCAGCAGCTCCGGAAGAGTGAGGAACGCTTCCGTGCCGCCTATCGTAATGCGACGGTGGGTATGTCGATCGCCGACCTGAACGGCCGTATCGAGGAAGTCAATCAGCGGCTCTGTGCGATCCTCGGGTACTCGGAGGCGGAGTTGCTGACCCGCACGTTTCAATCGCTCACACATCCCGATGACCTGGGGCACAATCTTGAACGGGTCAAGAAACTGTTGGAGGGGACGGCGGACAGTGAAGTCTTTGAGAAGCGATACATCAGAAAGGACGGAGAGATCGTCTGGGCGCAGGTCGGAGTCTCGGTCATCCGGGATGCCACGGGTCGCGCACGGCATACGCTGGCGATGGTGCAGGACATCACGGAGCGCAAACGGACTGAGGAGGCGCTGCACCTCGCCAAACACACCATCGATCATGCCACGGAGGCGATTTACTGGGTGGGGGCCGGCGCGGAGTTGCTGGACGTGAACGATGCCGC
>JBEIQG010000025.1:0-24439 GCA_040376625.1 Nitrospira sp. | reverse complement strand
CGAAATCGGCGACCTGCGCCGCGCCGGCTGCGTGGCAATCTCCGACGACGGAAAGCCGGTGATGAACAGCCTCGTCATGAGACGCGCCATGGAATATGCGCGAGCCTTCGACGTGCCTCTCGTGGACCACTGCGAAGATTTACACCTGTCCGAAGGCGGATGTATGAACGAAGGACTGGTCTCGACCGAGCTCGGCCTGCCGGGTATCCCCTCCGCGGCGGAAGATGTCATGGTCGCGCGCAATGTGTCGCTGGCCGAACTGACCGGCGCGCGCCTTCACCTCGCGCATATCAGCACCGCCGGCTCGGTGCGTATGGTACGGGAAGCCAAGGCTCGTGGACTCAAGGTGACCGCTGAAGCCTGTCCGCATCACTTCACGCTGACCGAGGAACTGACACGGGGATATAACACGCACGCAAAGATGAATCCTCCGCTGAGGACCATGCAGGACGTCCAGGCGATCAAAGAAGGACTGCGCGACGGAACGATCGACGTGATCGCGACCGACCATGCCCCGCATGCGACACAAGAGAAACAGCAGGAGTTCACCGAAGCCCCCTTCGGCATCGTGGGCTTGGAGACCGCTCTCTCACTGACGTTGGCCCTGGTGGATGAGGGCGTGCTCACGCTCGAATCCGCGGTAGACAAACTCGCGACCGCGCCGGCCAAAGCGTTCAGCCTCAATGCCGGAACCCTGGCGGTGGGCGCGCCGGCTGACGTCGCCATCGTCGATCCGAACAGAGAGTGGCAGGTCGATCCTGCGCGGTTCCGTTCCAAGAGCCGCAACACGCCGTTCGCCGGATGGAAAGTGAAAGGACGGGTGACGACCACCATCGTCTCCGGCCGCGTGGTATTCGAACTCGATCGCCCAGAGCGACAGGCATAGGGATTCGACACAGTGCGCCAAGGACTGATCGCCTGTATCACCTGTGAGCTGCTGGCCCTGGCGGTCTGGATCGGCGGTCTGCTGGTGCTTGTTGCCGCCGTCATCCCGGCCGTGTTCAATACGTTCGGTGGACAGGATACGGGCGGCTTTTTTCTCACCCGCGCCTTCGACGGGTACAATCGACTAGTGCTGGGATCAGCGGCTATCCTGACCTCGGGAGTCCTGTGGCGGGCGTGGCTGGTCCAGCGAGGCATAGCGGATGGTGAGATCACCAGAACCGAATGGTTGCTGGTCGGAGCCATGCTGCTCACCGCGGGAATCATTACGTTCGTGCTGCATCCCCAGGCGGCGGCCTTGCAGGCCCAGGCCTTTGCCTCCAAGGGAGATGAGGTGCGGAAAGCCGCGTTCGAGGCATTCTTTCAACTGCACAAACCGATACGGGCATTGTATATCGTGAATGTCGGACTTGGAATCGCGCTGCTGACCGTACGCGTACGATCCTGGGTCCCTCGATAAGGAGCCATCTTGAAGAAAGCGATTCTTGCGCTTGCCGACGGAACCTGGTTCGAAGGACGGGCCCTCGGAGCAGAAGGGGAGACCGGCGGCGAAGTCGTGTTCAACACGGCCATGACCGGCTATCAGGAAGTCCTGACCGATCCCTCCTATCGCGGACAGATCGTCACTATGACCTGCCCGCACATCGGCAACTACGGCGTCACGCCGGAAGACATCGAGTCCAATCGGATTTGGGCGGAAGGATTCGTCGTCAAGGAGTCCAGCCGCCTCGCGAGTAACTGGCGCAGCAAGGCCACACTTCAGGAATATCTGCAAGCCGCGAACATCGTGGCGATCGAGGGTATCGATACCAGAGCCCTCACCACACATCTGCGGGAAAAGGGCGCCCAACCGGGCGTCATTTCCCACATCGATCTCGATCCGCGGCGCCTCGCAGAAAAGGCGTGCAAGGCGCCGAGCATCATCGGACGGGATCTGGCTGCGACCGTGACCTGCGAACGACCCTACGCCTGGACGACCGGAACCGGCAGTTGGGCTCCGAAGTTGACCCTGCCCAACGCCGGCATCGCGCAGGAAACACGAAAAACCTGGCGTGTGGTGGCCTATGATTTCGGCGTCAAACAAAACATTCTCCGGCGGCTCGTCGATGTCGGCTGCGAAGTCACCGTGGTGCCCGCATCCACCACGGCGAAGGACGTGCTGGCGCTCAATCCTCAGGGTTTATTCCTCTCGAACGGACCAGGCGACCCGGAGGGTGTGCCCTATGCTATGGAGGCGTTGCGGGAACTGATCGGCCGGATGCCGATTTTCGGCATCTGCTTGGGGCACCAATTGCTCGGCCTGGCACTCGGCTTCTCCACCTACAAACTGAAGTTCGGCCACCATGGCGCCAATCACCCGGTCATCGACCTCCGGACAAGAAAGGTCGAGATCACCTCGCAGAACCATAACTTCGCCGTGCGCTTTCCGATCGGGACACCGGAGCCTGGGCAGTCCCTGCCGATTGTGAACACGCCGTTCGGCCGCGTGCAGTTGACACATACCAGTCTCAACGACGACTCGGTGGAAGGGATGATGTGTCTGGACCGACCGGTGTTCTCCGTCCAGTATCATCCTGAAGCGGCACCGGGCCCGCACGACTCGTCCTATCTCTTTGAACAATTTGTCGCGTTAATGGAGACACATTATGCATAGGAGCCTCCCCGACGTTGACCTGTCTGCTGTGGCGATCGATCTGCCCCCCTGTGCGACACAGCATCTCCCGCGCCCCGATACGAACCGCGCAGTCGGACAGGCCCTCCACCCTTGGTATCTCTGTACCGGTATTGCCGTACTCGTCCTGGCCCTGATGCAGGCCGCTTGTGTCACAATCAATCTGCCGCCGGGCCCTGGCGCTCTTGAAGAACATAAAGTCAGCGGGACGGGCAAGGACAAAGTTCTGCTGATGGACGTGTCTGGTGTGATCAGCTCCGAAAATAAGGACGGGTTTTATTCCTCTCCTGGGATGCTCGCGACCGTGAAAGAAGAGTTGGAGCGGGCGACGAAGGATGAGCGCGTCAAAGCCGTCGTGCTCCGTATCAACAGCCCGGGCGGCACCGTCACCGCGTCCGACATCATTTATCACGAACTCAAGTCGTTCAAGACCAGCCGGAAGATTCCGATCGTGGCCTCCATCATGGATGTGGGCGCCTCCGGCGGGTACTACATTGCGGCCGCAGCCGACACCGTGCTCGCCCATCCCTCGACTGTCACCGGCAGCATCGGCGTCATCATGTTGACCGTCAATGCCAGAGGGCTGCTCGAAAAGGTCGGCGTGGAAACCAACGCCGTCACCTCCGGACCACGCAAGGATATGGGCTCGCCCTTCCGGGCGATGCTGCCGGAAGAACGCGCGATTTTCCAGGGCGTCATCGACGGCTTTTACCAGCGGTTTCTCCAGGTCGTGCAGGACGGTCGCCCCAACATGAACGGCGAGACCATCAGGAAGCTGGCCGACGGCCGGATTTATTCGGGCGAGCAGGCGAAAGCTGCCGGGCTGGTCGATGAGATCGGGTATCTCGAGGACGCCATCGAGCTGGCGAAGAAAAAAGCCGGCCTGACGGAAGCGCGAGTGGTGACCTATCGCAGACCGGGCGAATACCAGAACAATGTCTACTCGCGGTTGGTCACGCCGGCGCCCAGCCTGGCCAGTCTGGCGAACATCGATTTGCTCTCGGTCGTGCGAGGCGGGTCTCCGCAGTTCATGTACCTCTGGATGCCCTGAGGCGGTGAGTTGCATCCCGTATCCGGTGCTGATTGAATGGAGTGGACATGATGCATCCATTGGAGCCACATTCAATCGACACCCTGCTCAACACCTCGATGGGAAGGCGGGCGGCCTTGGCCCTGGGAGTCCGTGCAGCCACTTTCCTCTCGACGACGTTGGGGCTCGGCGCGGCGGCAGGACTGATGCAATCGCTCGCTGGTTGCCAGCGAGCGCCAGGCACCGCGCGGGAGCAGTTCATCTATATTTCGGAAGAAAAAGAAATGGCGATGGGCCTCTCGGCCTTTCGAGAAGTGCTCCGGCAGGCTCCCTTGAGCGACAATCCGGAGCTCAACGAGATGGTGCACCGGGTCGGCAATCGCATCGCCAAGGCAGCCAATAAGCCTGAGTATCAGTGGGAATTCGCCGTCATTCAGGATGATCGCACGATCAACGCCTTCGCGCTTCCCGGCGGCAAGGTGGCGGTGTTCACCGGAATCTTGAAGGTCACGAAAACCGAAGACGGGTTAGCGACCGTCATGGGCCATGAGGTCGCGCATGCCCTGCAGCGCCACGGAGCGGAACGGATGAGTCGCAGCGTGCTCGAACAGATCGGACAATTGGCGGCCTTGGGCGCCGGCGCGGCCGCGGGACGCCCGGATGCGGCTATGGCGGCCATGACCGTCTACGGTGTCGGAGTCTCATTGCCCTTCGACCGCCGGCAGGAATCGGAAGCGGATTTCATCGGCCTTCGCTTGATGGCTGAGGCCGGGTACGACCCTCGTGAAGCCGTCGCCTTCTGGGAACGGATGAGCGGCTGTCCGCGTGCCATGATCAATAAACTCTGTTTCCGCTCGCAGCAGGCCATTCCGGAATTTCTCTCGACCCATCCATCCGATGTGACCCGTATCAATCAGATCGAGGCCTGGATCCCGGACGCCATGAAACACTATCATCCCGCAGGAAAGGCACCGGCGATCCCGTCCGGACCGATCCAACCCTACCGGCCACCGGTGGGGCCCATGCCCGAGGCGCCCCTGCCGACCGGCTAACTTTTTTTGAGTTGAGGTCAATTGTGCCACGACGGACAGACATCCGCTCCATTCTTCTGATCGGCTCCGGCCCCATCGTCATCGGGCAGGCGTGCGAATTCGACTATTCAGGCACGCAGGCCTGTAAGGCCCTCAAGGAAGAGGGGTACCGCGTCATCCTGATCAACAGTAATCCGGCGACGATCATGACCGACCCGGACTTCGCAGACCGCACGTATATCGAACCGATCACGCTGGACGTGGTGGAGAAGGTCATCGAGTGCGAACGGCCCGATGCGCTCCTGCCCACCATGGGCGGGCAGACGGCGTTGAACACCGCCATCGGCCTGGCCAAGCGCGGGGTGCTGGAAAAATACGGCGTCAGGTTGATCGGCGCATCGATCGATGCCATCCATAAGGCTGAGGATCGCGATGCGTTCCGGCAGGCCATGTGGAAAATCGGCCTGCGCGTGCCGGACAGCGGCGTGGCCACGTCTCTGTGGGAAGCAGAAGAACAGGTCAAACGCATCCAGTTTCCTGCAATCGTCCGGCCGTCCTTTACCATGGGTGGCACCGGCGGCAACATCGCCTACAACATTGAAGAATTCAAGACGCAGGTGGAATGGGGCCTGTCCATGAGCCCGGTCCGCCAGGTGCTCATTGAACAATCCATCATCGGATGGAAAGAGTTCGAACTCGAAGTGATGCGCGACCTGAAGGACAACGTGGTCATCATCTGCCCGATCGAGAATCTCGACCCGAGGGGTGTGCACACCGGCGACAGCATCACGGTGGCCCCGGCCCTCACCCTGACCGACAAAGAATATCAAATGCTGCGCGATGCGGCCGTGCGGATCATTCGTGAGATCGGCGTCGACACCGGCGGAGCCAACATCCAGTTCGGCGTGAACCCGGTCAACGGCGAAATGGTCGTGATCGAGATGAATCCGCGTGTGTCCAGAAGCTCGGCCCTGGCATCGAAAGCGACGGGATTTCCCATCGCCAAAATCGCAGCCAAGCTGGCCGTCGGCTACACCCTCGATGAAATCCCGAACGACATTACCGGGGTGACGAAAGCCTCGTTCGAGCCGACCATCGACTACGTCGTCGTCAAGATTCCGCGCTTTGCCTTTCAGAAATTTCCCGGGGCCGATCCCACGCTGACCACACAAATGAAGTCCGTGGGCGAAGTGATGGCCATCGGACGCACCTTCAAGGAATCGCTGCAGAAGGCGATCCGGTCCATGGAAGTCGATCAGTTCGGCTTTAGTTCGAAGATGGGGCTCGATCTTGCGGTGCCCCCCGGTCTCGACAGGGAAGATGCCATGGAGCAGGTCCGCAAGGCGGTGCGCACTCCGCTGCCCGACCGGCTGTGGCGGCTGGCTGACGGCATGCGCCTCGGCATGCCCAATCAAGAATTATTCGCGCTCACCAAGATCGATCCCTGGTTTCTACAGCAAATTCGCGAATTGATCGAATTCGAAGCGCGACTCGTCGCGGAACGGCAACAACTCGGCCCCACAGGACTGCAACCGGATCTGCTGATCGAGGCGAAGGAACTGGGGTTCTCCGACCCACGCCTGGCTCACCTCCTGGGAGTGGAACCACAGACCGTTCGGGGCTGGCGGCTGGCCTTGAGTCAAGCAGCTCAGCCGCGAAGTGTGACCTACAAGCGTGTCGATACCTGTGCGGCTGAATTCGAGGCCCACACGCCGTATCTCTACTCGACCTACGAACGGGAATGTGAAGCCCGGCCTACCGACAAGAAGAAAGTCGTCATTCTCGGCGGCGGGCCGAACCGGATCGGGCAAGGCATCGAGTTCGACTACTGCTGTGTGCACGCCGCCATGGCGCTACGGGAAGAGCAGATCGAAACCATCATGGTCAACTGCAATCCGGAAACGGTCAGCACGGACTATGACACCTCCGATCGTCTCTACTTCGAACCGTTGACGGAAGAGGACGTGCTGAACATCGTGGAGCGGGAACAACCGATGGGTGTGGTGCTGCAATTCGGAGGACAGACGCCCCTGAAACTGGCGCTCTCCCTATCCCGCGCCGGGGTTAGGATTCTCGGCACCAGTCCGGACGCGATCGATCGCGCGGAGGATCGCGCCCGATTCCGAGAGTTACTAGACAAGCTCGGATTGCGTCAGGCCGAAAGCGGAATGGCCCATTCCGTGGAAGAAGCGTTGACGATCGCCGCCGAGATCACCTATCCGGTCATGGTGCGGCCCTCGTATGTGCTCGGCGGACGGTCGATGCAAATCGTCTATGACGAGGCGGGACTGCTCCACTACATGAACACGGCGGTCAAGGCATCGGAGAAGCATCCGGTGCTGATCGACAAGTACCTGCGCGATGCCATCGAAATCGACGCGGACGCCATTTCCGACGGCACGACGGTGGTCGTCGCAGGGATCATGGAGCACATCGAGGAAGCGGGCGTTCACTCGGGCGACTCGGCTTGCTCGCTGCCGCCCTACACGCTGGAGGCAACGATCATTGAGGAGATCCGGCGGCAAATGACGGCGCTGGCATTGGAACTCGGCGTCATCGGTCTCATGAATGCGCAGTTCGCCGTGAAGGACCAAACCATTTATGTCCTGGAGGTCAATCCGCGCGGGTCGAGGACCGTGCCCTTCGTCAGTAAGGCCATCGGTGTTCCACTCGCCAAATTGGCCATGAAGGTCATGGTCGGCAAGTCGCTGCAGCAACTGAACTTCACCAGTGCCCCGACGCCGACACATCTTTCAGTGAAGGAAGCCGTGTTCCCCTTCACAAAGTTCGCGGGCGTGGATGTGCTTCTGGGTCCCGAAATGAAATCCACCGGTGAAGTCATGGGGATCGACAGCGACTTCGGATGGGCCTTCGTCAAATCCCAGGCCGGCGCCGGCGCCATCCTGCCGACCTCCGGCACCGCCTTCATCAGCGTGAAGAGCGAAGACCGGGCAGGGGCCTTCGATGTCGCCCGGCGGCTCGTGGCGCTTGGCTTCCACATCACGGCGACTTCCGGCACCGCGCTGTACCTGAGCGAGCAGGGGATGTGCGTGGACGTCGTGAATAAGGTCCAGGAGGGACGCCCGCACATCGTCGACCATATTAAGAACGGCGAGGTGGCATTGGTCGTCAATACCGTGCGCACGGCTTCGGCTCAGACCGACTCGCTGTCCATTCGACGCGAGGCTCTGCACAAGGGCGTGCCCTACTACACCACCATGCGGGGCGCTCTGGCGGCAGTGATGGGGATTGAGGCGCTGCTGAAAAAGGGACTTGCCATTCGAGCCTTGCAGGAGTATCACCGGGTACAGTAAGCGATCGTCCGAATACAGCGGCAATTGACAACAGGTTCCAGGAGAAGCCGCCGGAGAGCCGCGGTGTTCCTGGATGCGGGGCGACCGGAAAGACCACCGACACGCAATACGAGAAACCGGTTTCAATGGTCATCGGGGGGAAGATATGCCGACACCGATTACGAGAAAAGGATACGAAGCGCTGAAAGCCGAATTGGACCGGCTGCACAAGGTCGAGCGACCGCGGGTGATCGAAGCCATTGCGGAAGCGCGCGCGCATGGCGACCTCAGCGAAAATGCCGAATACGACGCGGCGAAGGAACGCCAGGGTTTTATCGAGGCGCGGCTGGCCGAGCTGAAGGGCAAGCTGGCCGACTGCCGGATCATCGACATTGCGGGACGAACCAGCGAGACGGTCGTCTTCGGCGCCACCGTGGTGCTGATCGAGCAGGAAGCGCAAGCCAAAAAGCAATATACCCTGGTGGGGCAGGATGAGGCCGATTTGAAATTCTCCCGCATCTCCGTCCAGTCGCCGGTCGGGCGCGCCCTCATCGGCAAGCGGGTAGGGGACGTGGTGGAAGTCACTACGCCCGCGAAGGTCGTCGAATACGAAGTGATGGAGATTCGGTTCGAGGAACTCTAGGCGCCCATGTCGAAGTATACCGACTTACAATCTCTCACCCGTGCTGTACCGACGTTCGACATCCGGGTCCTGTTTGCGCCATGCCGGTAACGATCCCGCTCATCACGCTCCTGACGGATTTCGGCGAACGCGATTATTTCGTCGCCAGCATGAAGGGCGTGATCCTCAATATCAATCCGCAGGCCCGGATCGTTGATCTCTCTCATCACGTGACGCCACACGATGTGGCGGATGCCGCGTACCTTCTCAAGTCCTGTTATCGTTATTTCCCGGACGGAACGATCCATGTGGCCGTCGTGGATCCAGGCGTCGGCGGCACCAGGCGGCCGCTGCTCGTGTCGTCGTCTCGCTATTTCTTCATCGGACCCGACAACGGCCTCTTCACTCATATTTATGCGGAAGAACAACGCGTCGAAGTGCGACAGATTGAGAACCGTCAGTATCGATTGGACTCCGACGGGGCGACGTTCGATGGGCGCGATCTCTTCGCGCCGGCAGCCGCCTGGTTGACCAAGGGCCAACCGCCCGGCTCCTTCGGGCGGCTCGTGCCGAACTACGAGCGCCTCCCGATTGCGGAACCGGCCTGGGACAACCATGTGATGGCAGGACAGATTCTCTACATCGATCGTTTCGGCAATCTGATTTCCAATCTCACGTCCTACCACCTCAAGGAAGTGCGCGGTCTGACCAAACGCCCCGAGCCCTATATCCGCATCGGCGGGATCACGATCGACGGGCTGGTGCGAAGTTATGCGGAGGGTTCGCCCGACACCCCTCAGGCCGTGATCAACAGCAACGGGTATGTAGAAGTGTTCCTGAAGGAAGGTCGCGCGGCCGATCGCTTGAAGGTCACACGCGGCCAACGGATCGACCTCTGCTGAGTACGTCCCCCGCCGGTCATCGGACCAGCACACCCGATCGAGATGCAGTTACCTCGATTGACAGCCAAAAGACGTCGATGGTTAAATGACATAGTTGGCAAGTAAGCCGGGACGAATGAGTCGGTCTTCCCGGAACATGCTGATATCCTTGCGTATCTGCCCGCAGACCGTTCGGATCACATTCCCCTTCCACCTTGCCGGCTGCTCCCTGTCCCTAAAGTAACAGGCATTTGGTAATCATGGGCGCATCCGTACGAAGCAGACCCCTCAAGCCAATCAACCGCTGACTGCTGCGCCATGAGCTTGGCTACTGCGACAAGACGACCGATACGGAACCAGCGAGAATCGAATGCCATGCAACAATTTCTCCGCCTACTGTCGCTCATTCTTGCCGGCCTGACAGTGGCTGGCTGCACACGTCCCGATCCACCCGCGCCGTCGACGAAAACGGTTCAACCGCCGGCCGTCACCAGCCGCCGACCTGACATTCAAACAATGCGGATCGAAACCCCGCCCTCACTTCCGGCCTTGACGCTCTCGGCCAGAGTGACCTATGCCGAAGATGGATTTTCCAGAATCTCGTCCCCCCTTCAGGGACCGGTGCTCGATGTGCGGGTGAAACTCGGGCAGGCTGTCAAAGCGGGCGAGGTCTTGATGGTCATCGATGCGGCCGACATCGCCACCGCCTATGCCGCCTACGTCGAGGAGATTTCTGAGCTGGGGTTGGCTGAACGTAACTACGAATTAACAAAGGACCTGTACGACGCCCAGGCCATGTCCCTGAAGGATCTGGAACATGCAGAGAACGATCTGAACCGGGAACGGGCTGAATTCAAGCGGGCAAAAGGACGGCTGTTGTCTCTGCGCGTACCGGCGGCCGAACTCAGCAAGCCGCTTGCGCAACAGCAGATCACGTCACGGTTCGAACTGCGAAGCCCGTTGACCGGAACCGTGGTCGAGCGCAACGTGACACCGGGACAAATCGTAGGCCCTGCCTCGGACACGCCGCTGTTTACCGTCG
The DNA here is from genome assembly GCA_040376625.1 of Nitrospira sp. Taxonomy (GTDB): domain Bacteria; phylum Nitrospirota; class Nitrospiria; order Nitrospirales; family Nitrospiraceae; genus Nitrospira_A. The sequence goes on along the minus strand of JBEIQG010000025.1, from coordinate 13,926 downwards.
CCAATCTCGACCGGTTGCAGGTCGTCGCGGACGTGTTTGAGCAAGACCTCTCGGGAATTCGCGTCGGAGCCGTCGCGCCCATGACCGTCGAAGCCTACCCGGGCATCGAGTTTCCTGCCACAATCAGCGTGATCGGCGACGTGGTCGATCCGGCGACACGCACCATTAAGCTCCGCGCCTCCGTGTCGAACGTGGATCGTCGCCTGAAACCTGAAATGTTCGGGCGAGTGACCATCGCAGGCCACACCATGCGCCCGAAGATTGTCATTCCGAAACAGGCGACCTTTGAACGCTCCGGCAAACATTGGGTAGTGGTGCAACATGACGCCGGCCGCCTTGAGGAACGGGCCATCAACATCGACAGCGTCATCGAAAATCAGGTGACGATTCGAGAGGGATTGACGACAGGAGAACAAATCTTGCTCGCGCCGTCGACCATCGACCACCTCGCGGCGGGCGACAACTCAGCCGGTGGAGCCTAGGCAGCGGAACAGCGGGAAGGGGTTACAAGGAAGCCACGAGAATACGCACGAGCCCGGAGAGATCTTCGGAATCAAGCCCTGCCACAGTCCGGTTGGTCGTGTTGGTATAGGCGGCTTCCAGAGAAATCGTGGTGGGATGGCCGTAAATCGGGTCTAGATGCAACGCAAACATCCCCTTGCCCACGATGCTGTTCGTACCGATCAGTCCGTCACTCGAACTTGTGCTCGTATAGCCGCCCATCGCACTCACCAATAACCGTTGACTCTGCTTGTACAGCAACGACAGGGACGCCATGGGCGTCTGAATCGTCGCGCCGGACCAGCTCTGGGTCTCTCTCCTATAGCTCAGCGTCGGAGCAAGGGTCAGCGTGTTCACGGGCCGATAGGTCGCCACCAGCGCCTGGGCAAAGGCCGTCGATTGGGAGCCTCCTCGCGTCTCGTCGCTCGTTAGGATATAGCTCGATGAGAGGCGCGCGTTCCATGTGAGCCCTGAGTAGGAGAGCGCGGCCTCCATACTGTTGCTCTGACTCCGTTGCGGGACGGAGCCACTGGGGTCGAAACTGCTCACGAGAGCGCTTCGTGTGTAGGTCAGACTGAGTTCGGGCCAGGCCGGCTTGGCCACCGCGAGACCGATGCGATTGAAGGTATGTTGAATCCGTGCCCGGGTAGGATCCAGGTCGACATTATTCCAGGTTTGACCTGTGGAGCTTCGAAGCTTGGTAATACCCATCCCCCATTCGCCCCACATTTCCCGCACGGTTTGATCCGGTGAATTGAAAAACGCCCTGCCCGCGGACCGATAATTGAGGCCATATCGAAACTGACCGTTCGTGCCCGTCAACGCCATCCGCACCATCCGTTTAGTCCCGTCATCCCGCTGATCGATGCGAGAAGGAATACCTGCATCATTCGTCGCATTGTTGGCTACCTCACCTTCCGTCGTCAGCTGCCCCTTGAAGAATGTCGACGCCGCCACAACGCCTTTCGTCTGCGGCCGTTCCGAATCGGGAACCAGGTCTTTCAACCGCATCGATGCGGTCGGCGGGGCAAAGGAGGTGGCTTGGAAAGAGGCGTGCAGCACCGGAGAGGCAATCGTAAAGGGAATCGCTGACGAGCCTGACTCGCGGGCGATGTCCGTGAACTGTATCCGTTGAAGAAGGAGATCCGGTTGTTGCGCGTCCTCCGCCTGAGTCGTCAACGGGAAGGCCAGCAGCAGAAGCCACCCCCACGACATCAAGCGGCGGATCATGCCGAAAATTCCGTGGAGAGGCCGTCGTAACGCAGCATGAAATCAAGTGTAGCACTCGATTTTCAGCCGTCCGTTCGCCGGCGGATGTGCACAAAAACTGTCGCGGGATGTTCATCGACGTACGCCTAACGCCGCATTCCAGCAAAGCAGGAATCTGCCGCAGTGACGGGATGTTCTACGACGGAGATAAGCGGCCTTCGGTCACATCTACGATGGCCCTGTGCAAAATTGCCACCATCTTGGTCAATTCCCGAGGGCTGGTGGAGAGGGGAGGGACCAGAGCGATGACGTTGCCGAGGGGCCTCATCAGGAGACCGTTGTTCCGGCAGGCCTGGGCCACGCGATGGCCGATACGCATTTCAAGCGGGTAGGGAGCGCGCGTCGTGCGATCCTGCACCAATTCGATTCCGACCATCAACCCGCATTGCCGTACATCGCCCACATGACACAATGAGGCCATAGGACGCAGCAGCCTCGCGAGTAGTTTGGTCTGCTTTCGAACATGCAGAAGCGTCTTCTCGCGACGAAAGATGTCAAGGTTGGCCAGTGCGACGGCGCAGCCCAGCGGATTGCCTGTGTAACTATGCCCATGGAAGAACGTTTTCCACTCGTCATACCGCCCCAAGAAGGCACGATAAATCTCCTCCGTCGCCAGGGTGGCTGCCAGGGGCATGTATCCCCCGGTCAGACCCTTGCTGATCGCCATGAGATCCGGCGTCACCCTTTCATGCTGACAAGCGAACATCTTGCCGGTCCGGCCGAAGCCGGTGGCGACTTCGTCCACAATCAACAAGACGTTGTACTTGGTGCAAAGCTCACGCACGCGGGCTAGGTATCCGGGCGGCGCGGTCAGCATGCCCGCCGCCGCTTGCACGAGCGGTTCGAGAATGACCCCGGCCAGTTCGCGGTGACGGGCCTTCAGGAGCGACTCCAGCGGATCGATGCAGGCCATGTGGCAGGCGGGATAGGTCAGGCTCAGTGGACAACGATAACAATAGGGCGGGTCAACTTCCAGGGTGGGAAACAGGAGCGATTTGAAGCGCGCGTGAAACAGTTCGATGTTTCCCACGCTCACGGCCCCCACCGTGTCGCCATGATAAGCGAGTTTCAAATGTAGAAAGGAATGTTTCAGCCCGGCACTCGGCTGCCGCTGTTGCCAGTATTGCACTGCCATCTTCAAAGCCACTTCGATCGCCGTCGATCCGTCATCGGAATAAAACACCCGTCGCAGTCCCTTGGGCGCGAGACGGATCAATTCCCGCGCCAGGCGAATGGCCGGCGGATTGGAGAGGCCGAGGAACGTGGAATGCGCGATCTGTCCGAGCTGCGTCGTAAGGGCGCGATCCAACCGCGGATGCCGGTGGCCGTGAATATTGACCCAGATGGACGACGTGCCGTCGAGATATTTCCGTCCCTCCGTGTCGATGAGGTAGGAGCCTTTGCCCTTGTGGATGATGAGTGGCTCCTCCTGTTCCCATTCCTGCATCTGCGTGAACGGATGCCACAGATAGGCATGGTCCCAGGCGGCAAGTGAACGGCGCTTGGATGGTCGATTCATGACGACAGGAGAGTACAGAACAAGTGGTGCGGCACGATCGCATCGACGATGGAGGGCACGCGCCGCGCGCGGATTATAACGGCGGGCGATTTCTTTGACAACCTTGGGAGCGGTCACTATAATGAACCGATTTTGGGGAACATGAGCCAGGATTTGCAAAGTCTCATCCGAAATTTCTCGATCATCGCCCATATCGATCACGGTAAATCGACCCTCGCTGACCGGCTCCTCGACGCAACTGGTGCAGTCACTGCCCGGGAGGCGAAAGAGCAGATCCTCGATGCGATGGACCTGGAGCGTGAGCGCGGCATCACGATCAAAGCGCACGCCGTGGCCATCCGCTACAAGGCTCAGGACGGGAAGACCTATTTACTGCATTTGATCGATACGCCCGGTCACGTCGACTTCACGTACGAAGTATCGCGCAGCCTCGCAGCCTGCGAAGGCTCGCTGCTGCTCGTCGACGCGACGCAGGGTGTGCAGGCGCAGACCATCGCCAACGTCAACCTGGCCATGGGCAACCACCACACGATCATTCCGGTCATCAATAAGATCGATCTCGCCAGTGCCGACGTCGAAGGCACGAAACAGCAAATTTCCGATGTGCTGACCCTGGATGCCAGCGATGCGATGCTGGTGAGCGCCAAGGAAGGGCGGGGCGTCCCGGAAGTGCTTGAGGCGATCGTCAAACGTATTCCGCCGCCTTCCGGCAATCCCGACCGTCCGCTCAAGGCGCTGATTTTCGACTCCTGGTTCGACAATTACCAGGGTGTGATCGTCCTCACCCGCATCATCGACGGGTCCGTGCGTCCCGGGATGAAGATCAAGGTGATGTCCAACGACCGGCTGTTCGAGGTCACCGAGGTGGGGCAATTCACGCCGAAACGGACCAAGGGCACCCAGCTCATGACCGGGGAGGTCGGCTACCTCTGCGCCAACATGAAGGAAGTGGCCGACGTCAAGATTGGTGACACGTTGACCGAGGCGGCACACCCGACCGAGCAACCTTTTCCCGGCTACAAAGAAGTCAAACCGCTGGTGTTTTGCGGACTGTATTCCACGGACACCGCCCGCTACGAGGATTTGCGGGACGCGCTTTTGAAGTTGCGTTTGAACGACTCGTCGTTCATCTATGAGCCGGAAACTTCGCTCGCCCTCGGGTTCGGCTTCCGTTGCGGCTTCCTCGGCCTGCTCCACATGGAAATCATCCAGGAGCGGTTGGAACGCGAATACGCATTGACGCTCATTACCACCGCACCGACCGTCATCTACCGGATCCTGACCACCAAAGGCGACGTCCTCGAGCTCAATAACCCCGCGGAACTCCCCGAACCCAGTTCGATCGCCTCGTTCGAAGAACCGTTCATCCTGGCGACGCTGATCGCACCGGAACGGTATCTCGGTACCCTGTTGCAATTGTGCCAGGAGCGGCGCGGAATCCAGCGCAGCATCCATTACCTGGATCCAACCCGCGTTGTCATCAGCTACGAGCTGCCGCTCAACGAAGTCATTCTCGATTTCTACGACAAGTTAAAATCGAAGACGCAGGGGTACGCGTCGCTCGACTATGAACTCCTCGGCTATCGGGAATCCGAGCTGGTGCGCCTCGATATTCTCCTGAATGGTGAACCGGTCGATGCGTTGTCCTTTATCACCCACAAAGAACGGGCTTATCAACGCGGGCGGCAGGTTGCGGAAAAGATGAAAGAGCTGATCCCGAAGCAGATGTTCGAAATCGCCATCCAAGCGGCGATCGGCAACAAGATCATCGCGCGGGAGACCATCGGCGCCATTAAGAAGAATGTCACCGCAAAGTGCTACGGAGGTGACATCTCGCGGAAACGAAAACTCTGGGACAAGCAGAAGGAAGGCAAAAAGCGCATGAAGGCGGTCGGACGGGTGGAAGTGCCACAAGAAGCGTTCCTGGCCATCCTGAAGGTGGGCGAGGAATGAGTCTCGACCCCAATCCACGTCCCGACGACAGCTCTTCAACGAGGGGACCGGTAACGCCCCCCGCACCTTCGGAACCAGGGACAGATGCTCCCACGGCGGTGGCCGTCGGCCAGCCGGCCCACAAGTCGATTTTGCGGGAATATGCGGAAGCGATCATCATCGCGATGTTGCTCGCCTTCGCCATTCGCGTGTTCGTGGTGCAGGCCTTTAAGATTCCCTCCGGCTCGATGATTCCCACGCTGCTGGTGGGCGATCATATTCTCGTCAGCAAACTGTCCTATGGTCTGCAATGGCCGACCGACTGCAAGATTCAGCCGGGATTTCCGCCGGTTACCTGCTACTCCTCGCGAACGCTCATTCCCTTCGGTTCGATCCAGCGCGGCGATATCATCGTCTTCCGGTTTCCGGAAGATGAAGACAAGGACTTCATCAAACGCGTCATCGGTCTCCCCGGCGATACCATTCACGTCCGAAACAAGGTCGTGCACATCAACGGAACCCCGTTCGATGACCACGCCTTCACGCAGCATACGGACCCCCCGGTGCATGACGGGCGCATCAGTCCGCGCGACAATTTTGGCCCTGTGACAGTGCCGGAGGACGCGTATTTCGTGATGGGAGACAATCGGGACCATAGTCTCGATAGTCGCTTCTGGGGCTATGTCCGCACGGAGAAAGTGCGCGGCAAAGCCTTTCGCATTTACTGGTCGTGGAGCGGCCAAGGATCATGGACGGAATGGGTACGATGGGAAAGGTTAGGAAAAGCCATCCAGTAGGGCGGGCTGGACAAACCGGGGCGTCGAGCGGGCAGCCGGGCGAGGAGACGACGCCGGATCACGCGGCACTCAGCACCTACGTTCAGCGTTTCTCTCAAGCCAAAGTACTGGTGATCGGGGATTTGATTCTCGACCACTACGTCTGGGGACGAGTGAGCCGGATCTCACCGGAGGCGCCAGTTCCTGTCGTCCACGTCGAATCCGAATCCCTCAAGCTGGGCGGCGCAGCAAACGTCTTCAACAACATTCTCGCGCTCGGCGGGCAGGCGGATATCTGCGGTGTGATCGGAGCCGACGAAAGCGGGCGATTGCTCTTGAAAGAACTGGGCGGGCGCCGGCAGGGCCGTGGTGGCGTGGTCATCGACCAGAGCCGGCCGACGACCAGAAAATCACGGGTGGTCGCCCACAATCAGCAAATCGTTCGATACGACGTCGAACGCCGCACCGAACTCTCAGCCCTGCTCCAGCGCCGCATTCTCCGGTACGTGGAATCGCGCTTGAAAGAACTCTCCTGCCTGGTCGTCTCCGACTATGCCAAAGGAGTCGTCACGGCTTCACTGATGACGGAGTTGACTCGCCTGGCGGGGCAGCGCAAAATTCCTATCGTGGTCGATCCTAAGGTGGAGCATTTCAGCTATTACAAAGGTGTGACCGTCATCACCCCCAACCACCTCGAAGCCACCCAGGCTGCCGGCGTGCAGGGGGAAGACGACAAGGCCATCACGAAGGCCGGCACGATTCTTCGTCAGCGATTGGGATGCCATACCGTTCTGGTGACGCGAGGCGAGCGGGGCATGAGCGTCTACCAGGCCCATGGCGACCATTGGCACATCCCTACGCGAGCCCGGCAGGTTTTTGATGTCACCGGCGCCGGCGATACGGTCGTCGGAACACTTGCGCTGGCGCTCTCGACAGGCGCAAGCATGCGCGAGGCAGCGGTGGTCGCCAACCAAGCCGCTGGGGTTGTGGTCGGCATGATCGGCACCGCTACGGTCACCGCCGCGCAACTCACGGATGCCCTGGGACAGAGCTGACGTGAAACGCTCGGTGACGGTGGTAATACCAGCCCGGTACGGTTCTTCACGATTCCCGGGGAAGCCGCTGGTCGAGTTACTGGGCAAACCGATGATCCAACATGTCTATGAGCAGGCAGCGGCTTGTCGAGTGGTCGATGAGGTTCTGGTCGCCACGGATGACGAGCGAATCCGGTCGGCGGTTCAGCGTTTTGGCGGACAGGTTGTGATGATGACCACCCCCTATCGTACCGGCACCGACCGCGTGGCCGCAGTCGCCGACAGCCGCGCCGGCGACTGTTTCGTAGACCTGCAGGGAGACGAGATCTTGCTCCATCCTGATCTCATCACCGACCTGGTCGAGCAGTTTCTGGCCAGCGATGCCACGATGGGCACCTTGAAACGACGGATCGATTCCGATCAGGACCTCCACAACCCGGGCGTAGTCAAGGTGACCACCGACCGCGAAGGTTATGCGCTGTATTTTTCACGTGCGCCGATCCCGCTGGTGCGGGATGATCCGAAACATGCGGCGGTTCCGGGATTACATTTCATCCACCTGGGCCTGTACATCTACACTCGGGACACATTGCACCACCTGACCGCCTTACCGACAGGAATTTTGGAAGAAGCCGAAAAACTCGAACAACTGCGCGCGCTGGAGAACGGGATGCGTATCCGCGTGTGGGAAACCACCCATGGCTCATTGCGCATCGATAGTCCCGAGGACGTGCCCGGCGCACTTGAACAGCTTCACAGCCGTGCAACCGGACTCGGCATCACTCACTCATGACGAGAGAAGGTGCCACGATGAGCAAACTGATCTTTGTGACCGGCGGTGTCGTATCGTCGCTTGGAAAGGGGCTGGCTTCCGCCTCCATCGGTAATTTACTGGAAAGCCGCGGGCTGAAGATCACTTTTCTGAAACTCGATCCCTATATCAACGTCGATCCTGGCACCATGAATCCCTACCAGCATGGAGAGGTCTACGTCACCGAAGACGGGGCGGAGACCGACCTCGATCTGGGCCATTATGAGCGGTACACTTCCCTGACTCTCACGCAGGAAAACAACTACACGACCGGTCGCATTTATCACGCCGTCATCACCAAGGAGCGGCGCGGCGACTACCTGGGCGGGACGGTGCAAGTGGTGCCGCATGTCACGGACGAAATCAAGCAATGTATCATGCGCATCTCACAGGGCATGGACGTCACGATCGTCGAAATCGGCGGAACCGTGGGTGACATCGAAAGCCTGCCGTTCCTGGAAGCCATCCGGCAAATCCCCTACGACGTGGGACGCGACAACGTGCTCTATGTTCACCTCACGCTGGTGCCCTACATAGGCGCCGCCGGTGAACTGAAAACCAAACCGACGCAGCATTCCGTCAATAAGCTGCGTGAAATCGGTATTCAGCCCAATATCCTCCTGTGCCGCACCGATCGTTATCTGCCGCCTGAGCTCAAGGCCAAGATCGCCATGTTCTGCAATGTCGAAAAAGATGCGGTCATTACGGCCAAAGATGTGGAGACCATCTACGAAGTGCCCATCGTATTCCGCAAGGAAGGTTTGGACGAGTTGATCGTCCGCCTGCTCAAGCTGGAAACCGGCCCGCCGAATCTCCGCGAATGGGATGCAATGGTGCAGAAGATCAAGCACCCCAAACATGAAGTCTCGATTGCGCTGGTTGGCAAATATGCCGGCTTGAAAGAATGTTATAAGAGCCTGGCCGAAGCGCTGGTGCATGGCGGCATCGATCATGAAACCCGCGTAAATGTGAACTGGATCGAATCGGAAGAGGTAGAGCGGCAGGGGACCGAACGTATTCTCCGCGAGGCCGACGGGATTCTCATTCCAGGCGGTTTCGGCGCACGTGGCATCGAAGGCAAGATCGTCACGATCCAATATGCGCGCGAACATCAGATTCCGTTCCTCGGCCTTTGCCTGGGCATGCAATGCGCTACCATCGAATTTGCGCGCAACGTTGCCGGACTCGCCGGTGCCAATAGCGCGGAGTTCGATGAACAGGCTCCGCATCCGGTGATTCACCTCATGTCCGACCAACAGTCCGTCAACGACAAGGGCGGCACCATGCGGCTCGGCGCCTATGCGTGCATGCTGGGCGAGGGAACGCTGGCGCAGAAGATGTACGGGGTGAGTGAAGTACACGAGCGGCATCGTCATCGGTACGAATTCAACAATGCCTATCGCGAGCAGCTGACGGCCAAAGGACTGATTCTGAGCGGCCTGTCTCCGGACGGTCGCCTGGTGGAAATTATCGAACTGCAGAACCACCCTTGGTTCCTGGCGACGCAGTTTCACCCCGAATACAAGTCACGCCCGCATCACCCCCATCCGTTATTTAGCGGATTTGTGGGGGCGGCATTACGGCGCAAATGCGGCCACTGAGCGTGAGATGCTGAAACAGGCTCTCAACTGTGTTCTCGGCTCGACAAGATCCTCAACCTAGCCAGAGGCTACGCCTCCGGTCTTGTCAACACGCGGCCTCGTTAAAGAACCTGTTTGAGCATCTTACGGGACACTGAACAATTCGGAGATTATGGCGTACGAAGTTGATCTCGGACAATTTAAGATCGGGGCGGGGAATCGGCCGTTTTTGATTGCGGGTCCCTGCGTGATTGAGGACGAACAACTCGTGATGGACACGGCGGGGCGAATTGCCGAAATCACGAGAGCCATCGGCATGCCCTATGTCTTCAAGTCGTCCTTCGACAAGGCCAATCGCACCTCCATCACCTCCTTTCGCGGACCGGGGTTGGAGGAGGGACTGAGGGTGCTCGCCAAGGTCAAGCAGCAGCTCGGGGTACCCGTGCTGACCGACGTGCATACGGAAGAGCAGGCCACAGAGGCCGGTGGTGTGGTGGATATTCTGCAAATTCCCGCCTTTCTCTGTCGCCAGACTGACCTGTTGATCGCCGCTGCCAAGACCGGTAAGGTCGTCAACATTAAGAAGGGGCAGTTTCTATCGCCGCCGGAAATGGGCAACGCGGTGAAGAAAGTGGAGGACAGCGGGAACCGACGCATCGTGTTGACCGAACGGGGCTCCTCCTTCGGCTACAACAATTTGGTCGTGGATATGCGCTCCTTTCCGATCATGCGCCGGTTCGGCTATCCGGTGGTGTTCGATGCCACTCATAGCGTGCAACTCCCCGGGGGTGGCGGCACGAAGTCCAGCGGTCAGCGGGAATTTGTGCAACCCTTGGCCTGCGCGGCGGCAGGCGCCGGCTGCGACGGGTTCTTCATGGAAGTGCACCCCGATCCCGATTCCGCCTTATCGGACGGACCCAACATGGTGCCGCTGCATGCGCTTCAATCACTTCTCGAACGGGTACTACGTATATGGGACGCAGCCGCAAAATAATCGGGTCCGCGACATCGCCGACACCCAAACGCACCGCTCGACGCCCCTCGCAGGATCCCAGTGTGCGGGAGGGGAAGCGGGTCCTGGAAATTGAAGCGCGCGCCGTACAAGAATTGACCAACCGCCTTGACGACCGGTTCGCCCAAGCCGTCGACATTCTCTATCGCTGTACGGGCAAGGTCGTCATTTCCGGCATGGGAAAATCCGGACTGATCGGCCAAAAAATTGCCGCAACCATGGCAAGTACGGGCACCCCCTCGTTCTTTCTACATCCCGCCGAGGGCATCCACGGCGACCTCGGCATGGTCGCTCGACATGATGTGATGATCGCTATTTCCAACAGCGGCGAGGTGCAGGAGGTACTGCAACTGCTTCCCTTCGTCAAACGAATCAATATTCCCGTGGTCGCCCTTACGGGCAGAATGCATTCCACCCTCGCAAAAAACTCCGACGTGGCACTGGATGTCTCGGTCAGTGAAGAGGCGTGCCCGCTGGGACTCGCACCGACAGCCAGCACCACGGCAACGTTGGCAATGGGAGACGCCTTGGCGATCGCCCTCCTGCAGAAGCGTGGATTCAAGCAGGAAGACTATGCGCAATTTCATCCCGGCGGCACGCTTGGTCGTCGTTTGCTCGTGAAGGTGCGCGACCTTATGCATAAGGGATCAGATGTGCCGCGCGTCAGACCCCACACCGCAGGCTCCGAAGCGATTCTTGAAATGACCGGAAAAAGACTGGGCATGACGACGGTAATCGACGAGGCGGAAACAGTAATCGGCGTCATCACGGACGGAGACCTACGACGCTTTCTCCAGAGGGGTGGCGATTTTACAACCGCCACGGCCATCGATCTTGCCAATCCGATGCATAAACGTCCCACCGAAGACAGCCGCAATCGAGGCCCCAAAACAGTCGGTCCGGACGAATTAGCCTCCACCGCCCTTGGTATCATGGAACGCGATACGATTACGGCGCTCGTCGTGGTGGATGAGAAACGACGCTTAGCAGGGGTCATTCACTTGCATGACCTGTTAAAACACGGCATTGTATAAGGAAGCCGTCACGCATTGTGCGTCGAATGGTTTGTCGAAGGATTTATGGGAGAGAACTGGAAAGATGCCGGGCTTGTGCTGATGCGGTCGGCAGGGCAGGAAAGCAACATCAATCTGCCCAACGTGCTGACCCTTGTCCGAATTCTCTTGATCCCGGTATTCGTCATGTTGCTGATCGATCCCACTCCGGATCGCTCCTTGGCTGCGGCCATCGTGTTCGTCGTTGCAGCCGTTACAGACCTGCTGGATGGATACGTGGCACGCAAGACCGGCCAGATCACCAAACTCGGACGACTCTTAGACCCGATTGCCGACAAATTGCTGGTCTTGTCTGCGTTGATCCTGCTGGTGCAGGTCGATCGGGTCAGCGCGCTGGTGGCGATCCTCATCATTGCACGTGAAGTGGCGGTCACCGGCCTGCGGGCCATCGCGGCTTCCGAGGGTATGATCATGTCCGCCGAAGTCACCGGCAAATACAAAATGGCCTTGCAGGTCATTGCCATCGTCCTGTTGGTGCTGGAAGGAACCCTGGTGGAGGCGATCGGTAATCTGCATCTGGCCGGCATCGTGACCTTGTATCTGTCACTCATCCTGGGCTATGTGTCAGGCGCACAATATGTCTGGAGCTTCTGGCGTCAGGTCGGAGCAAAAGGTCTCTGACCGAACAATTCGGCCGACGCTCGTATCCGGCTATCCGGGCAACGATTGATGGACAGTCCCTGGCTCATCGGGTTCCTCATTCTTTCCAGCTATCTCCTTGGATCCGTTCCTTTTGGGGTCGTGGTCTCACGCCTGCTAGGTACTGTGGACCCACGCAGTGCCGGCAGCCGGAACGTGGGATTCACGAACGTCCTGCGCGTGAGCGGGAAAAAGGCCGGAATCCTCACGCTGCTGGGCGATATCGGAAAAGGCTGGTTGGCCGGGTGGGGCGGCACGATGTTGTTGCATGAGGAGTCGGCCATTCTCTGGGTCGCACTGGCCTCGGTCATCGGCCATCTGCACTCGGTGTTTCTTGGATTCAAGGGGGGAAAAGGTGTGGCCACCGCATTAGGCGCAGCCTTGGGTGTGGCTCCATGGATCGGACTGACCCTGATGGGATTGTGGATCGGCGCCGTGCTTCTATGGAAATATTCGTCGGGCGGCGCACTGTTCGCTTTTGCCATGTTTCCGCTCGTGGCCTTGCTATTTCATCGGTCTTGGACGTTTATCGGCTTTGCCTGTGTGGTGAGCCTGTTAATTTGGATCAGACACAAAGACAATCTTGTTCGGCTGTGGAGCGGAACGGAATCTCGAATCGGACAAGCAAGTTGACATAATATATATTATCGGACATTACCAGATGCCGTCTTTTGAGTTGTTGGCACGCGTCCGCAAAGAATTGTTCCTCACTGGCAGCGCACTCTACGAGACGATTGTCGCCATCGCGGAACGCGTGAACCGCAAGGTCCAAGTTCTGCGGCTCCATGGTCAGGCCACCACCATACTGAATCAGATCCACAGCCTCCATCGGCAGGTCGGCCGCCGCATAGCCGAGTTGGGAACCAAACCCTCCGGTTCCATGCCGTCGGTCACTCCCGCCACGCTTTCGTCGCTCGAAGTTGCCATTCATACAGCTTCCGATCGCATCAAGGGACAACAGGCCGCCTTACAACAGATCGAACGGCATATCCGTGACCTCAAAATCGAACTGGCCCACGAGGACCTGCTGACCATGCAGCGCGAACTGGGGCTGCGTGACGCCGCCATCGAACGCGCGGTGGTCGCCCGTGGCGCACCGGTCATCGGACATCCGATCGGCGAATTCGACCTGCCGCCGACGACCCACATCGTGGCGGTCTTTCGGGGCCCATTCCTCCTCCCGCTCTCCGATTCCATGACACTCCGCCCCGACGACATTGTCATTCTGGTCGGCCTTCGTCACGACCTCGCTCACTGGCTTCCGCATTTCCAACAATCGGCGGCGTCCAAGTCGGCCTGAGTCTCCTCGCTTCCGTTGCTGCTCAAGAATCTGTTATTCTGAAGCCAGTCTGATTTGTGAGATTCGCCCCCGGAGCTCGCCCGGCATGAAGACACGGACCACCTTGTCGACAGCACTCGTTCTCGCACTCAGTTTCTCCGGGTGGCTGACAGCCAGTTCCGCAAAAGATTCGCCCGGGTTACGCATACTCGAAGAGCTCCAAACCGTAATCACGGACTTGGCCGAGGAAGCCAAACCCTCCGTCGTAAGCATTTTCCCGATTCAAACCCTGGGTAAGTCGCGAGACGGATCCGGCGAGCGGGTTCCGAACTCCACAGGTTCCGGCTCCGGCGTCATCGTGGATTCGAACGGTCATATTATTACGAATAACCATGTGGTCGGGGATGCCACGGAGGTCGAGGTTCGCCTTTCGGACAAGACGAAATTGTTCGCGCAAGTCGTCGGCAAGGATCCGGACACCGACCTCGCTGTCCTGAAGGT
>JBEIQG010000111.1:0-11791 GCA_040376625.1 Nitrospira sp. | reverse complement strand
GTCTCCGATCTATGTCATCGCCGGTTTTCTGGGCAGCGGAAAAACGACACTGCTGAAGCGGGCGCTGGCCTATGAGTTGGAGCGTGGCGTGAAACCGGCCGTGCTGATGAACGAGTTCGGTGAAGTCGATGTGGACGGGAGCGCCCTGCGTGAACATCCCCGGTCCGACGATATCGAACTACAGTCGCTGCTGAGCGGCTGTATCTGCTGCGATCTCTCCGGCGAATTCAGTGAGAAGGTCGGACAGTTGGTGCGGCAGTCCGAGGGGGCGCCGGTGTTTATCGAGACCACCGGACTGGCCGACACCGGGCAGGTGATCACCGGGGTCGAGCGGGCCTTGTCTGCAGATGTGCGCGTAGGGCAGGCGGCGCACTTGGCATCCGTCATCGTGCTGGTCGATGCCCCCGGATTTATGAAGCTCGGGGCCTACTGGCCCGCCGCAGATCGCCATCTTCAGCAAGCCGACACGATCATTCTGAACAAGTTGGACCAGATCGCTCCCGGTCTTGTCTCGGTCGTCGAACAGCGGATCAGGGCGGTGAATCCAGCGGCCCGGGTCCTGCGTGCCATCCATGCCGATGTGAACGCCTCGCAGTTGCTCGACCGGACAGCCGCGCGCCGGGCATCTGCGGTGACTGATGGTGTCATCAAGGATTCGGCGACCGGTTATCAGAGCGGCAGCTTCCGGCTGACCCTGCCGGTGGATCCCGCTCGCATGGAAGCATGGTTGCATCGATACGCGCGGTCGGTCGTGCGGCTCAAGGGGTTTGTCCGGCTGGCGGGAAAGACGGGGTTGTACGAGGTGCAATGGATTCTGGGCTCGTTTTCGATGACCCCTTATACCGGCAGCAGGCAATCGCGCGCCAAGATCGTGGTGATCGGCCGGCGAGTGGCCTGGCAACGGTTTTTGACAGGGCTTGAGCATTGTCTCGTGCGGCCGAAGCGTCGAACGGCACATCGGCGCCAGGCCGGGAAGAGTGTCTCGCGATGAGGGAGGGACGATCATGATATCAACGGCCGGGAAAGGACAGACGTTGGTCGACGATCCGGCTGCGCGCCTGTTGATTAAAGAGACGTACAGCCGCATGTATAAATGCCTGGCCGGATTTCCGGGCTACCGGGCGCAGGTGCTATGGCGGCGCGTCTCGTTCGGTGATCGAGGGCTGGTGAAGATCAGAGTGATCGAACTCTCGACGCACGAGGTGCTGTGATGAGCGAAGGTCCCGGCGAATCCCGGAAGTTAGTCCAATCCGGCCATGATCGGGGTGCGGGGGAAGGGGCGGCTGAGATCGTTCCCGGTGTGGCCGCCCGCTCCGCCTCGATCGTGCCGTTGATTATTCTGTTCCAAGGGGCCTGGGAGCTGGCACAGAGCGCCGAGACGTTATTTGGCCGCCTGGAGAATGCCGCAGCAGCCGCCGCGTTGGCTGAGGCCATGGTGCATCTGTTGGCGGAGGCGGGAGACCGGGAAGGCAGGGCGCGTTGGGCCGTGCGGCTGTCTGAGGCGAAGCATTGGTGTGCAGCGGTGCGTGATGCGCTGTCCGCGCAAGAGGAGAAGGAATCATGACAACGGGTGTAGCGGCAGGGGCTTCGGTGGCAGTCGCCGTGTTGACGGTGTCCGACTCGAGGACGCTGGAGACCGATACGAGCGGCCAGACGATTGTGGACCGGCTGGCGCAAGCAGGGCATCGGATCGCCGACCGCAAAATGTGCAAGGACGATTTCCAGGCGATCCGCGCGACGATTGCCGCATGGGTCGCCGATCCCAAGGTGGAGTTCGTCATCGTGACGGGTGGAACCGGCGTGACGCAGCGGGATGTGACACCCGATGCCGTCCGGTCTCTGTTCACGAAGCCGATTCCGGGGTTCGGCGAACTGTTCCGGTGGCTCAGCTATGCGGAGATCGGCACCTCGACGATTCAATCGCGAGCCGATGCCGGCGTGTGCGGCGACACCATCGTGTTCCTGTTACCGGGCAGCACCGGCGCCTGCCGGCTGGGCATGGAGAAGATTATCCTTCCTCAGCTCGATCTTAATCACAAACCCTGCAACCTCGCGGAGCTCCTGCCGCGCGTGAAGCAGGAACTTCCACCGCACGACGATGACTGAATCGGCCGCAGTGCCCTTGTACGTGCTGGGCGGGCCGTTAGGTGCGGGTAAGACTACCTTGCTCCTGCGGCTTCTGGCCTACTGGAAAGCCCAAGGGAAACAGGTTGGAGTGTTGATGAACGAAGCCGGTGCGGTCAGCATCGATGGAGCCCGTGCGGCTCCGCTGGCCGCAGCCGTGGTGAATATCACCAACGGATGTGTGTGCTGCGATGCACGCGACGGGATCGGGAATGGCCTGGCCGAGCTCGTGGTGCAACAGCAGGTCGATGTGGTGGTGCTGGAGTGCTCCGGCATTGCAGCGATGGACGAGGTTATCGAGGCGGTGACCGACCCGGACTGTTTCGTCCTAGTGCGGCTGGAGAAAGTGATCGCAGTCATCGAACCGTCGGTTCCGCCCGATGGACGACCCATTGGGCCACGGTATACGGCGCTGGTACGGTACGCGGATGAAGTGGTCGTGAACAAGCAAGACCTCTATTCCCCCGCAGCGCAGGAACGCTTTCGAAAAGCACTGATTCGTGACAACGGGAATGCCAGGCTATGGCCCGTGTCATATGCCGCCGCAGATCCTGCGCTCTTGCTTCAGCGGCGCGGGCCGGCAGCAGGCCGGCGAGTCGGAAGTGTCGTCGTTGCATCGGCTCTGGCGCACCCGGTGGTGACGACGGTTCCCCTGGCAAGGCCGCTCCATCGGGGCCGTTTTGCCCGGTGGTTTGCTGACCTTCCGGCTGGTCTCGATCGAGTGAAAGGGGTCTGCCGCTTTTCCGGTGAGCGGAATCTGTACGAAATTCAGTATGCCTCCCCGGTCACTCGATGGATCGGCGTGGTTCGGTTCCGGCAAGAGCCGGATCCGGCGCTGGTCCTGATCGGGCGAGACTATGATCAGGCGCAATGCCATCGAATGCTCCGGACCTGTCTGATATCAGCCTAACCGGTCATGCGCTGCCTACGTGGACAGAGAGATAGGAAACGCAATGCCGTCGAAGTCCCGCATCGCGAAGCAGCAGAATCGCTTTGCATTGACCTGTTCGCTCGGCGAACTGAAAGGCCTCTATCCCGTTCATTTTTCTCAGCTGCGGACCGGCCCTCTGGCCGACATTGATGAGACTGATCTGCTTCGTGATCTTCAGGTCGGCCTTGAACGAGTGGCGCAATTGCAGGGTGTTGAGGTCTCCAATCATAGTGAGTGGTCGCGGTTCCTGGGAGACCTGCCGATGGCTCCCTGCGAACAACGATATGCCGACCACAGGAAGAAGTAAAACCAGTGATGACCCTTCCCGCCGAATCGACGTGGGGATTTGCAATTCTGATGGGCCTGCTCGGGAGTTTAGGTGCATTGCTGCCGGCCGCGGTCGTGCTGTTCATCCCGGACGGGTGGCGACAACATGCCATGCCCTATCTGTTGAGTTACGCGACCGGCACGATGTTGGCCACCGCGATCATCGGCCTGATTCCAGAGGCGCTGGAGCATATCTCGATTTATGAAGTGGGGATTTCGCTCCTGGCCGGGCTCGTATTGTTTTTTGTATTGGAATGGACGGTCATCTGGAGGCATGCGCATGGGGAGGAACCGGGCCATGAGGAGTATGGCCATGGCCATCACCACCATGGAATAGCCTCTGAAGCAGGCATGCAGAAAAAAACCGGGATGCTGGTCTTAATCGGTGATGCGGTCCACAACATTGCGGACGGCATCGCCATCGGTGCGGCCTGTGTCGCGTCCCCGGGCCTTGGTCTCGTGACGACGCTCGCGGTGTTGGGGCATGAAGTGCCGCAGGAGTTAAGCGATTTCACGATTCTGCTGTCCAGTGGGTTTTCCCGCTATAGGGCCTTCTTCTGGAATACGCTGTCCGGGCTCGGGACATTGGTGGGTGTTGTCGTCGCCTATGGAGGGTTGGGGTATGCCGAAGCGATCGTACCCTATGCGCTGAGTGTGGCTGCCGCCAGTTTTCTCTATATCGGCCTCGCTGATCTCGTGCCGGGGCTGCACGGGCGAATGGGAGCAGCCAAAGGGATCTGGCAGTTTGCCATGATGCTCGCGGGGATGGTGACTATCGCGATGTTGACCATGTTGCCGCATTAGCAGTGAAGGAGCGGAGAGATGATCAGGCAGGCCCAACTTGGAGACAAGGCCATCTATCTACGGGGACGGGTTCCGTCTCGCGGAGAGCGGTTGACGGCTGAGTTCAGCATTCCAGCCGCTCGACTCGCCGACAAGCCGCTCACGGCGAACGAACTCCGGCGCGGGCTGGTGGTCGTTTCGACGTTGCCCAATATTCAGAAGCATGCCTGCCTTGCGCAGATCGTGGAGCTTGAGGAGCGCGGGCACGAGCAGTTGCCGACTGTCCGAATGCTCCACGTGTCGGCTGATCATGCCAAGCATTGGGGGGAGGTTGACCGGTTTCACCCGAATATTCGATCAGCCGGATATTCACTGTGTTGCGCGGATCCGGCGAGTCGCGAGGCCTTTATCTTGGCATTCGGGGTTGGCGTGAAGGATCACCACCGCATCGCGCACGGACTGTTCGCGTTACAGGACGGGGTCTTTCTCGAAGTCGAAATACCGCAGGATCAGATGCAGCCGGCCGCAGTGAGGGGTTTTGTGGAGCGCCTGATCGGGGAAACCCGGGGCGCCGAATAGTCCGGCGCCCACTGTCGAGGAACAAGCACTAGGCAAGCTGCAGGACTCCGTGGTCGTCGCAGTGCGAGTCATGGGCAAAGTGCAAGTGGCCGGACACAAGATAGTCGACGTGGTCTCCATGTGGAACAGCCTGGTGGCCGCAGCCCGCACCGTGGCGATGTCCCGCCTCGTGTCCCTTGCAGGCATGCCCCGGGGTGCAGGTGGCGGGATTTTCTTTGGAGACAGCAAGGACATGTTCATCGATGTGGTCCTCATGGACATGGTGGAGATGGCCATCGTGCAGGTAGTCGGTATGACCGTCATGCGTAACCGCTTGGTGGCCGCAGCCTGGAGTGTGACGGTGGGGATGATGGGCATGAGTGGAATGTGTGCTCATCGGGGAACTCCTTAGGCTAAGGTGGACGAGAGCGCGTAAGCATGGCGAGTGTAGATCGGTTTGGGATGGCGGTCAACGGTCCGATGCGCCGAGATGAAGCTGCTACGCTGGTGCTCGCCGGCGGTTGGGTGCTTGATCCGGGGCGATGGAACGGTGAAGCGGCTGTCTGGATCAAGAATGGAGTGATCGACGCCGTGGCGTCGCCCGATGTCCCCCCTCCATGCGACGCGGTGTATGTCGACGTCACCGGGCTGCTGGTGTTGCCGGGCCTCGTTGATCTCCATGTGCATTTGCGTGAGCCAGGGTATGAATATAAAGAAACGATCGCGACGGGTGGGGCCGCTGCAGTGGCGGGCGGGTTTACCGGCATGTGCTGTATGCCGAACACGAAGCCGGTCAACGACACGCCGGCGGTGACGGCCCTGATCAGAGGCAAAGCCGTAGCGGCCGGGACGGCACGGGTCTATCCCATCGGTGCCATCACCCAAGGGTCACTGGGCCAGGAGATCGCCGACCTGGCAGCCTTGAAGCTGGCCGGCTGTGTGGCCGTGTCGGACGACGGCAAGCCGGTGATGGATGACCGTGTCATGCGACAGGCGATGGAGCAGGCTGCGGCAGTCGATCTGCCGGTGATCGATCATTGCGAGGATCTCAACCTGTCCGGCTGCGGGTGCATGAACGAAGGCCCCGTCTCGCGTGCACTGGGATGGCCGGCCATTCCTTCCCGCGCCGAAACCCGGATGGTCGAACGGGATTTACATTTGGCTCGGGAGACCGGAGCCAAGTTGCACGTGGCGCATGTGAGCTCGGCTGGCACGATCGACGTAATTCGACGTGCGAAGGCGCAGGGATGGCCGGTGACGGCGGAGGCCTGCCCGCATCATTTTATGTTGACCGACGAGGCGGTGCGCCGATCGGGACCCAATGCCAAAATGAATCCGCCGTTGCGGGGAGAGCGTGATCGCGTTGCGGTGATCGAGGGATTGGCCGACGGCACGATCGACGCTATTGCCACGGACCATGCCCCGCATGCGGAATATGAAAAACAATGGGGCATGGACCGGGCTCCGTTCGGCATCGTGGGATTGGAAACGGCGCTGGCGTTGACGTTGCAACTCGTCGAGCGCGGAGCGCTGTCTCTAGATCGGGCGGTGCAATGTTTGACGAGCAAGCCGGCCGGCTTGTTGGGATTGCCGGGTGGGACATTGGCGGCCGGAGCGCCGGCCGACGTCGTTGTCATGGATCGTGCTCATGAATGGGTGGTCGATCCCGAGCAGTTTCACTCGAAGGGGCGCAATACGCCATTTGCCGGATGGCATTTGCGCGGACGGGTGGTGATGACAATAGTCGGTGGTCGGGTTGTTTATCAGCGGCCCGCCGAGGCCTAGCGGTCGTGATGCGGACCATTGCCTTCGTGCATCAGAAGGGTGGCACCGGCAAGACGACGTTGGCCATCGCCACGGCGGTGGCCCTGGCGCAGACCGGAGCGCGCGTCCTCTTGCTCGATGCCGATGTGCAAGGTACGGCAAGCGAATGGGCGCATCGCTGGGGAGAACAGTTCCGCGTCGTGGCCCGCTCCCAGATCCAGCCGATCGTGCATGAGCAGGTGCCCCGATTCGCGCCGATGTTCGAATGGATGATCGTCGACGGTCCACCGACGTTGTCCGACATGACGGCGAGCATTCTGCGCGGCGCCGACCGAGTATTCGTGCCCGTGCGACCGTCCTTGCCGGATATCTGGGCACTGGAGGGGTTGGCAGCGGTGTGCACCAGCCTCAAGGCCACAGGGATGCATCCGGTCATGCGAGTGTTATGGAGTCAAGTCGTTGAATGGCCGACACCGGCCATGCGGGCTACTGTGGAACGCAAAGGATTCAAGATTGTGCCGGCGGTCATCCGGCGGGAAGCCGTGTGGTCGAACGTGATGGAGGGGCGGTCGCTCACGACCGTGGCGGTCGATTGTCTGGTGCAATTGGTGAAGGAGCCGTGGGAATGAGCCTCCACGCCGGGCCGCGCGCGGGTCTCGCCTGGTCCACGCGCCGGGCCGGTGCCGATCTGATCGCCACGTATGGGGCGGTCGATGACGGGAGAAGACTGGTTTTGCGTTCGTTCTGCCGCCGATCTGCGTGAGTAATGGTGGCACGAGAGAGGTGCAGCGAAACACAGTGCCGTTGTTGAACCGACGCTGTGCTGTAAGCGGGAGATGAGGCTTGCAATTCTATGCAGGCCAATGTAGGATGCGAAACTTAATTGCAAATCATTTGCAATTAAGATGAATGCGAGGAAGTTCAGTATGCGTTATGAAGTGCGGCCAGGTCCCGAACATTTCTTGCCGCCGGCAGCGGCCAGCATGGGCATTCGATTGCCGAATCCAGGGGAGGCGATCGTGCATGGGTACGTCGTACCCGAAGAGCAGGCGATGGAGGAGGCAGCCCGGCGATTCTTGGGCGCCAAGGTGCCGACGATTTTTCCGGGCCCGTTGGTGTTATGGGCATGGACCCCCACAGCCGAGGAAAAAGCAAAGGCGATACGCCACCTCTTCAATACATTGAAAGAGAGCGTGGGGGCTCATCAGAAACCAATGTTAATCCCCATGCCCGACTATCGGCCCAAGTACCCGAAGATCAATCCGGAGTTCGAAATCAATCCGAACCATCCGAACTTGACGATTTGGCATAACAAGATCGACGTCTGCCTTTTTATCGGCGTGCATTGCCATCAGGCGAATTTGTGCTTGAAGATTGTTCGAGGCGGGACGAGTTGTTACACCATGGCCATGTGCGCACAGGCCGGGCATGAGGATGCGATGCTGTCCTTCCGGGACATTACCCCGGAACACATTACTCGGCTTGCCGACAAGATCCGTGAATTGAAGGGGGTTATGCCGGGGCCCCGCGCGACACAGTAGTCCGGCGTGTCGCGGGTCTGGCATGGGAGAAGCGATGACGAAGTCGTTTGAATCCGCACCGTCCGGTTTCATGGCGTTTTTGCCGAAGGAATACCAGGGAGAGTTCTCTCGGGAGTGGATCATGGGATTGTCGCCCTTCTATGACCAGACTTGTGCCCAGTGCTTTACGGTGCAACAGGGAAACTGGATTGGACTAGGGGCTCAGTCGTTCGACGAGGCGGCGTTGAAGTGCGAAGCTCGCTTCCGACTCATATAAGGACGTGCGGTTGGCTTGCCGATATGAGTAATCTGCTCAAGCAACTGATCTGGGTGGCTTTGGTCATCGGACTCTACCTGCTGTCCGCGTTGCCTCTGCCGTACCTGCTCTTGGATCACTATTCAGCGATGGCCGGGGGCGATGCCGGCCATTCCGCGAGGGATATCCATGTGTGGCTCGAGTGGGCGGCCGGATCGTCACTCTCCGGCGGCAAGCTATTCATGATCTCCTCCGATCTTGTTGCGGGAGCGGCCGCCGTTCTGCGGTCTGACATGCCCCTGAACATGTTCGTGACGGCCATCCAGTCCCGCGGTCCTCCTGCCTCCTGATCACAACCTTTCTTCCTGATATCAGAAATTAGAGTTTCCGTCATAGTTGGCGAACCCTGTTCAGCGGGGGTGCCGTCACACAGCCGGATTCATGGATAGTCGAAGTGCACTGGTTGAACTCGCCGGAACGCCGGTGTGGGGATCTTGCGTGTCGGGGGTATTACGTTTCCGTTCTGAGGAGAATGCAGGCATCGAAAGCGAAGACACTATCATTATTGGAGGGAGAGATGGCGAAACTCAGCAGTATTTTGCGTAACGAGAAGCGGAAGCTCTTGGTAGCCAAGTTTGTCACTTCCCGGCAGGAGTGCAAAGCAATCATCAAGGATCCGGCCATGTCGGAAGAGCAGAAGGCCGACGCGCGAAGGAGATTGAACGCGATGCCGAGAAATGCCAGCCCTGTTCGCGTGCGAAACCGTTGTCACATTTCCGGGCGCGTGCGCGGGTATTTGAGACGCTTCGCCATGTCTCGAATCGATTTCCGTCTCTTGGCGCTGCGCGGGGAGATTCCGGGAGTTCGCAAGTCGAGTTGGTAGGAAGGAGGGGGCATATGTTTCCAGAGCGGCGAAGGCGAGTGATCGACGACACCACACCGATCGACTTCAAGAACATCGAGTTACTGCGGCGATTCCTGAGCGAAAACGGACGGATCATACCGCGCCGGCTAAGCGGCAACACGCAGCGGCGACAGCGTGAGGTAGCGCAGGCAATCAAGCGGGCGCGCCAGGTGGCGCTGCTGCCATACGCAGGTTCTGGAGGGCAGTAAATCGTCGGCCAGTTCGGAAGCTGAGGCGTGTGGTTTCGATTGCAAGGCCGGACCGATCCTCGCATGGCCATTCAGGGGGCGGTATCGGAGCAGAGTAACGGAGGGAAGAAACGTGTTGTCCGCACCAAATGACACTGGTCTGAAGCAGGGAGACCATGAAGTGCCGTTGAGAGTAACCGTGGTCACCGGGTTTTCCGGATCGGGCAAAAGCACCCTCGTGCGCCGGGTCATGGCAGGGCGGGGGCGGATTCGACTCGCCGTGCTGGTGCATGATCGCAGCGACGCGTCGCTTGATGCCGATGACTCTTGCGGGACGGGGTGTGAAGTGTTTCATCTCAATGAATCCATGGCTGAACTCGTTCAGCGTTGCGTCGGCTGTTCGTTACGCGAGAGCCTGGCCGACGCCATGGTCGCCATTGCGCGGCTACGGCGATTCGACCGTCTGATCATCGAATGTTCGGCACTCGTGGAGCCTGTCTCGGTAGCTGAACTATTTAACGAGGCGCTGGCTGCGCAGGCACCCTTGGGCGATCTGGCGAGATTGGACCACATCGTCACCGTCGTGGATGCGGAATCGTTTTGGACGGACGTGCGGAGCACAGAGGACCTCCATAGCCGAGGACTGAGCGGCGGGACCGATGATGTGCGTACCGTATCGGAACTCCTGGTGGAGCAGGTCGAATACAGCACGCTCGTGGTGATCAGCAAGAGCGAGCGAGTGAGCTCCTCTCGACAGCATCGCGTGACGGCGCTCGTGCGACGGCTCAATCCAGAGGTCGATGTATTGCAGGCATCCAGTGGGCAGCGGGTCGTGGATCACGTGCTCAGCTGCCGGTCCAGCGCGCTTGAGACGATCAGTTTCCAGCCGGGTTGGGTAAAACTGCTTGAAGAGGGGCCGATCCCGCGGCTCAGTCAGACGCGGTGGACCACCGGTGTATTCCGGGCCACTAGGCCGTTTCATCCGACACGTTTCTGGCAACTTGTGGAGGAAGACTGGTTTGGAGTGGAGCGGTGCAAAGGATACTTCTGGCTCGCATCCCAACCCGAGCGGTGCTTTCTCTGGTCGCAGACCGCCGGCGTGCGCCATTACGAATGCCTCGGCGACTGGTGGGCGGCGACCCCTCGTGAACAATGGCCGACCGATCCGGATTTCGAGGCCAAGCTTCACAAGGAATGGAGCGTGGAGTTCGGTGATCGGCGTCAAGCGCTGGCCTGTATCGGATATCAACTTGACCAGCAAGAGTTGTTCAGCCGTCTGCGCGACTGTTTGTTGACTCCATCCGAGCTGTTGCTGGGTGAAGCGGGTTGGCGGCAATTCGATGATCCATTTGCACGTGCCACTCAGGAGGCCGGGACGCGAGAAGACGAGGCAGAGTCGGACTAGCAGGCTGCGAATTTGTGCGGTGAGTCCCTGAGGGCTGTGGGGAGGTCATCGGCGGATTGTTTTCGCATCCCGCTCAGGCAGGGAGGTGACGTATGAAGAAGGAAGTGGCGAGGCAGCAGGTCTCCGGTCAGAGGCGTTTCGGGGCACGTTTGCCCGTGACCGTGCTTTCCGGTTTTCTTGGGGCAGGCAAGACGACCCTGTTGAACCATGTCTTGCATAACCGCGAAGGTCTGCGCGTGGCGGTGATCGTCAACGATATGAGCGAGGTCAATATCGACTCGCGATTGATCGAGCAGGGCGGCGCAGCGCTGAGCCGGACCGAGGAGAAGCTGGTGGAGATGAGCAATGGGTGTATCTGCTGCACCTTACGCGAAGATCTGTTGAGTGAAGTGGCCCGGCTGGCGGAAGCCGGCCGGTTCGACTATCTCCTGATCGAATCCACCGGGATCTCGGAACCGATGCCGGTCGCCGAAACGTTTCAATTCGAAACTGAGCAGGGCCGCAGCCTCTCGGCCGTCGCACGGTTGGACACCATGGTGACAGTGGTCGACGCAGCCAGTTTCCTGAAGGACTATCTGGAAGCGGAGGCTCTGCGAGCCAAAGGGTTGGCCCTCGGTGAAGAGGATGAGCGCACGATCACAGACCTGCTCATTGATCAGGTCGAATTCGCCAACGTGCTCGTCATCAATAAGGCCGACCTTGTGACGGATGCTGAGTTGGCTGAACTTGGGGCGATCCTCGCCAGGCTCAATCCTGAGGCGGTCTGCCTTCCGGTTCGCCAGGGACAGGTCGAATTACGCGCCATTCTCGATACAGGGGCATTCGATTTTGAGCGGGCCAGCCAGGCGGCGGGGTGGATGAAAACGTTACGCGACGAAGAGGGTTCCGAGTCCGATGAATACGGGATTACCAGCTTCGCCTATAGGGCGCGGCGTCCCTTTCATCCGTTGCGTTTGTGGGAATGGCTACAGGAGCCCTGGCCGGGCGTGCTCCGCTCGAAGGGGTTGTTTTGGATCGCTTCCCGCGCGGAT
>JBEIQG010000090.1:0-13388 GCA_040376625.1 Nitrospira sp. | reverse complement strand
TCGCGATCACCTGGTCCGACATCCCGACCGTTGCACCCATCAAGCCATTTGCGTCCCCATCTGCCCGACCAGCGCCTGGCTCTCCACGCCGCCCTACAAATTCGATCCTTCCCGTTGCCTGGAAAGCTGCCGACTGTGCCTGGACGCCTGCCCGTCGCAAGCGATCTATGCGGTGTTCAAGAAGGGCGAGAAGTTGCTGGAGCCGCAGAAGAAGTAGAGGAGTCGCGGAACTTCTTCGGTCGTAGAAAAAGGCATACGGGCAAACTAGACGATCTGCTTCCGCAAGCGCCCCCAGTAGGCCGTCCCGACGTATCCGCAACCGCCCGTGAAGGTGGTCATCGCCATGACGCGATAGACGACGGATCGCGGCGCTTTGACGTTAACGGACGGGTCCAGCAGATCCGGCGCAGCGGCCACACGTTTCAGCGTTTCACCCGCCAACAGAATGGGCCACATACAGGCCAATCGCTGACGAATTTCGAGGCGTGGCAGAGCCATCGTGTACATCCAGCCCTGATCGAGATGCTCTATGGCCAACCTGATCAATCGCATCAAGACCGGCCTGAATCTCGGAAGGTTCTCCCGATTCAGCAAATCAGCCGGCGTCAGACCTACTTCGCGTAGCAGCGGTTCCGGCACATAACAGCGTCCACGATGCAGATCCCGGGCGATATCCTTCACGATATTCGTCAGCTGCAACCCCTTGCCGAATCGCACCCCGATGGCGGACATTTTCTTCACATCCCAATCCGACATCGACGGGCAGTGTGCGCAGACCATTCGAGTCCAGAATTCACCGACACAACCGGCGACGTAGTACGTGTACCGATCCAATTCGTCCAGGGTCTGAAACGCCGTCAGGTCCTGAGACGAATCGCCCTGAAAGTGCATAAGATCCATCGCCATCCCGTCCGGCAATACCCCCATCAGCCACCGAATCCGTTCTTGGTCGGCTGGATCGAATCGATCGTACAGCGTCAAACAGTCTTCCAGCCGCTGGAGCAACACTCGTTCTGCGGAGTCGGCTTGATGAGGAATTAGGGCGGCTTGAATCGCGTGCACGTCACTCCGCGTCGCAACGCCGGGACTGAACTGCGTTCGAAACTGGTTGAGGTAGCGGAGTCGCTGCTCGCGGTCGATCAGGTCGGTATCGGCAATCGTGTCGGCGGCACGCGCAAAGAGATAGGCCAGCCCCATCTGGTCGCGCACCGTCGCCGGCAGCACGTTGAGGGTCAGATAAAACGACCGGGAAACCTGCTTGAGGATACCGTGGAGCAGTTCGTGTCTTGCGGAGTCGATAGCCGTGGGGCCACCTTCTTATCTAACTTCCAGCACACCTTCCATGCCCTTCTCCCGATGACTCGGAAAGAACAGGAGCTTCTTGTCGCAATAGAAGGGATACCGACCGGGCTTCCTCACGGTAAACTGCACCGTGACCGTACGGCCCGAGGACACATCTCGTTCGATCGATAACCCCTCAGCCTCGTTGGTGAGGATAAAGTTATGCGGGGTGATCGTGGTGATGCTGGTCAGGAGCAATTCAACCGGCTTTCCAGCCTGGACGATCAAATGACCGGGCGTATAGGAGTAACTGTCGAGGATGACGGTAGCCCGCTGAATGCCGTCGAGTTGATCAACCGGCACCTGAAGCGGCGGAACCTGAGGTGCTTGCTCGGCAGCATGCACAAGCGCAGGGGCGATGACCGTGCCGCACATCAGCGCGCAAACAAACCCGAACTGCAGAAAACCAGAGGCTCTGCTCATAGGCAACGGTTCTAGCAGAAGGCCGCGGAGCCGGTCAACCGAGCCGGCGACTTGACTGACCAGGAACCTGGTATTATCTCTCCACACCGAGACACGAGAAATCACCTTGCCCAAGGGCCAATAATCAGCTCAGGATCCGGTATAATAACATCCAAGGTTCGTTCCTCTCCGTAGAACAAGCGAGCGAGGAGAACGGACCTCCAAGGAGGACAGATATGAAGTCGTTGAAGGGTATCGGGCTGCTTCTCATTTCGAACATTCTCATTTATCTCACCCTGTCGATTACGGTCAGGGTGCTGGTCAACGTGGTCCTGCCGGCGTTCGGCATCGATGTCCGGGGAGCCTTCAGTCAGGAACTACTGGTCTGGTCGCTGGTCATCGGTTTCGGCGGCGCATTCATCAGTTTGCTCTTTTCAAAACAGATGGCCCGCGCCATGCTGGATTGCGTTCAGATTACGCAGCCCCGCACAAACGCGGAACAGGTGATTTACGGCTCCGTGCGGGAGATTGCCGAACGGCTCCATATCACCATGCCCGAAGTCTGGGTGTACGAATCGCCTGACCCCAATGCGTTTGCCACGGGACCGAGTAAAAATAACGCCATGGTCGCTGTCTCGACCGGGCTGCTGGCCAACCTGCGGGAAGACGAAGTAAAGGCTGTGCTCGCCCACGAGATGGGGCATGTCTTCAACGGCGATATGTTTTCCACGACGGTGCTCGCCGGCTTGATGAACACGTTCGTCCACTACATCAGCAATTTCGTGTATCAAATGGTCGCCCAGCCACAGGGCGGTGATCGGGAAGAAAGCCAGGGCGGCAGCCCGATCCTGGGTTTCGTGGTCTATATCTTCTTGCAGGTGGTCCTGTCCGTGCTGGCCATGCTGGTCGTCAGCTGGCATTCCCGGCGACGGGAATATGCCGCCGACGCTTTCTCGGCAAAAGTGTACGGCAAGGAGTCCATGATCAAGGCGTTGCAGGCCATCGATCGCTGGGTGAACCGGGCCCAATTCGAATATTCCACCCGGGATGCCCTGGCCACGATGAAGATATCCGGCAACACCTCCGGTTTTATGCATTTGCTCGCGACACATCCTCCGATTGAAGAGCGTGTCGCAGCGTTGGAACGTCTCTAACCAAGGAGTCTTATATGCCGATCTCTCGACCGACTTGTTCATGGAAGGTCCTGATCCTCGGACTCGCAGTGGGTCTCGGGCTTGGCGCCATTACAACGGGCCTCGGTTCGGTCGATGCGGCGGAACAGGGAGCGGCACTCATGGCGGCAAAAGCGTCTACGGTCTATGATTTCACGTTGGACGATATCGACGGTAAACCCGTCTCATTGAGCCAATACAAAGGAAAGGTCGTCATGCTGGTCAATACCGCCAGCTTCTGCGGCAACACGCCGCAGTATTCAGACCTCGAAAAAATGTACGAGACATACAAGGACAAGGGCTTTGAGATTCTGGCCTTCCCTGCGAATAACTTCGGCCAGCAAGAACCGGGGACGAACGAGGAGATCAAGGGATTTTGCCTGACCAAGTACAGTGTCGGCTTCCCGCTCTTCAGCAAGATCAGCGTGAAGGGAAGCGACAAACATCCCCTCTACCGCTATCTCACCGAGCAGAGCCCATTCCCCGGTGAAGTGGAATGGAACTTCCAGAAATATCTCGTCGATCGCTCAGGCAACGTCGTCGCGCGCTACCACCATCGAACCAAACCGGTGGCTGACGAAGTGGTGAAAGACGTGGAACGGTTTCTCGCGAAGAACTAACCGGCTAAGCCTTCTTCACAAAAGTGACATGGGTTCGATACTCTTGGATGGCCGCACTGAGTGCGGCCTTCCCAAGGGGAATATTGGCCTCCAAGGCATCTTCCACCGCCTGATCATCAATGATCACGTCATACTTGTCTTGCAGATTGGTTCGAACCGCGGTCCCGTCCTTGAACGTCCGCGGCATATAGATTTCAGTCCACACTTCCTTCTCAACCAGGCAGACATCACAGAACCGCTCGTACAACAGCGCCAGTTTCTCCGCATCGGTCTCTTTCATGCACCTGCTCCCGGGTAAGATGATCGCACCGCGCCCTCAAGAGGCGGTGAGTGAAGGTAGACCAAGCGACGTGGGATATTCAACGGGCGGTGGAGTCGGACGGCACAGGCGCGGGCGGCTGGTCGGTCACGGTAAAACGCATGGTCCCGACCTGATTCACGGCATGAAAGGGCTGCTGCCCCAACGATGTAATGTAAATTTTGACCAGATACTTTCCTTGCGGCCATTCATCAGACGGTTTCCTCAGCTCCAGAAAGCCATACCGTTCGTGCCCCGGCACCTCCAGACTGTCGGTCACGATCGCACGATCTCCCGTTTTTCCGTCTGCGCCCACGGGAAATACCTGAGCGGCAAACTGGGCCGGGTCCTCAAGCGGAGCCACCTCAAAGACGATATAGACTGCCGGCGTATCCGGTGAGAACAGCGTGGTTCCCGGAGCAATGGGCTTCAAGCGCGGATCCTGGGTATACCAGCCCTTTCTTCCGAAGGTGTCCCACTCCACCTCGTAACCGCGAGCCATTTTGATCCAGGTAAAGAGCGATTGAGGAACCCCTTTTTGCTGAACATCCATCGACGGAGTTTCCGTGGGCTCAAACTCGGTGGTGGCCTGCTCCTTCGGCACCATCAAGTCTCGGCCTTCCACGATCGCAACGGTGAATCCAAGATCGGCCATCACAAACAGCATAACGATCAGACTGCAGATGACGCACCTGCCGTTCATTTTCTTGGCTGGCTGGCCGCAGACGGCTGATATCCGGAGATACATAAGATTATCGTACTCACTGTGGAGGAGGGGGTCAACCGGCCTGCAGGGATTCACTCCAAACCTCTCCCATCTCGACTTGCTTTGATATAATCCGGAAAACCATCACGTATGATGCTGTTCGTCTTAGTTCCATCCACGACCTCATGAACCAACCTGCCCCCCAGCAACTGGCATCTCTTCCCCTTTACCCCCTTGAGCCTTCGGTCGATCTTACACAGTCGTCCGAAGAAGATATCAGAGCTGAGAGTCGCCGGTACGGTGTCCGCGATGCGGCCTTTCAAGCCGCCGCGCAGGGCGGAGGGGAAAACTATTTCTCGGCCTTTGCCCTGTTTCTGCATGCTTCTCCATTGCATATCGGCATCTTGTCCGCCCTGCCTCAATTAGTCGGCATGGTGGCGCAGCTCCTATCCGTGAAACTGCTCCGATATCTCCGCATGCCTGCACAACTCCTGATCGGCGGCGGCTGGGCACAGGCCCTCTGCTGGTTGCCGATCCTGTCACTGCCGCTGCTCCTGCCCGAACATGGGCCCTGGCTGCTGATCGGCTGCGCCATGCTGTACTTTGCCTGTGGACATGCTACGGCCCCGGTGTGGAATAGCCTCTTGGTCGATGTCGTAGAGACGAGCAGTCGTGGCGCCTACTTTGCCCAGCGAGCCCGCATGACGGCAGTCACGAGTTTCGTTGCGTTGGGAATTGCCGGAATGGTCCTGACGCTGGGACAAAAATGGGAACTCAGCTGGATCGGGTTCCTCATTATTTTTCTAGGCGCGGCTGCTGCGCGAGTAGGCGCAACCCGCTGCCAAACCAGACTCTCCAAACTGGTGCCGGTGCATCAGATCGACGCTCCGCACGGATTCAGGCATTTTCTCACCCAGAGCGCCACGCCCGATTTCCGGCATTTCCTGCTGTTCTCAGGACTCATGCATTTCTCGGTCTTGATCTCCGGACCGTTCTTTGTCGTCTACTTGTTACGAGATCTGCATTGGTCTTACTTGCAATACGCAGGCTGGATGGCCAGCAGCATCTCGGCGCAATTCCTCACCCTCACACCGTGGGGACAGATCGGCGATCGGTACGGGAACAAGACCCTGCTCACGGCCACTGGCCTGGCGGTTCCGCTCCTCCCGATGGGCTACCTCTTGAGCGAAGACTACCTGTTTCTGTTGACCTTGAACTTTTTCGGTGGTGTGATCTGGGCAGGACTGTCGCTCGGACTCCAAAATTATGTGTTCGATTCGCTTCGCCCGCACGAGCGCACTCGCGGCGTCGCCTTGGCCAATGCCACCAGCGCGATCGGCTGGGGAATCGGAGCGTTGACAGGCAGCTGGCTGGCCACGCTCCTCCCTTCTCAAGTCTCGCTCGGCTCCTGGGCACTGACCCCGGCGTCCAACCTGCCGTTTCTATTCTGCCTCTCCGGGACGCTACGCTTGCTGATTGCCCTCAGCCTGCTCAGAACATTCGGCGAGCCACGAGAGATCGGAACGCCGCCCCAACGGCATCTCATGCGGGAGCTGCCGCTGGTGAAACCGCTGGTGGCGTTGCTCCCATGGAAAAACTCTCGCGTCGCCCCGTAACGAGTCTAGCCAGGATGAGTGTTCCCGCTACATTCCTGCCGGCTTATGTTCCCGTTCCTCCTGCTTGAGCCTCTCGAACCCACGGTCAGCATTGCCTTTCACCTGCTCTGAAGAAGGTTGGGCCATGGGTTTGGGATTCTCACTCGCACAGCCGGCCACGAGCGCTCCTGCCGCCACCAACCCACCCAACACCCCGAGCATGCGCCTCCCCACATCGACTCTGCCGTTCCCGTACCCCATGTTGCCCCCTTTCGATCGATCCATCCATCCGTCTGTGCACAACCTGAAAACGCATTATGGGATAGTGCTGTGCGACGCTCAACATGAAAACGCATCAGCCTCGCACACGTTGACTGCCTCCGGCAAAGGCGTTATCCTCCGCGAGAAGAACCGGCACTTCCTGAAAGGAATCCGATGTCGCTACATGACCGTTTGACCGAAGATCTCAAATCTGCGATGAAGTCGCGAGACCAGCTGCGCATGGACGTCATCCGCATGATTAAAGCCGCCGTGCAATATAAGGAAGTCGAGCTGAAACAAGACCTGGATGATGCCGCGATGAGTCGGATCATGACCACACTGATCAAGCAGCGCAAGGAAGCCGCCGAGCAGTTCGAAAAGGGCAACCGGCAGGACCTGGCGACGAAAGAACGGCAGGAGATCAGCATCATAGAGAGTTATCTCCCTGCCGCGCTCTCCTCCGATGAGCTGGCCCGGATCGTCGACGCCGTCGTCAAAGAAACCGGCGCGACCTCCCCCAAGGACATGGGGCAGGTGATGAAAGCCGTCATGGCCCGCCTGGCCGGCCAATCCGTCGACGGCAAACTCGTCAGCGATCTGGTGAAGACCGCTCTCCAAAGTTAGACGTGCCGGCTTCGGCGGCACCACTCTTAATCTCTTCCTCAAATCTGCCGATACGGCTTTGACGGGTGGCATTACACCGATGCCGCCCCCGGGTATGGGCCGCATTCAACATGCCCGATCGGCAGGCATCGCACCTGCTCACATGCCACCACGCGGACGAGGCTGCACATGGGCATCCTGATCGTTGACGATTCTCCCGACCAACAGCTGCTGCTAAAATCCATTCTGAGCAAAGCCGGCCATCAGGACATTCTCATCGCGGACTCGGCCGCTTCAGCCTACAGCCACCTCGGCATCGATCATCCCCCGTCGAACGGGCAAGCCTCCTCCATTGATCTGATCCTGATGGACTTTCTGATGCCGGGCATCGACGGAGTGGCCGCCACACAGCGTATCAAGAGCCTGGAAAACCTGCGGGACATCCCCGTGATCGTCGTCACAGCCAAGACGGCCCTGGGAGATCTCCAGGCGGCCTTCTCAGCCGGAGCCATGGACTTCATCACGAAGCCGGTCAATAGTGTGGAACTGCTCGCCCGGGTGAATTCCGCGCTGATGCTCAAAAAAGAAATGGATTGCCGCAAAACCCGTGAAATGGAGCTTCGCCGCAGCAACAGCGAACTTCAACAGGCGTTGCGGGAAGTGAAGGTATTAAAAGGCCTGGTGCCGATCTGCGCCTCCTGTAAGAAAATCCGGAACGATCAGGGCTTCTGGCAACAATTGGAAGAATACATCCAGCAACATTCGGAGGCCGAATTCAGCCACGGCCTCTGCACCCCCTGCATCAAAAAGCATTACCCTGGCGTTTACCCCGACTAGCTGCTAGCATCCTCTTACAACACACTTTCAGGGGGACACTGACCATGGGTATCCTGATCGTCGATGACTCGACGGACGATCGTCTGTTGATCCAATCCATCCTCGCCAATGCCGGTTACGAAGAAACCTTTGTCGCGGAGTCCGCCGCCGCGGCGTTCCGTCTGCTGGGACTCGACGGCCTGCGACAAATGACCGGTCGGGTGGATTTGATCCTGATGGATATCGTCATGCCCTCCACCAACGGGATCGAAGCCTGCCGGCAGATCAAAGCCGTCGAACGCTATCGCGACATCCCGATCATTATGGTCACGGTGAAAACCGATCCGGTGGATCTGCAGTTGGCCTTCGCGGCCGGCGCCATCGATTACGTCGCCAAGCCCATCAGCAAGATCGAGCTCCTGACCCGCGTTCGCTGCGTGCTCCGCCTCGTGCATGAAATCGAACGGCGCCGCGCCCGCGAACAGGAACTTTTAGAAGTGATGCGCCAATTGCAGGAAGCCAATCAGATGCTGTTGCGGCTCTCGTGCCTCGATGGCCTGACCGGCATCACCAATCGTCGCCAGTTCGACGACTTTCTGGACCAGGAATGGCGCCGAGCGGCGCGTGAATCGACGCCGCTCTCGCTCATCATGCTCGATATCGACTACTTCAAGACCTACAACGACAGCCATGGACACCAGGCAGGAGATGAATGTCTTCGCCAGGTCGCGCAGCTGATCTCCAGCCACGTTAATCGTCCCGGCGACTTGGTAGCCCGCTACGGGGGCGACGAATTCGTCATTGTGCTACCCGGCACCACGGTAGACGGCGCGGCACAGGTCGCCGATACGCTCCGGCGCAAAGTCTGTGAAGTAGAAATGAAACATCCGAACGGCGATCCTGTGACCATTAGCCTCGGCTTCGCCTGCACCGTGCCCAGCCGCGTTGCGGCGCCGACCGATCTCATCAGGGCGGCCGACCAGGCGCTCTACCAGGCCAAGCAGGAAGGGCGCAATCGAGCCAAACAAGCCGGCGTGCTGACACTCGTGCACCATACGCATAAAGATTGATGACCTCCCGCCATCGCGATCATCGTTTCACCCATTCGCGAGCCAGGGCGGTCATGCCGGACTGAGACGACCGGACCACGACATGGCGAAACGCATCGCGGAAACCAGACGAACCACCTCAACCTCTCCCGCACGCCTCCCGCGCACCGCTTCCCGGCCGTCCTCCGCGCTGCAACGCGAGCAGGCCGCGCGCCTGCGTGCCGAACGCGCACTCCAGCGCGTGTCCAAAGAACTGCAACGCCGCGTCGAAGAACTGCAACGGGCTAAAGACGCCGCCGATGTCGCTAACCGTGCCAAGAGCGAGTTCCTGGCCAGCATGAGCCATGAGATCCGCACTCCGATGAATGCCATCATCGGCATGGCTGACCTCTTGTGGGAAACCACCCTCACGCCGGAGCAACGGAAATATCTGCGCATCTTTCGCCGTGCCGGAGCCAGTCTGCTGAGCCTGATCAACGACATCCTGGACCTCTCGAAAGTAGAATCAGGCCGCCTGGACCTGGACTCGATCGATTTCGACCTGTCCGAGCTGATAGACAAAACCAGCGAGATGCTGGCGTTGCGGGCCAACGAGAAAGGCCTCGAGCTCGTCTGCCACCTCGCCAACGATGTCCCTTGCCACCTCATCGGCGATCCCAACCGCCTCTACCAGATCCTGCTCAATCTGCTGGGAAACGCGATCAAATTCACGGAGAAGGGCTCGGTGGTCATGAGT
This sequence comes from Nitrospira sp., assembly GCA_040376625.1. GTDB lineage: Bacteria > Nitrospirota > Nitrospiria > Nitrospirales > Nitrospiraceae > Nitrospira_A. The sequence goes on along the minus strand of JBEIQG010000090.1, from coordinate 3,789 downwards.
ATCACCAACGATCCCGAGCTTCGGACGCCCGGCGCGATTCGATTCTCGATCAGCGATACGGGCATCGGGGTTCCACACGACAAGATCAAAGCCATCTTCGATACGTTCACACAAGCGCACAGCACGATCGCGCGCCAGTACGGCGGCACGGGACTGGGTTTATCGATCTCGCAACAGCTGGCAGCCCTGATGGGCGGACGGATCTGGGTGGAAAGCACCCTCGGCGAAGGCAGCACGTTTCATTGCGTGGTCCAGCTTGGCGTGCAAACAGCCACGCCGGCATCGAAAGTGTCGGGCAGTATGAACCTGGCCGGACTTCGTTGCCTGGTCGTGGACGATTACCCGACCAATCGGCTGATCCTGCGCGAAACGTTGTTCGGGTGGGGTGCAACCGTGGTGGAAGCCGACAGCGGCGAACAGGCCATGGAGGCTCTGGAAACTTCGTTGAAGTCCGACGCCCCGTTCGCCCTGCTCCTGCTCGATTGCCGGATGCCCGGCATGGACGGGTTTGAGGTCATCGAGCGCATCCATGCTGATCCGAGGCTGAGCCACCTCACGATCATCATGCTTGCCTCCGACCGGTGGGCCGACGACATCGCCAAGACCTACGACCTCGGCCTGGGAGGCTACCTGGTCAAACCGATTCGGCGCTCCGACCTTCAGCAAACGATCAGCATCGCATTAAGCCGCAGCAAGAGCGGCTTCTCGCCTTCTCCTCAAGGCGCCGCCCTCCCGGCCGCACCTCAAGGACGATCCCTGCGGATCTTGCTGGTGGAGGATTCGCCGGACAATCAGGTGTTGATCCAATCCTATCTGAAGAACACCATCCATCGAGTAGATCTGGCCGATAACGGGCAAATCGGCGTCGCGAAATTCCAAAACGGACACTATGACCTCATCCTGATGGATATGCAGATGCCGGTCATGGACGGCATCACCGCGACACGGACCATTCGACGTTGGGAGCAGGAACAGGGCCTCCCCGCAGTTCAAATCATTGCCCTCACGGCTCTGGCCCTGAAAGAAGAGTCGGCGCGAATCTTTGAGGCAGGATGCAATGCACACATGACGAAGCCGCTGAAACGAACCACGCTGCTGGAATTGCTTTTAGCCTACGAAAAGACACGGGCGCAATAATGCACTCTCCTGCTGAACCGGGCCGGGAGAAGATCCGCGTCAGCATTGATTACAGCCTTGAAGCCATCATCCCCGGGTTCCTCGCCAACCGGCAGCGGGATCTGGTCACCCTCGAATCCTGTCTGAAGCAGGGCGACTTCCAAACGATTCGCCTGCTGGGTCATCGCATGAAGGGTGACGGCGGCGGATATGGTTTCGATCAAATCAGCACGATCGGCGACCAGCTTGAGCGGGCCGCCATGGCACACAACCTCCCCGCGCTACACGAGCATCTCAACGGTTTGAAAGACTTCCTGTCCCGCGTCGAGATCGTATACGTCCACTGAGTTCAGCGACGAAAACAGAAACAGGCGGAGAGTTCCATGGCGATACCGATGAGAAGAACTGGCATTCAGCAGAGAGGAGTGAAAAACACGAAGCAGGATTTGGTGGAGGGCAGGGGAGTTGAACCCCCGACCCCTACGTTGCGAACGTAGTGCTCTCCCAACTGAGCTAGCCCCCCACAACTCTCACGCGGCATTATACACAACCGCGGCCCTGGTCTCCATACGAAGTTACAGATCTGCGGACGCATTTATTCGGGATTGTGAAACCCCGTCGCCGCCTGCCCTGTTTCCGCCACCGAGACCCGCCGTCCCTCCACCCGCAACTTCCCCTCGGCATAGAGCTGGATCGCGCGAGGGTAGATGCGGTGCTCCTGCTCCAGAATGCGGGCAGCCAAGCTATCCGGCGTATCCCCTTCCAGGATCGGCACGGCCGCCTGAATGATGATCGGACCTTCGTCGACTCCTTCGGTCACAAAGTGCACCGTGCACCCGGCGATTTTGCACCCGTGGTCGAGGGCTTTTTTCTGCACATCCAAGCCGGGGAACGACGGAAGCAACGACGGATGAATATTCATCATCCGGTTTTCATAGGCCTTGACCAGCACCGCCGTCACAATTTTCATGTACCCGGCCAGGAGCACGAGATCCACTTCGTGCTTCTGCAGCACCTCAAGGACCGACTTATCGTAGGCCTCTCGACTGTCGGGACGGCCGGCAAACGGTTTCGGATCCAGCCACACGGCAGGAGCACCGTGTTTTCGTGCCCGCTCTAGGCCACCGGCATCCTGCTTATTGCTGAGCACGACCGCGACTTCGGCCGACAACGTCCCCGCCTCGATCGCGTCGATGATCGCCTGCAGATTGGATCCCCGGCCGGAGACCAGCACACCGAGGCGCACTAATCGAGGTGATTTACCCGACATATTCGACCACGCCTTCGTCCGTCGTCTGCGCCACCATTTCGCCGATGTGATAGGCCCGGTCGCCCGCTTCTACTGCTTTGGCCATCACACGATCGACGTGCTCCGGCGCCACGACCAGAATCAACCCGATGCCCATATTGAACACGCGGTACATCTCGCTCAGTTCCACGCCCCCGCGTTCCTGAATCGTCTGAAAAATCGGCAGCACCGGCCAGGAGCCTCGTCGAATGCGCGCGCCGCAGCGGGCCGGAAAGACCCGCGGCAGATTTTCGGTAATGCCGCCGCCCGTGATATGCGCGATCCCCTTGATCGGGCATGCTTCGGCCAACGAGAGCACCTGTTTGGCATAAATCCGCGTAGGCGTCAGCAAGGTCTCACCCAGCGCACCGCCGAGTTCCGGCATCACACTCTCGACCGTCAGTCGGCTTTTCTCAAACAACACCTTGCGTACCAGCGAAAAGCCGTTGCTGTGGACACCGGTTGAGGCCAACCCGATCACGGCATCCCCGGGAACAATCTGCCGGCCATCGATCATATTCGGGCGATCGACTACCCCCACGGCAAAACCGGCCAGGTCGTACTCCCCTTCCGCGTAGAAGGACGGCATCTCGGCAGTTTCTCCACCGATGAGGGCGCAGCCGGCCTGACGGCAACCGTCGGAAATTCCACGGACCACGGCCTCGGCTGTCTTTAATGACAGCTTCCCGGTCGCGAAGTAGTCGAGGAAGAAGAGCGGCTCCGCGCCACTGACGGCAATATCGTTGACGCACATCGCCACCAGGTCGATCCCGACCGTGTCGTGTTTGTCCATGAGGAAGGCGATCTTGAGTTTGGTCCCGACACCGTCGGTCCCCGACACGAGCACCGGGTCCTGGTAGCGATTCGCCTGGAATCGGAACAGGCCTCCGAAGCCGCCCAGATCGGTCATCACTTCCGGGCGAAAGGTCGCCCGAACATGCGGCTTGATCCGCTCGACGAATTCATCACCCGCATCGATATCGACACCGGCATCACGATAGGTAGTCATAAGAAGGGCGCATCTTAGCGATGCAGGAGAGTGTTGGTCAACATCGGAGATCGACTGTGATCTGCACTATGATGCGCGTAACATTGAACCGTGATCGTCCGAGCCCCGTTCGATAGGAGCACGTTGCTCAAAACGGTCGCCCAGCAAGGCCGCAAGGAGCCGACGCGAGTGAGGCGTACCCCCGGGGTACGTCGCAGGGAGAGGCGCGACTGAGAACGCCGCTGGCAGACGTTTTCAGCAACGTGCCTACACCTCGGGCCGCATCTCGGGCTATGCCAAGGGCACGACCGCCTCGGGCTACGAGATCACCGCGCAAGCCGACAGCGGCGAAGACGACATCGACGATCTGTTCAGCAACATCCTGGACAAGGATCCC
>JBEIQG010000036.1:0-21743 GCA_040376625.1 Nitrospira sp. | reverse complement strand
TCGAAACGCGATTCAAAGTGATTTTTCTTCTGGTGGTGCTGTTTGCAGCCAGCTTGCCCATCATTGCAATTCTTCGCGGGACGGTGTCCACTCCATTTGAATCTGAGCCTCGGCCGGCCGATCTGGATCAGGGAACCTCTGGTCTGGAGTCAGCTTCCTCCGAAGAGCCTCTTGAGGAAGAACTTGTCGTGATTCCTGCGGGGCCTTTTGTGCTCGGGACCAACCGAGGAGGGTTCGACGAGCAGCCTGAGCGGACGATCTTCCTCGACCAGTTTCTGATTGATCGCTATGAGGTGACTAACGCGCAATATGCTGCGTTTGTGAAGGCAACCGGGCATCGAAAATCCGGACCGCCCCCGCGGTATGCGAAAAATACGTTGCGTATGCGAGGTGCGAATCAGCCTGCGGTCTATGTCTCCTGGGAGGATGCGAAAGCCTATTGTGAATGGCGCGGAAGGCGGTTGCCTTCTGAGGCGGAGTGGGAGAAGGCCATGCGCGGGCCCGACGGTCGACTATGGCCATGGGGGAACGTGGAAGTGCCGAATGCGGCGAATTGGGCTCGTGTGGACGATGGGTTTGAAGTGGCCGCCCCGGTGGGCCGGGTGAAGAGTGATGCCAGTCCCTATGGGGTCATGGATGGTGCGGGCAATGTTATGGAATGGGTGAACGATTGGTACCTTGAGGGAGCCTATGCTGCGGCATCAGACCGCAATCCGGAAAGTCCTGAATATGGAACCTATAAGGTGCTGCGCGGGGCTGCGTATACCAGTTCGGGATCGGACTTACGCATTACCGCGCGCAGCAAGATGATGCAGGATTTTCGAGATGAAACTATCGGCTTTCGTTGCGCTCAATCCAGCGCAGAGAATGGCCGGTCGTCTGGAGGGGTGGGGACGGAGAAAATCACAGGAAATCGAAGTAGTAAAGGATCAGAAACACGGCCAGAATGATATTGACAACCATTCCAGCCAAAACTATAATGTCGAACACTTTTGAATTTTTAGCCATAAAAATCCCTTTAAAAATCATGTGAGTGAGGGATTTTGATTAACACAGCCCAGTTGGTGTGTCAATTTAAAATACGTACTTAAACCGTTGGGGAGAATCATGATGGAAGCTGCTCAGGATGACATCAAGGTTAAGGTCGCGAGAATGCTTTTCTACATCACCTGTGCAGTGGGTCTTTGGTTTTTCTATTGGTTCGCCGGCATTCAATGCCCTTGTTGATCCGGTATTCTGGCCTGGGAAATTGTTCATCTTGTTGAGGGGGGTTTGAGATGGGCCAAACAATTGTGTATGTCGTCGTATCCGTGCTGATCTGCGTCTCGTTTTTTGCAGCCGTTGACCACTTTTTGATGGATGCGCAGGGCTTGGACTTTTGGTATCTCCTTCGAAAGTAATTGTTCGGAGGCAAGGCTTTGAAGTTGTTGTTCACATACGCGATGTATCAAGGAGGTAACCCATGGGCTCTGTAACCCGCACGAAGTTGATGTCGATCATGGCGCTGTGCGCAATGATCGGCCTCCTCCTCATGCCTATTCTGGTTGCGATCCCTGCCCTTGCCAGCGACGGCGGCGCTCCTGCTGCCGGCGTGAAAAAAGAGGGTGGTGACGCAAAGGTTGAGAAGGGTAAGGACGTTTATTACAAGACGGAAGGGATTGTCTCGGGTCCGCCGGCCCCCAAGACAACGGACAGCGAGAAGGACTATCCGCGATATAACTTTGAAAGTCGCGTCCTTCTCTGGTTTGCCAACCAGCAGCACCTTTATTATGGAAGCTTCGTCTTGGCTGTTCCTATTTTCTGTATGGTCATCGAATTTATGGGAGTCGTGACCAAGGATAAGGCGATGGCCAAGCGCTACGATCAGCTGGCCTACGACTTTATTAAGATCAGCCTGACGGCCTACTCTCTGACCGCCATTCTCGGGGGTATTCTGATCTTCACCTTCCTGACTCTCTATCCGGCTTTTTTCCAATACTTGTCGGGCATCTTTAGGCCGGTCATGCACATCTATGCATTGATGTTCGTGGCTGAGAGCGGGACTCTCTACATCTACTATTACGGCTGGGACAAGATGAAAGAGGGATTCCTGAAATGGATTCACCTCAGTATGTCTGTTGTCTTGAACGTCATCGGTACGATTTTGATGTTCCTGGCGAATTCCTGGATCGGATTCATGATGTCGCCTGCCGGGGTCGATGAGCAGGGCCGGTATCTTGGTAACATTTGGCACGTGATTCATACGGCCTTGTGGAACCCGCTCAATCTTCACCGGATCTTGGGTAACATGGCATTTGGTGGTGGTGTCGTGGCAGCCTATGCGGCCTACCGCTTCTTGTCGGCTAAGACTGATGAGGAGCGTGCTCACTATGATTGGATGGGCTACATTGCCATGGCGCTCGGCGTGGCGTTCCTGATTCCCTTGCCCTTTGCCGGTTACTGGTTGATGCGCGAGGTGTATGCCTATCGGCAGCAGATGGGCATTACGTTGATGGGTGGTTTGCTGGCCTGGTTGTTCATTATTCAAGCAACCATGATCGGAATTCTGTTCCTGAGCACCAACTACTACCTGTGGCAGGCGCTTGGACGGATGCGTGGGGCGGAAAAATATCAACGTTACATCAAGTATCTCGTGTTTTTGTTGACCTGCGGATTTTTGGTCTTTATCACCCCGCATACCATCGTCATGACTCCGGCGGAGTTGAAGGCGATGGGTGGTCAGCAGCACCCGGTGCTCGGTAATTACGGGGTTATGTCGGCCAAAAACGGCGGCATCAATGTGATTATCACGACAACGGTTCTGAGCTTCGTGTGGTACATGCGAGGCAATAAAGTTTCTACAGTGTCATGGTCGAAGTTCGGCAACATCTTCATGGGATGTTTCTTCTTCTTCGCCTACCTCAATATCATTATGTTGGCTATATATGGCTACTATATTCCAGCCAACGTACGCGTCGGATTGTCCGTTCCGCAGGTAGCCACGACGTTGTCATGCCTGTTCTTCATGTTTGCGCTTAACAGCGTCATGATGAAAGGTGCCAAGCAGATGGGGCCGATCGAGTGGGGAAAGATCTCGGCCCGGTCTCAATATGCGCTCATTATGTTGGCCACCGCCTTTACGTGGATGATGGGTCTGATGGGGTACATCAGGTCTTCAGTCCGGTTGTTCTGGCACGTCAATGAAATTATGCGCGACAATTCACCCTGGGCTTATACGCACACGGTCGGATTTGCCGCCAACATGATTTCGGCCAACGTACTGTTCTTCTGGATTTCAATTATGTTCGTATTTTGGTTGGGAGCCCTTGCTGCCAAGAAAGCGCCGGTTGAGGCGAAGGCAGCTGTCCCTGGAAGGGCAGCAGCGCCGGCAGTTGGTCACTAATCAGAGCGAAAGAAATGAATCAATGAGGGAAGGTGTCTGGGGTGCTCGCGCAGCCCAGAGCCTTCCCCTCCTGCAGGAGGTTTGAGCTGTGATTGAACTCATTAAAGCGGCCTTGGCGATGGGCTGGCCTGCATTGGGGATCCTGGTGGGCCTTATGTTTTATTTTAAGGCCTCTATTTCGGATCCTGTTGCAAACAAACGTGCGGTATTCAAAACCTTTATCGGTATTATCGGCGCGATGCTTCTGTTTATGGCCATCGCCAATTACTCGATGAATTTCTTTGCCGAGTCGAGACTTTTGCCGGTCTCCCTCGTCTTAATCACATCAATGACATTCATGATGGCGCTCTATTTTACGAATATCAGCGCCTTGCTGAAAATTGGCGGGTTCATGTTCTTTATCGCCGCCGCTCTCTCGGGCTATGGCAACTGGCTGCCTCAGGTGGAGGGTGGATTCCCGCCAATCGAAGAGAAAAAAGATTTCAGCAACATGCCGCAGACCGAGTTAGCTGACGAGGGTGAAAAGATCATTTTCGGCGGCGTCGGTCAGAACAAGGTTCAGGGTGCGATTGGTAAAGGTCAGTGTCCGCTTTGCCATGCTTTTCATAAGGGTATGTTGGGTGAGCGAGCCCCAAACCTTGACGGTTTGCCTGAGCGGGCTGCTACTCAGATCGAAGATCCCAAATACCACAAGGGAAACCCGGCTGCGCGTGACTTTGATCAAAAAGAGGCTTTCCCTGGTTCGGGAACGGCTGAAAACGCTCAGGAGTACATCGCAGAATCCCATTCGTGTCCGAGTTGTTTCGTTGTCGCGGGATACGGCGTAAAGGGGACGAATGACAAAGTGAGTCCTATGCCCGCCATTCACAAGCCACCGATCTCTTTGTCTCTCCCTGAGCTAGCGGCTGTTGACACTTGGTTGTATCTGCGCGAGGGGCGTGATGCTCCAAGTTTCGACGAAATTGTAAAATCGTATGAAAAGTTCATCCCGGAATCGGATCGCCCCAAACCACCAACAGAGGGTGATGCAAAACCTGGAGCCAGCGCCTTGATGGCTGACGGGACTGAGCCAGTTGATCAGATTTTTGCCAAGGGGCAATGTGTGGCCTGCCACACGATCCCTGGTATCGCTGGTGCGACTGGAACGATCGGTCCGAAGTTGGTCGAAGGTACGAATGCTCCTCTTAGGATCAAAGACAAAGACTACAAAGGCAAGGCAAAGAGCGTCCCTGATTACATCATGGAGTCTATTGTTGAGCCGAGCGCCTATGTTGTGAAGGGCTTTCCGGACAACACCATGCCCAAGGTGTTTGGACAAAAGCTGAGCGCCGGCGCACTCAAGAAGCTTGTCGATTACCTCTCGCAAGTTCAAGAAGGGAAAGAGCCCCCAAAGGCTTCTTAACTGCGAGGACCTAGGTATCTGATTGCTACTGCGGAAGAAAGGGAGATGAGGACATGAAAGCATTAATGTCAGTCGGGGCACTGATTGGGGTCCTGGGACTGCTCATGTTGATCGGTATGATCTTCGGAGTCATTCCCTCGAACACCGTCAGGCTCGTAGAGGGCTACATGCCCATGCAGGTGTTGAGTGAGCTGGCTGTGTTTGTGGCTGGTTTCGCCGGCCTGAGTTACCTGCTCAACTCAATGGGAATTGCCTTCCCTCGGTTCTGGCAGGGCGTATTGTTTTGGGCGTTTATCCAGACCTATCTGAAGTTCCGCATCTACCCGCCGATTCCTTTCAGCGTGCGGGCGATGTACGGAACGGTGTCATTCGTTGCTGTGTTTATGTGGGTTTCGGCGAATGAGGAAGATTGGAAGAAGTTTCGGCAACCGATTCTCAATGTTCTGGACGCCAATACGGGTTTCCACAAGGCACTCCGGACCATGTACCTGATTTTGTTGCCGCTCCTTATCGGTGGTTTCTCCTTCTTAACCATGAAGCCCAGTGTCGACGAGCCTATTGAGCTCCGGACAGTGCACCCGGCACCGCCCGCCAGCACCAAGGTGCACGGCAAGACCTACACCCTGCAGACGTCACAGAATCCTTACCGAGTCAATCTTGAGGGCAAGTACGATCAGGCCTACAGCAATAAGCTGATTGTTGAGCAGGGCATGGGGAGACTCATGGCCCCCAATGCCAACCCTTGGGACGACAAGGCTGAAGGTTATCTGAAGTACGTGCGAGAAGGTGGTGAAATATTCTTCCAGAATTGCCACTTCTGTCACGGTGACAACCTGAACGGCCGCGGTCTGCATGCTTTTGCGTTCAATCCGATTCCTGCTAACTTCACAGATCCGGGAACTATCGCCCAGTTGCAGGAAACCTTTATTTTCTGGCGGGTCGCTAAGGGTGGAATTGGTCTGCCGAACGAAGGATTCCCTTGGGCCTCTGTTATGCCTCCATGGGAACAGCACCTGACCACGGATGAAATTTGGAAGGTGATCCTGTTCGAATACTGGCACACGGGATACTATCCTCGGACATGGGACTAATCCTGAATCTTACAAACAACCTGGGAGAACAGGTGGTGAGGTTAACAATGAGCAAACTTCGTATTAACGTAAAGGCGAACCCGATTATCGGAGCAGCCTTAGGTGCACTTCTCCTCTCCGCAAGTGGGATGGAGTTGGGTCATGCTGAAGATCTTCCGGAAGGCTTTGCCAAAGGGGAGTTGGCACCGGCTCCTCCCGCCGAGATGATTGAGGCAGGTAAGAGGGTCTATTTCACCAAGTGCGTGTGGTGTCATGGTGTGGACGGTGCGGGCGATGGGCCAGGTGCCGATCGCTTGTGGCCACGCCCGAGGAACTTCAATCAGGGCACCTTCAAAATTCGTCATACAGCGAGCGGAGAGTTGCCGCTGTTCAACTACAACGAAAAGAACCCAGATTCAGGAAAGAATGACCTGTTGGATACGGTTACGCATGGTCTACCTGGTTCCGCTATGCCACCGTGGGAGGGTATTCTGACTGAAGAACAACGGCTCCAGGTCTTGTCGTTTGTCACGACTCAATTGGTGAAGGATCGGAAATTTACCGACAAGCAATCTGAGAGTCAGACCGTGCTTCAGCTCGGTACGATCAAGCCTGTTGAGGCAACCGAAGAGAGCATCAAGAAAGGTGCTCAGTTGATTGTGGACAAGAAGTGTATTGAGTGCCATGGTGTTGAGGGGCGTGGGGATGGAAATGCCTTCAATCTGAAAGATGACTGGGGCTTTTCTATTCAGCCGGCCAACTGGCACAAGTGTTGGAACTTCCGCGGAAGCCGGCAAGATCCGTACAACGTACGGAATATTTTCCGTACGTTCTCCACGGGTGTAAACGGAACTCCGATGCCGTCATTCGCGGATAGCACGTCTGTTGAAGACCGTTGGAGTATTGCCAACTTCGTCAACTCGCTGTGCGAGAGAGATGATGAGGGGAAGCCACTCGGCATCGACCCCTTGACCGACAAGCCGAAGATCAATTTCGTGGTTCCTTCCGCTCCAGTCGAAGGGGAGATTTCGAACGATCCAGAGAACGAGATGTGGAAAAAACAGGGCCGTCGTTATGTGGCGATGGGTGGCCAAATTACCCACAAGCCGCGTAACTTCGTCAATCGCATCGATGATATCTGGGTTAAATCATTGTACAACGAGAAGAATGTGGTGTACCTCATCCAGTGGGATGATCGGACCAAGAGTGTAGCCGAGGGCAAACTTCCTTGGGCGCCTACTCAAGTCAATGTTGAGAACTTTGGTGTAAAAGAGCAGGCTCCGAAGACCGGAGAAGAAGGGTCGATTGCTGCTGCTCAAAACAACTATGCCGTCTATAACGATGGCATCGCTTTCCAATTCCCCATCAAGTGGCAAGAAATTCCAGCTCCGTTCAAGCCACGTTATTTGTGGGGTGACGCGAAGTACAACGCCGACATTCTGAAGTGGGAGGCGGATGGTTCGCTCCGGTCCTTTAAGGGAACTGGTTGGGATCAGGACTTTGAAGAACGCGATGACTTCGAAGAAAAAGTTAAGTTATTGAAATCAGAGTGGAAGAACGGACAGTGGACTGTCATGATCTCCCGTCCGCTTAAGGGCGACAAAGATGATTATGATGAATACACCCGGTTCGACATCGGTAAGTACATTCCGATGGTCTTCTTTGCCTGGGATGGACATAACGGAGATGCCGGACGGAAGATGGCCGTGTCGGCCTTCTACTACACGATCTTGCAGCCTCCGATTCCGCAAGAAGTGTACATTTACCCGGCGGTAATCGCAGTTGGCGTGGTGTTTTTGGAAGGCTGGATGCTGACCCGCCGAGCCAACAAGAAGAAGGGGAAAGTCCTCTAAGTCGATACTTGAGTTAGAGGTGGTGTTGCGAGGGGGTGGGGAAACTCACCCCCTCGTTTTTTATGTAACTAGAATTTTAGGACTACATTGGATGGGCGAGCGCACCCTACTCGATGTCACCGGGGTCCTCATTGCCGGTGGAAAGAGCCGACGCATGGGGCGGGACAAACGCTTCCTGAAGGTGAACGGAGAAAGCGTATTTGACCGAACCCTTTCTTTGCTAATGGATACTTTCGTGGAGACCGTTGTTGTCCTCGCCGAGCCAATCGAGTCATTGGAGGTTCGTGGCTGTCGAGTTGTCTATGATGCCATCCCGAACGCTGGTAGTTTGGGTGGTCTGTATACCGGAATATTAGCGGCCTCGCAGCCGAGGACATTTGCCGTGGCCTGTGACATGCCGTTTCTTCATGCCGAGGTTATTCGTTACATGGTCGGCTGTGATGAAACGGCCGATGTCGTTGTCGCGGAACTTGAGGGACAGTTTCAACCGATGCACGCAGTGTATTCCAAGCGGTGCGCTGAATTCATCAAGGAGATGATTGCGCGTCAGAGCTTGAAGATCCAGACACTGTATCGAAATGAAGCATTACGAGTCGCGGTGCTAGGAGCGAAAGACCTGTCATCTCTAGGGGTTGGTCTTCGTTCATTTCAGAATATTAATACGCCTGGAGATTTAGCACTCGCCGACGCACCGATATCCGATCAACCGTGACAAACCAGATTCCACAGGTCGGAAACAGGCGGGGGGTGCTAATCATTCACCCCGGGGCCTTAGGTGATGTGCTCTTGTCCCGCCCTGCTTTATGTGCAGTCCGGCATCAATTTCCTCACCATGAGATTGCATTTTTGGCCGGACAGTCCGTGGGAGCACTCTTGTGTGAAACTGGGGAAGTTGATCGAGTTCTCCCTCTTGAATCGTCATATTTGAGTGGACTATTGGCTGGGCCTGACAGCCTTTGTTCAGAATTCCGGGCATGGCTCAGCAATTGCGATATTGCAGTCGGGTGGCTTTCAGACTCAGAAGGAACCCTCTCGGCCACACTTCGGAGCTTGGGTGTTCAGTATGTCTGCCTGCATTCTACCGCAGCTACCGATCTACGTGCGGAACATCAGGCGGAGCGGTATCTTGAGGCCATTCGACTGAGTGGAACGAGTCAGCCAATCGGTAGTCCACTCATTCCCACTCCGGCTATTCGCGAACGCTGCAGGATTGTTCTTCAGACACTCATTCCAGAGAATCGGCACCCCGTGGTGGTGATTCATCCGGGGAGCGGGAGTCCCTATAAGTGTTTGGATGCACGGCTTCTCGTGCCCGTGATTGAGTGGTTGTTTCAGGCCGACATGGCTCCCCTGTTGCTGGAAGGCCCGTCTGATCGTGAGGTTCTGGAGCGCGTCCTCGCGACGATAAAAATCGACGTGCCGGTCGTTCGTGGGCTGGATTTATCGACCATGGCTGGGATCCTATCGCATGCGGAACTTTATGTGGGACATGATTCCGGCGTCACACACCTAGCGGCTGCCCTGTCGGTTCCTACGATTGCCTGTTTTGGCCCTACTGATTCACGTCGCTGGGCTCCGCTTGGTCGCGCCGTGTCGATTGTAGCTGGAGCGCCCTGTACATGCCGGGCTTGGAGCGCCGTTGCAGAGTGTCGTGAGCGCGTGTGTCTTCAGATTGCTCCGGAGCGCATCATCGAGGCCTGCCGACGATTATTGCCAGAGCGACGGACGGTTCCTGCCACCTAACTCACGATCTTGTCTCTCATGTCATGGTGTGTTAGATTCCCAGTTTGATTTTCGCTGTTTCCACGCAGACTTAGAGGGGTTTTGTGACTCAGGGTGTAGTGCAAGACAAGGTCAGTCAGGCGTTGGTCGGGGCACTTCGATCGGCGCAGCAACGCGGGATGCTCAAGCTTGAGCAAATGCCGGCGGTCAATCTCGAAGCCCCGAAGCGGCCCGAGTGGGGTGATGTGTCGTGCACCGTGGCCATGTCGTTGTCTGCATCTGAGCGTCGCCCTCCGTTTGAAATCGCCCAGATTATTGTCGATCACATCGAGCAGCGCGAGGCATTGTTCAGCCGTGCAGAAATCGCGCGACCGGGGTTTCTAAATCTCACGGTCAAGCGAGAGCTTTGGATGGAAGTTTTACGCGAGATCGAAGCGCAGGGCGAGCGGTATGGCCACAGCCAGGTGGGGCAGGGACGGCGAGTGCTCGTGGAATATGTCAGCGCCAATCCGACGGGGCCTTTGCATGTCGGGCATGGCCGAGGGGCCGCGGTGGGCCAAGCGTTGGTCCGACTCTTACGCGCTACCGGGCATGATGTTGTCAGTGAGTATTACATTAACGATGCAGGCCGGCAGATGAAGTTGCTGGGCCTGTCGGTTCTAGCGCGGTATCTCGAGGCCTGCGGGCAGACGGGGACCTTCCCTGAAGACGGATATCATGGCGGGTACATTCGTACAGTCGCTGATCACGTAAAGGCGGAAGTGGGCGCGGCGCTGCTCTCGCTTCCCGCCGCTGATGCGGAGCAGCAGAGTAGGGAGTTCGCGTATCGAGAATTACTGGCACTCATTCGTCAGGATCTGGGGACGTTCGGGATCGCCTTCGAGTCCTGGTTCAGTGAAACCTCGTTGTTGTCGTCCGGCGCCGTGGAGCAGGTATTGAGTGAACTGAGAGCCAGGGACCTCTTGTTCGACCAGGAGGGCGCGCAGTGGTTTCGGTCGTCCGCGTTCGGTGATGAAAAGGATCGGGTTGTTCGGAAGCAGGAAGGGGATTATACCTACCTCGCGTCGGACATTGCCTATCACCGAGATAAACTACGGCGCGGATTTGATCTCCTGGTCGATGTATGGGGCGCCGACCATCATGGGTATATTCCGCGGATGCAGGCGGTGGTGCAGGCCTACGGATACCCGAAGGAACGACTGAGGGTCGTGTTGGTGCAGATGGTGAATCTCCTTCGTGGAGGCCAGAAGGTCGAAATGTCCAAGCGGTCCGGAGAATTCATTACGCTGCGCGAGGTGATGGACGAGGTCGGTGCGGATGCCGCCAAATTTTTCTTTCTCATGCGCGATTCCAGTACGCATTTGGATTTCGATTTGGAATTGGCCAAGCAGCAATCTCAAGAAAATCCCGTCTACTACGTGCAATATGTGCATGCGCGAATTGCCAGTCTGCAGCGTGTGGCGACTTTGCGGGGCATTGCCTGTCCCCTTCCGAGTCAAGCCGATCTCAATGTGTTGGAAAACCCTGATGAACTCGCGCTCATTCGCAAACTGTCGGCGTTCCCGGTGGTATTGCAGGCGAGTGCCTTGGAATTAGAGCCGCATCGAATGGCCTACTATCTTCGTGAGTTGGCCGGTATGGTGCACCCCTTTTATAACAAGCACCGGATTTTGCCTCCGGCGCCTGACAGCGAGGCGGCAGCCGCCTCATCCACAGAGCCGTCCGGCTCCTCAGGCCGGACAACTGAGGTGATGACGCCGGGCCTGACTGGTGCCAGGCTGGCACTGATGTGGGCCGTGCAGCAGGTGGTCCGAAACGGGCTGAACGTGTTGGGCGTGTCAGCCCCAGAGCAGATGTAGGACTGCCGATCCCATGTTAACCTTCCGCATCACCCATGAAGAATCCGGCGGCCGTGCGCGCGTCGGGGTGTTGACGACCGCTCGCAGTGAGATTGCGACACCGGCGTTTATGCCGGTCGGCTCGCTGGGTAACGTGCGAAGTGTGGATGGGGAGGAACTGCTCAAGATGGGGTATGGCCTCATCTTGAATAACGCCTATCACCTGTATCTTCGGCCCGGCCATAAAGTGGTGGAGGAGTTGGGCGGGGTGCATGGATTCACAGCCTGGCCCGGCGCGATTCTCACCGATAGTGGGGGATTTCAGGTTTTTAGTTTGGCGAAGTTTTGCAAGATCTCCGATGAAGGGGTGATGTTCCAATCCCATATCGATGGGTCGTCTCGGTTTATCAGTCCTGAAACCTCCATTGAAATTCAGGAAGCCTTAGGCGCGGACATCATTATGGCGTTTGATCATGTCGTGGCATTGCCGTCTTCCCTGGATCAGGTTCGTGATGCCTCCAAGAGGACGTCGCTGTGGGCGCGACGGTGTGTCAGTGCCAAACGGCGGACGGATCAATCGTTGTTCGGGATCGTTCAGGGCGGCTTGGATGCTGGCTTGCGGGTGGAGTCGGCGCGTGATCTGGTCTCGGTGGGGTTTGACGGATATGCCGTCGGTGGGTTGTCGGTGGGCGAAGACAAAGCCGACATGTACGGCATGTTGGATGTCACGGTGCCGGAGTTACCGTCGGCCAAGCCTCGTTATTTGATGGGCGTGGGCATGCCCGAGGATCTGGTTGAAGGGGTGGCGCGCGGGATCGATATGTTCGATTGCGTCGTGCCGTCGCGTCACGGCCGCACGGGCTGGTTGTTTACCTCGTTCGGGCGTGTAGTGATCAAGCAGGCTCGGTATGCGCGTGATGAGCAGCCTATCGATCCGGCTTGCCGGTGTCCGGTGTGCACGCGGTACACCAGGGCGTACTTGCACCATCTGTTCGGCGTAAAGGAAATGTTGGGCGCCCGGCTGAATACGATTCACAACTTATGGTTTTTCGCGAAGCTGATGGAGGAGATCCGGAGCGCCGTGCGAGGCGGGACCTTTCAGGAGTTTCGCCGTCAGTTTCATCGAACGTATGTGGTGGATCGGCCGGCAAATGATGGTCGATCGGAGATTCAGAGTACGAACGGTTCTTAACGGCGGCACAGGCGGGGGAAATTATGTGGGATTCGGTGGCATGGGCGCAGGGAACATCAGGGAGCACAGGCGCAGGAGGTGGCCTCCTTTCGCTGGTTCCGTTCGTCCTGATTTTCGTCATCTTTTATTTCATGCTGATTCTGCCGCAGCAGAAACGCAGGAAGCAGGCGGACGCTATGCTGGCTACCCTTAAGAAGGGCGATAAGGTGGTCACGGCCTCCGGGATCTGGGGGACCATTACCAATTTGGGAAAAGACACGGTGACGCTCCAGATCGCGGACACGACCAAAATCAAAATTCAGAAAGAGCATATCGCTCGGCTGCGCGGTGAAGAAGAAGACTGACGCACGCGACGGAGACGGGAAGGATTGGCGCACGTATGAAAAAAGTCGGCGGACGGTTGTTAGCCCTTGTGACAATGGTGGTCGCCTCGATCATCTTTTTCTTGCCTTCATATCAACCCCTGTACAAGGAACTGCCGCGGTGGGTGCGTGAGGTCCTGCCTGATAAGGGCATCACGCTGGGATTGGATTTGCAGGGCGGCATTCACCTGGTGCTGGAGGTGGAGGAAGATCGGGCCGTCGAGATTGCCGTGGAGCGGACGGCGGCGGGGCTTCAGGATCTGTTAGTGGAAAAGAAAATCCCGGCGGAGTCGGTAAAACGTACCGGTTCGTCGCAGATCACCATTGGATTTCAAAATGCCGAATTGAAGGCGCAGGTCCAGAAACTGTTGGACGATTTCCCGACCTATGTGGAGGTGGAGTCGGCCGGGTCTGCAAACAAGGTCGTCTGGGAGTTGCGGGATGCGGAGATCAAGCGCATCAAGGACTCCGCCATCAATCAGGCGCTGGAGACGATCCGGAATCGAATCGATCAGTTCGGTGTGGCAGAGCCGTTGATCCAGCGACAGGGACTTAAACAGGTCGTTGTCCAATTGCCTGGTATCAAGGACGCCAAACTTGCCAAAGACCTCATTAAGCAGACCGCGCTGCTCGAGTTCAAATTGCTGGATGATGAGAATCAGCTCAAGCTGGATTTGCCCGGCCGAATTCAGAAGGGCAAGGAGCGCGAGGACGCCTTTCTGAAGCAGGTCGAGGGGAAGGTGCCGGAAGGCGATCAGATTCTGTTCGAGCGGATCATCGAAAAAGACAGCGGGCAGGAATGGCTCGCACCCTATCTGGTGAAAAAGCGGGTGATGCTGGCCGGCGACGTGTTAAGCGATGCCCGGGTGTCCATCGGACAGTTTAATGAGCCTTATGTATCCGTCACGTTCGATGCGAAAGGCGCGCGGGAGTTCGATCGCATTACCGGCGAAAACGTGAAGAAGCGCATGGCAATCGTACTCGACAACACGATCTATTCGGCGCCTGTCATTCAGGAGCGCATCAGCGGCGGACGGGCTCAGATCACTGGAACGTTTTCGATGGAAGAAGCGAACAACCTGTCGATCGTGTTGCGCGCCGGTGCGTTGCCTGCACCGCTCAAGATCATTCAGGATCTGACCGTCGGTCCGTCTCTCGGGCAGGATTCCATTGAAAAGGGTGTGAAGGCCACTCTCTTTGCAGGCATCCTTGTGATTGTGTTCATGGCCTTGTATTACCGATTATCCGGCGTGATCGCAAACTTTGCACTTTTGCTCAACCTCATTTGTCTGATCGGTGCTCTCGCGGGCCTGAACGCCACGCTGACACTGCCTGGCATTGCCGGCATTATTCTCACCATCGGTATGGGTGTGGACTCAAACGTGTTGATTTTTGAGCGCATCCGTGAAGAGCTGCGGCAAGGGAAGGCCGTTCGGGTTGCGATCGATGCGGGGTACGACAAGGCATTGCTCACAATTGTGGACTCGCACGTGACGACGCTCATCACCGGGTTCGCCTTGTTTCTATTCGGTACCGGGCCGATCAAAGGCTTTGCCGTGACGTTGTGCCTCGGTATCGCGATCAATCTCTTTACGGCGCTGGTCGGGACCAAAGTAGTGTTCGATCTGTTCAATCAGCGCAGGAAAATTGAGCAGCTCAGTATCTAGGAAGGAGCCGGCATGTTCGAGATTTTGGGGAAGACGAATATCGATTTCATGGGGAAGCGGTCCATCACATTTGTGATCTCCGGCATCCTTGCCTTTCTGGGACTCATCGCGGTGATTCAAATCGCGCGCGGTGCGGCGAATCTGGGGATCGATTTTGCAGGCGGAACGGCCGTGCAGCTGAAGTTCGACCAGGCGATGAAGATCGATGAGGCGAGACGTGCTCTTGAAAAAAATGGTCTGGAATCGGCGGAATTGCAGGAGTTTACTCAGGACAACAAGCTGCTCATCCGCGTGAAGGCATCGACCACGATTGAAGAAAAGGTTGCCGAACGAGTTATGGCGGTGTTCAGTAAAGAATTTCCCGCCAACAAGTTTGTCGTCGATTCCAGTATGGAAATCGGTCCGACGATCGGCAAGAAGCTTCAAGAAGATGCCATGATTGCGGTCCTCATTTCGTTCGTCGGGATCGTGCTGTATATTGCGGTCCGGTTTGAGTTGCGATTCGGAGTGGCGGCCGCGCTGGCGACTTTTCATGATGTGCTGGCTGTACTGGGGGTCTTTTATTTATTGGATAAAGAGATCACGCTGCTTGTGATCACGGCGCTGCTGACCTTGGCAGGTTATTCGTTGACCGACACCGTCGTCGTTTTCGATCGGATTCGAGAGAATTTGCGGACGCGTCGGCGTGAGGATGAAGAAACAATCATCAACCAGGCTATCAATCAGGTGCTGAGCCGCACCATCGTCACCAGTTTAACCGTGGTCATTGTGCTCATTCCGCTGGTGCTTGCAGGTGCCGAAGTCTTGCACGATTTCTCTCTGGCATTGCTCGGGGGCGTGATGTTCGGAACCTATTCATCGGTCTTTGTGGCGAGCCCGTTGTTGTTGCTGTGGCCCGGCAGTGCCGGGGGGCTCATGAAGCGTCGCTAGGATCGAATCGTCCCAATCTGGGCCGAGGCTCTGTATAGAAATGTGACAGGGCCGTTGTCGGGGTAAGCCGCACCCATGCTGTTCTGGAGCCGGTCACACAGTCTCCAGCGAAAGATCATCACGGCTATCGTGATGGTCGGTCTTCTGCCGTTGTGCCTCTCCCTTGTTCTCACTTACATCGAAGAGCGCCGGGCCCTCCGTGAAACGATCGGGGCCAACTTCAAAGAAGTGGCGGTCGAAGCTGCCCGGCGCATTGAGATGCAAGTGACGCGTGGCGTGAACGAGGCGCAGCAACTCGCCGCCACGCCATTCCTTCGAACTTCCGTCACCGAATCCAATCGCACTTATCAGGATAAGGATGAAAAAACCGTCCAGTCTATGATCAAGGCCTGGCAACAGCGGTGGCGTCAACGGGACAAGCAGAGCGAGTTCCCGTTGTTCATCAACCGGATTGTGACCAACTATCTGATTCGCTGGCACGATATACGTAAAGCCGACTACGTGGGAATTTTGTGACGGACAACCGCGGCGCCCTGGTTGTGAGTTCGATCCCACAGGTCGAGTATTATCATGGCAAGGCGACCTGGTGGCAGGCGGTCATGAAGCGCGGCACGGGCAAAGTGTTTGTCAGCGACATCTTCTTCGATCCTGCCTTCGGCACCCATGTGGTCAATGTGTCGGCCCCGATCATCGACGACGAGCAGCATGTGACGATCGGTGCGGTCACGGTCCTGCTACGACGGGACACCCTGTTTCATTCCGTCTCGGAAGCCACGGTGGGGCAGACCGGTCATGCCATGCTGTTCAATTCGGACGGGGTCCCATTGATCTGTCCGGTCCTGGCGCCGGAAGAGCATGTGGTGAAGCCTGAGCTGGTGAGTGCCATCAGCGCGAGTCCGGCTGGATGGACCACGGTGGTCAACGATTCGCATGGTGGTCAGAACTCGATTGTGGGATTTGCGCCAGTCCGGCTTGGGAACGAACTGACACCGGACAGTTTGGGAGGCAAGCGCTGGGTGACATTCGTACGACAGGACCCGGCGGAGTCTTACGCGCCGCTGTCGAGGCTCGTGGTGCAGGTGACGGTGTATGGGCTCGGCGTATTCGGCGTGCTGTTGCTCACGGGCCTGGCTGTTGCGCGACGCATCGCCCGTCCGATTGGGTTGTTACATGAAGGGGTGCAGCGTATCGGAAGCGGACGGTTGGATCAGCAGCTGGACCTCAGGACCGGAGATGAAATCGAGCAACTGGCGGACGCCTTCAACAAGATGGCGGCGAACCTGCGCACCTCGTTCGAACAGATCGAGCAACGTATGGACGATGTGCGGCGGCTGGAGGCGCGGTATCGCGATCTCATCGAGCATTCTCCTGAAATGATCTACCAGCTGAACAAGGCCGGTCAGTTTGTGCACGTCAATAAGACCGGTCTGGACAAGCTCGGCTACTCCCTGGAGGAAATGCTCCAGATGCGCCTCTGGGATCTTGTCCCAACCGGCCGTGAGGCGGAGGTGTTGGCCTACCTGGAGCGGCTGGTCTCGCAGGGGCGTAGTACGATCGAGACGGTATTTGTGGCGGACGACGGCCACCCGATCGACGTGGAAATCCATGCGACGGCACTCTTCGAAAGCGGGGGCGGTTTGGTCCACTCACGGGCGTTTGTTCGTGATATCACCGAACGTCGCCTGTTGGAGGCGCAGGTTCACCAATACACGACCAGACTGGAGCAGGCGGTCAATGAGCGCACACGGCAACTTGTGGCCTCTCAGGAACGCTATAAGGCCCTGTTCGACCTGGTGGCGGATTCGGTATTTATGGTGGGCGATGACGGCGTGATCGTGGCCGTTAATAAGCGGGAAGAGCAGGCGCTGGGTTACTCGGAGCAACAAGTGGTCGGCAGCAGCATTCTCAACGTAGTCGAGCCGATCCACCATGACGACATGCGAGCGTTATTGGAAAAGATCCGGGCCGGCGAGCGCCAGGTACCGACTCAGGAAATCACCGTGCGCGATGCCACCGGAAGAGAAACGCCGGTCGAGATGGATCTGATTTTAGTGCGTGGCAGCGACCATACCTGGGTGATGGTGCAGCTGCGTGACATCACCGATCGGAAACGTCTTGAGCGGCAGATGCATACCTACCAGCAGGAGCTGGAAGCGAAGGTCAGCGAGCGAACCCGCGAGATCGAAGAGACCAAACAGTACCTTGAGAACCTGCTGGAGAACGCCAATGACGTCATTTACACACTCGATAGCGAACAGTGTTTCACATACGTGAACAGCAAGGTGCTGGCGTGGGGCTATGCCAAGGAAGATCTGCTGGGGCGGCCCTATCTGGCATTGTTATCGAAACGGCATCGTGGGCGTCGCTTGAAGTCGACGCTGGATATTGGCGTAAAACAGGTCTATGAGGTCGAAGTGTTGACAAAGTCTGGCGAGCCGCGCTCAGTAATGGTCAGTGTCTCGCCGCTCCATGGGGTAGAGGGGGAGATCTTGGGCGTGTTGGGAATCGCCCGCGATATGACGGATACGAAGAAGCTGGAGCAACAAATCAGGAACTCCGAGAAGTTGGCGTCGGTCGGCAAGTTGGCTGCGGGGGTTGCACACGAGATCAACAACCCGCTCGGCGGCATTCTTAATTGTCTGTACAACATGAGGAAAGGTACGTTGTCAGCATCCCGGCAGGAGGAGTACCTGGCGTCGATGGAAGACGGACTCCGACGGGTGCAGCGGATCGTTCGGCAGCTCCTTGATTTTTCACAACAGCATAATCCGGAACTCGCGCTGGCTGATATCAATCAAGTGGTGAATCGAGTGCTGCTGCTGACGGACCACCTGTTTATGCCCCATCGTGTGCAGTTGGAGACTGTGCTTTCGCCAGACATTCCGGAGTTGATGATCGATCGGCATATGATGGAGCAGGTGTTGATGAATCTCGTGTTGAACGCGATTCAGGCGATGCGGACCGGCGGGGTACTGACGATCCGCACGTCCATGGACGAGCTGCACTGCCTGGTGCGGATTCAGGATTCAGGCTGCGGCATCTCCTCCTCGGTGCTGCCTCGGATTTTCGATCCGTTCTTCACCACGAAAAATGAAGGGGAGGGTACCGGGCTTGGCCTTTCCGTTAGCCTGGGCATTGTGGAGCGTCACGGAGGGAGGATTTTTGTCGAGAGCGAAGTCGGGAAAGGGACTACCTTTACCGTCTCCATTCCGCTTGCGACGGAACGGCACGCCATCGGGAGGTTTTCGTGAAGGGCCTTAAAGTTCTGATCGTTGATGATGAGCCGTTAATGCGATTGTCCATGCTGGATGCCTTGGAAGGCATTGGCTGTGAGGTCCTGGCAGCCGCTACTGGAACGGAGGGGGTGACGATTCTGGGCACGCGTCAGTTCGATGTCGTGATTACCGACTTGCGCCTTCCCGGTGCCGATGGGCTGACGGTGTTGAAGACCTGTAAGGAGCAGAGCCCGACGACGGAGGTGATCCTTATCACTGCCCACGGATCGGTCGATACCGCGGTCGGCGCAATCAAGCTGGGCGCGTACGACTACATTACCAAACCGTTCCAAATGGACGAGTTGCTGCTGATTGTTGAGCGAGTGGGAAAAATCATTGGATTGCGACGGGAAAATCTCGAACTGAAAGAGGTGCTGGAGGACCGGTTCAGTTTCGGTGGGATCCTCGGATGCAGTCATCAGATGAGGGACCTGCTGGAAAAGATCAAGTCGGTGGCCGTGACCGACTCGCCGGTGTCGATCGTCGGGGAGCGGGGGACGGGCAAGGAGTTGGTGGCTCATGCCATTCATTTGAATAGTCCCCGACGCGATCAGCCCCTGATCAAGGTTTGTTGCGCGGACCTTTCCGAAGCGCTGCTGGAGGCGGAACTATTCGGTCATGAGAAGGGCGCGCTGTCAGGGACATTACGCCAGCGGCGTGGACGATTCGAATTGGCGCACAAGGGAACATTGCTGCTCGACGGAATCGATACAGTCTCGGCGAACATACAAGCGAAAGTGTGGCGGTTGCTTCAGGAACGACGATTTGAGCGTCTCGGCGGACGTGAAGCCATCGAAGTGGATGTCCGCATCATCTGTGCTTCGAAGCACGATTTGAAGGACGTCGCAGGTCAAGGTCGGTTTGGGACCGCGCTGGCGGACCATCTCGCGGCGGTGCAGATCGTGGTGCCTCCGCTGCGCGAACGGCGAGAAGATGTGCTGGTGATCGCCGAGCATATGCTGGAGATGAGCTCGTCGGCGCTCGGCAAGTCGCTCGACGGGTTTGCGCAACCGAGTCGCGATTTGCTCCTGCGCTATTCGTTTCCCGGCAACGTCGGCGAGTTGGAGCAGATGGTGGAGCGCGCCGCCGCTTTTGGGCGGGACGGGGAATCGTTACAGCCGTGGGACCTGTGCGGTTTCCAGACCTGTCCCTATCTCGGCGGGTCGCCTCAACCAGGCTGTGGTTTTTGCGCAGAAGGACTGACGGCGAAGGTTGAGACGCCGGACTCGGCGGCCCTTGCCACGCTCGCGACGGCGCGGGAAGCATTCGAGCGGGACTACATTGCCGCAGTTTTAAAACAGGTAGACGGCAGCCGAACGAATGCCGCCACGATCCTGGGATTGTCCCGCAAAGCTTTGTGGGACAAATGTAAGCGGTACGGTCTCTCCTCCGCCAAAGGGGAGGCGGAGGAGAAGGATGAGTAGGTTATTCTGCCGACTCCCTGCCACCTTCCCAGAGCTTCACCGTACGATCCCAGGAGGCACTGGCGAGGCGCAAACCGTCCGGAGAGAGGGCGATGCCGCGCACCGCTCCGCCATGGGTTTTATCGGTCCGGAAATTTTTGCCCGTCGCGATGTCCCAGAAGCGGATGGTGTTGTCATCCCCTGCACTGATGAGCACTTTTCCGTCTGGCGAGATCACCAGCGAGCGAACCCATCCGTTATGCCCCCGCACGACGCGCAGTTCGTTCATTGTCGGCATCTCGAAAAAGCGAATTGTATTGTCACGGCTGCCGGTAATCAGCATTTTTGCATCCGGGGTAAATACCATCGCACCAATCCAATATTCCATCGGCTTTTGAAAGCCTCCGTCGTCTTCGATGAAGAAACCGCGAGTCTCCGTGGAGTCTTCGGCTGAGTCTTCCCAATGGCCGTTATGGAGGATTTTTTCCTCTCCGCTCGGGAGCACTTCCCAGATTCTGATTTTGCCGATATCGGATCCGCTCGCGAGGTGCACGCCGTCCGGTGAAAAGGCCACACAAACCGACCAGTGGTGATCGTATTGGTCTTTTCCCAATAGAGTCATGAGGTCAGTGCCAGTTGTCACTTCCCAGATCTTGATGTCCTTATTGTGGCTGCCGCGGGCCAGCATGAGGCCGTCGGGAGACAGAGACAAGCTACAAACGTTATGATCGTAGCGGGTAAACAAGAGCTTGGTCGGTTCGCCGGTTTTCGGGTTCCACAGGCGTATGGTTCGATCTTCGCTCCCTGAGGCCAGCGTGCGGCCGTCCGGTGTGAAGACCAGGGCTCGAATGTCGGCCGTATGGCCCCTGAGGGAGCGCAGGAGTCGCCCCGTTTCGATATCCCAGACGCGGACGTACCGATCCACGCCACCGCTGACAATCGTCTGGCCATCGGGAGCATAGGCGACGGACCAGACGCCGTGAGAATGTCCCCGAAACGTCTTGATTTCACGAAACCCTGCTTTCCAATATGCTAGATGGTCGACGGGAGGGGCCACCTGTGCGGTTCCGCTCTGGCTGGTTATCGGTCCGGCTGAGGGCGTGGTCAGGGGGGCGGTCGTTGGATTGCTCATAAGATTCAGTGCCTCGTCGCTATTCTGAGCGGGGCTATCAAGCCCCGGTCTTCCCTCGACGGTTTGCAAAAATCGCCAAGGGGTTTGTATAATCGGCGGTCATTTCGATGATCGTAAGAGAACGACCGGGAGCAAGTCAAGCACAGCGCCCGTGCGGGTTTCATCCCTTCACCGAACCAGAACATGTGAGGTCCTAATGGCAACCGGAGTAGAAGTTTCCAAGCCGTCGATGGAGATCCGTTTTCAGCCGGCCTTACTGCAAGAAGTCATCGACTCCTTTATCGAAAAGACGGAGCGGGAAGGGGATCCGACCTATTATAAAGAGTTTCATGAGCTGGCCGATCCGATTTATGAAAAATTTACCCTCGACGATCGCGAGGCAGAATTCAAAAAGCTGTATCAGTACTTATTCGGCATCTGGGGTTTCTCCGACATCATTCGCGACGCCTTCAATGAGTTTCCCGAGTTAAAGGCGCGGGTTGGCATCGTGTTGGTGAAAGGCGTGCTGAAGGAAG
>JBEIQG010000297.1:0-2761 GCA_040376625.1 Nitrospira sp. | reverse complement strand
TTGCAGAACAAGAAAAAACTGATGGGATTCGGCCATCGAGTTTATAAGGTGAAGGATCCGCGTGCGACGGTGCTCCAGGAACTCTGTCGGCGCTTGTTCAAGGAATGCGGAAGCTCGCCGCTGTATGAAGTAGCATTGGAGGTGGAAGCGGCGGCCGGGGCGGTGCTGAATCACAAAGGTATCTATCCCAACGTCGATTTCTACTCCGGCATCATCTACGACAAGATGGGGATCGATGTCGATCTCTTTACTCCACTGTTTGCCATATCGCGGGTGTCGGGTTGGTTAGCCCATTGGCTGGAGCAGTTGAGGGAAAACAAGCTGTTTCGGCCTGATCAAATCTACTCCGGGGAGCACAATCGACCCTACGTGCCTATTGATCGCCGATAATCCCCGTATTTTCGATGCAGTCCAGGCTCTTGACTTCCCCATCGTCCGATTTATCTCTAAGGTAGGTAGTTAAATCGCGCGGCGTCAGCGACGATAATCTGACAACCACATCGAAAGCCAAGGAGGAGGTTGCTATGGCACTCGTACGATGGGATCCGTTCCGTGAATTGGAAGAAGTCTCAGACCGGCTGAATCGGATGTTTGCGCGTCCCGCTGCGTCGCGAACCAACGGGAAAGAAACCATGATTGTAGCGGATTGGACGCCCTCGGTCGATATCAGCGAGACGGAAGGGGAGTATCAGATTAAGGCTGAAATTCCTGACGTGAAGAAAGAAGATGTGAAAGTGACGGTGGAGGATGGTGTGCTTACGATTCAGGGCGAGCGGAAGCATGAGAAGGAAGAGAAAGGAAAGAAGTACCATCGGATCGAGCGATCGTATGGTAGCTTTGTCCGGACCTTCTCGTTGCCCGATGTAATCGAAGAGGAGAAAGTGAAAGCCGAATTTAAGGATGGGGTGCTCAATCTCCATCTGCCGAAGTCGGAGAAAGCGAAGCCGAAGGCCATCGAAGTGAAGGTGGCCTAAGGCGTTCCGAAGAAGCCTCCGGAAACAAAGGCCCGCCTGACTAGGTGGGCCTTTGTCTTTGAATCCTTCCCACCCGCGTAGGGCCTTCTGAGATCGCTCATCGGGTCATTCGGTGCATTGAAGGCTAAGGCCGTATCAGGCCTACTCCTAGGGTCATCTTTGCATATTGCGTATTTGATGAAACCGAGTAGAGTGCGCCGCACTATCCTCAGTGTCATCGGCATACGCAAGGGCTGACGCCTATGGTAATGCCAGCCGCTTCACACGGATCCAATCAGTCAGGCAGATCGTCGCCATGATCTCTCATGATACGAGACAGGAGGCGAGTGGCATCTCGATTTTAATGGTAATCAGGCTGGAAATGGATAAAGGGTCTTCGTGAAGTCGTGTGGGTCATTTTTCACGTTTTTCAGATCGCAGGAAGGATGCAGGTGAGGACTTTCAACCGCAGGTACTCTTCATCCTTCAGTCCATACGCCCTGCGCTGGATGACGCGAATCTTGTTGTTCACGCCTTCAACGAAACCGAGCGACACCTTGTTCTCCACTTTGCAGAACGCAGCAATCCCATCCCAATGACGCTCAATCATTGCCGCAAACTTCTCGTAGGGCTTGAGCCGCTGCCACTGGAGACCGGTCTTCCAGTTCTCGAAAAACTTGCGCGCCCACGCCTCGCTTTTGTAACTCCACAATTGGCCAAACGACTCCTTGAGCAGGTACGCCGTATTCAGCCGTTTGTTGGCGGCCAGCAATCTCTTCAAGGCTTGCCTGCCATCCAGCGTCAGGTTCTCCCGGTTGGACAGCAGGGTGTATTTCTGTCCCTTGATGTAGCGCCGGTCTTGTCCCGCCAGCCGCGCATATTCGCTCTTTCTGACCGCATCCAGCGCCGCACCCAGATGGCGCAGCACGTGGAACTTGTCGAACAGGATGGCCGCCTGCGGCGCCTGCTTCCGCGTCGAGTGGCCAAACGGTTTCCACATATCCATCACCGCCAGCCGGATGCCGTGCGCCTTCTTTTTGCCCAGCCAGTCATAAAACTGGTCCATGCTGGCTTCCGAGCGGTCTTGTCCTCCGAACCAGATCGGGCGTCCGCGCACCAGATCGCTCACCACGATGCGGTACGTGTGCCCTTTGCGGATCGAGATTTCGTCTATACCGACAACCTTCGGCCCGGGCGTGCCTGCCCGCTCCAACTGAATGCGCATGTATTGCTTGTCCAGTTCCTTGACCGTGTGCCAATCCAGGTTCAGTTCCCGGGCCACATCCTTGACCGTGGACTGGCGGCAGCGCCTGCCGACGAACCAGGCGAAGCGTTTGGTGTAGAGCGGGTTGTCGGCCAGACAGTCGAGACGCTCGCGTTTCACCTTGCCGCAGCTCCGGCACTGAACGCGCCGCACCTCGATGTCCAGGTAAATGCGCGTGTCGGCACAGGACAGGTCGCGTACCCGGCGCACCTTCCGGTCGTACCAGCCGGAGTGCACCTTGCCGCAAGTCCCGCACACCGTTTTTTTGAGCGGCGAACGAGGGTGATAACGCGTGCCTTCGGATCGCCGAAGACACCCGTGATTGTTTCCGCCGGGCGGAATCCGGGGAATGCGTATGCGTCCCAAAGACGCCTGCGTGATGTGCGTGAAGTAGCCATCCGCAGAACATGCCAGTTTCGCAGGCAATTGCAAACAGCAGAACGTCTCTATTGGCATAGGGTTCAGCCATGCAATGCCCCATTATTCACCCACACGATTGCGCAATGAACCTGGATAAATTATGGGGGAGGTCTTGATCGGTATT
>JBEIQG010000063.1:0-16119 GCA_040376625.1 Nitrospira sp. | reverse complement strand
TGATGCTCGGCAGCCGATCGACCCATGTCCGCAGTGGACTGGGAGGCGCCGCAGGCCGTGCGCTGAGAAAGTGGGATCGACTCGATGTCGGCCCGACACGAGCCGCTGGCAGAACATACGTAGAACGAACACTTCCTGAAGGACAGCGCCCCCGGTACCGATCCACGGCAACGATACGTGTGGTACCGGGTCCACAGGCCGATCGTTTCACGGAGGATGCGCTCGAGTTGATTGCGAGCCAACCATACCGGCTCACCTCCGAATCAGACCGGATGGGCTATCGGCTACAAGGATTGGGCTTGCCGCACCGCACCTCAGCCGATATCGTGTCCGATGCGGTAACTATCGGAAGCCTTCAAGTGCCGGCGGATCGACAGCCGATTCTGCTCATGGCCGACTGCCAAACGACGGGGGGATATGCCAAACTCGCAACGATGATCGCTGCCGATCGCTCACCCGCGGCGCAATTGTCGCCGGGGGACAGAATCTCTTTCATGGTGGTCGCGCACGAGACAGCCTCCATACTTCTTCGGTCGGCTCACGCTGAGCTTGATCGTCTCTTGCCGCCGCACCCTGGTTGAGGAGATTCCCTTAGTCCGGATTGTTCGGGCCTAGCATGCCGATGCATTCGAACGCTACGCCCGCTGAACGAAGGGGAGCTGATAGTGCGTTCAGTCCTTGACATTGCCCTGAAGCGATCTATTATTATTCGTATGGACACCACACTGACTCCTCGACAAATTACCCACGATGAGAAAAAGGCGGCCGAAGCCGCTTTCGCTGGTCGCCCATTCAATCCTAAATGGTCGGACGCGGCTCGCATCGTTTATGACGGCCTCCTCGCCGCAATGGGAAAAGACGCTCGGACCGTCGACATGCACGACGAACTCGAGCCGGTTGAGCCTCTGGCTTGACCTCCCCCGCGTGGTGTCATCGGACAGGGGAGGCGTCCGGTACGACCTCCCGAGGTGGTCCGCGCTCTGCGGCACCGCCGATGTGGCTTGATACCTCGCCAAGTGCGGGCAGCTATCCCCTCACTCTCCCCCGGCCCTGATCAGAAAAAGTTTTCACCAGCTCCCGTTCATCCGCTTCGGTCTTCACGTCGCCATCCAACCTTGCTTCAGTCAAACGCGCGAGAATCGTGCGATAGAGTGGCCCCGGCCTGAATCCAAGCGCCTGGAGGGATTTCCCGGTTAGGGCGGGTTTCACGTCGCGATACGTCGTCAGATATAAAGACAGGTGCCGCTTGGCCGATGCTGAACCGTTCTTCGCCAGCAGAAATACGAGCGTTTCGTCCGTCAGACCACTCAGAAGAGCCACCGCTTCCGAAGGACGGAGCGGCGCGCGCCGGTTCAAAGTCCGGCACACCGGCTGCGTGAGGAAACGTGCCGCCGAAATGGCGCCCCGTTCCGCTTCCGTGAAGGGAAATCGTTCGAGCATCTCGCGCACGGCTTGATCGGGCATCGCCTCGGCAAGCGCCATGGCATACACCAGCCATCCGCTGACTGTCCGCTCGAGACAGGAGAGCTTGTACCAATCCAGCGCCGCTTCCACTTCGATCAGCCGACGGTCCAGTCGGTTCGACCACGTCAGCGTCGGATGAATGAACCGCAGCAGATCCAATTCCGCCAACCGGCGGACGGCATGGCGTGGCGCGCGCTCGGAAAATAAGTACCGGAGTTCATCCAGCAAACGCTGGCCGGAAAGTCGATGGAACAACTCCATCTTCACCGCGCCTTTAATTAGCGCCAGTGTCTCCTTGCTCAAATGAAAATCGAAACGCAGCTCGAACCGAATCGCGCGGAAGACCCGCGTCGGATCCTCCACAAAGCTCAAGCTATGCAGGACCCGTATGAGGCGTTCCTTGAGATCGCGTTGTCCGCCGTAAAAATCGATCAGCTGGCCGAACGTGCGTGGATTGAGGCGCACTGCCAAAGTGTTGATGGTGAAATCCCGACGGTAGAGATCCTTCTTAATGGAGCTTTGCTCGACCGTCGGCAATGCCGTCGGGTACTCGTAGTACTCCGTGCGGGCCGTTGCCACATCCACCTTGAACCCGTCCGGCAGGAGCACGACAGCCGTCCCGAATCGCTCGTGGACCTTGACCCCTCCAGCACGCGCCTTCGCCAGGGCGCGCGCAAAGGCGATCCCGTCGCCCTCCACCACAAAATCCACATCGAGATTGTCGGTACCGAGCAGCAAATCACGCACAAATCCCCCGACCACGTAGGTTGAACAGCCAAGGCGTTCGCCCAAATCCCCTGCCGACTGCAGCAGGTCATGGACTTTGCGAGGCAAGCGGTCTCGCAGCAGTCCGCCCACATCGCGTCGGCGCAGGCCCACGGAAGACTCCAATTCCATCAGAGATTTGGCTGTCCCGCGCGCCGCTGCAACCACATCCTCATGGAGACTGCGGAGCAGATCGGTTCGTGTAATCACGCCCACCGTTTTGCCGCCGGACAGCACCGGTACAAATCGCTGATTCAGTTCGACCATTCGCATTTCAATGTCATGGAAGGGGGTATCCGGCTCTGCGCTGTACTGATCGTGCCTGGCCAGAGCCTCCACCGGTTGCGCGCCGAGCTGATGAAACAGCGCCTTTTGAACCACTTCACGTGAAATCGTCCCGACATACTTGGACTTTCGGTCGACGACAGGAAGCACATTGACCCCGTACGTAGTCATGGATCGTTCGGCCTCCGCCACGGTCGCATCAGCGACGATCGTTTTCACCGGCTGTGTCATGACATCCCGAGCCAGCAAGGTGGGGCGGTATCGTTCGGTCAGGAGACGAGTCAACCGTTCCTGCACTTCGATGAGCGTTTGGCCTTTCACGCTGGCCGCTGCAGCCACGGCATGTCCGCCTCCGCCGAATTCGCGCGCGATCCACGCCACATCGATCTCCGGTCGCCGGCTTCTCCCGATCACCTCGACCTTGTTATCCAGTGAAATGGCCACGATGACGGCATCGAATCCCTGCAACTCGGCCAACCGCTGAGCTGCCTCTGCAAGATCTCCTCTATAACGGTCGTAGGTGCTTGAGGCCACGAGTATTTTGCGACCCTCCAGGTAGTAGACTGACCCTGACTGTAATAAATCGTTCAGCAGGGCGATCAGATCAGGATCCAAGGGATGCCGCAGAACTTCCGTCACAACGTTTAAGTCGGCTCCGGCGCGCAACACAACTGCCGCAGCCTCCAGATCGCGCGGAGTCGTCGACGGATAGGCCAATGACCCTGTCTCTTCGTACAGGCCGAGCGCCAGCACCGTCGCCTCGGTAGCTGTGAGTATGATCTGCTGCGCCTTCAGGCGTTCGATCAGGAGCGTGGTGGTGGCGCCGACCGGCTCGACATTTCGTTCGGCGACATTCGGCCAATGCGATGACGCCTGCTGCGCAGGCCCATCGTCGGCCCCATGGTGATCGAAAATATGCACCGCTACATCTGCGCGTGAGCTGAGCGTCTTCAATGGGCCCAGCCGTTCCGGCTCCTGGACGTCCACGAGAATCAACCGACCCACCCGGTCCAGAGCCACATCCTTGAGACGAGTAATGTCCAGATGATGTGTCGCCAAAAAGTTTCGCACCGACTCCTGCGCGCCGCCCGGCAACACCAGGACAGCTCCCGGATAGAGCTTTCGAGCGGCCACCATCGAGGCCAGCCCATCGAAGTCGGCATTCAGATGTGTGGTAATCAGATCCATGCCGGCATTCTAGCAGGATCGAGCGGGTCGATTCAGTCCCGCAGCGGGAACAGGCGAGTACAAACCTGATGCGATGAAGTGATGGGATAGGCTCGCTGAGGCGTACCCATGCCCTCCACAATGTTCATGTGGGCGGCATGGGGGACGCGACAGAATAAGCGAGCGCAGATGCCTGGCCGGGTCGAACCAGTCGCTCGACCGCACGCCACGAGATCAATCGCCCTCTATCGTTACTGGCGGTCGTGCTTCTGACGAGCGATATGCCGCGAGGCGCGATCCTGTGCCCGGTTAATCCGGGCCCGCTCTTTCTTCGTCACCACGCCGTCCGATTTCGCCTTGTCTTCCATCTTGTTGATGTGTTCCTGTTGATTGTTTAAGCGGGTGGCTTCACGTTCGTTCAACTGACCGCCGGCCATACCCTGGTCGATCCGTTTCTCTTGATTGGCCTGCCGCTGATCGATCTTGGGCGTCTCCGCCTGCGCAAACACCAATGACGTGGCACAGACCGATAACAACGCCGCGCTCAAAATCACCTGCTTCATACACCCTCCTTTGGTTACTCCCGCTGACTGTCATCCGTTCCAACGTACAAGGACGCCGGCTGGTTGACAATGAAATTGGCGGTTTTTAAAGGAGTCGATGGCATGCTGCCACCGCCTGAAGAACTGGCTTTCAGCGGATATCCTGAAAAAAGACCCGCGGGAGATACGGCAGCTTGAACTCCACATGCAAAATGATCAGCAAGACGCGAAAAAAACTCCGCCAGATTCCCATTTTGAGAAACTTGCGTGCATCCGTCACGACCGGGGGCGAGAGAAGAATCGGCGTCGTGACTTTCAGCAAATTCTCACCGAACGCCACGTCTTCCAGGATGGGCCGGTCGGGAAATCCACCAAGCCGTTCGAACAACGCCCTCCGCACGAATAGAGCTTGATCGCCGTAGATAATATGGCTCCTGACACAACGAAAATTGTCGAGCCATGAGATCATCCGGAGTCGCCAGTCGGACCCTGAGAATCGGTGCCGGAATCCGCCGGCCTGGACGGCCGGATTCAGGTCCAACGCATGAAGCCGATTCAGCGCATCGACCGGCAAGAGCGTATCGGCATGGAGGAAGAGCAACCACTCGCCCGAGGCCAGTTTCGCACCGGCATTCATTTGGGAGGCCCGGCCTTTGGGCGCCGTCAGGAGGCTGAGTGTAGCAGGCAATCGACTAGTGACCGGCCAGCACCGAACGATCTCGCAGGTTCTATCCTGGCTGCCTCCATCTACCACGATCACTTCGTACGTCCCGGCTTGTTCGAACAACTGCCGGAGTGTGGCGGGCAGCGCCCGCTCTTCATTGTAGACGGGAATCACGATGGAGATCATGTCGTCAACCAACTGGGCAGGAAGGAACGTACATCGGCTGCCCAGGCAAACGCATCCTCCTCGATCGTCTCGAAGAGATCGCACAGCGTCAACACCATCGTATCAGTCAATGCCAGATAGTCCTGCGTGCGCAGACGAAGAGCCTCCAGATCTCTGTGCCCATCCGCCATCGCACGCTCCAACACACGCCGCCCGAAGTCATGATGAGCCTCTTCCTGGTGCAGCAGAATCCGGCGCAACCGGCGAAACGGCGCCTGCCGCTTTTCAAGGCCGCCCTCGATACGAGTCAGAATCGCCTTCCCCAGTCCTTCGAGGATCACCTGTTCGGCCAGAATACTCTCCAGCCAATCGCCACGTTCAAGCGCCTCAGTGAGAAGCCGGCGATACTCTTCGAGAGCCGGCAGGAATGGAGCATCACCGAGGTGGCGTGGCGCAAGCCACGCAATTGCGCCGCGGAAGACCATGGCATGCATCGCCTCCTGCCGGGCCTGGGTCGTCAAAAAACGCCGCGCCTTCGAGTCGGGCGCCAACGCCGCCTGGCTCTGCGCACAGAAGTGTGCCATCCGTTCGCCATGTTCAAGAAACGTCAGCAACCGGGCAATGGGGACTCGTTCACTAGGCAACACCACCATGCAAATCTCCTTCAGTCCTGCGGGGACGGTCCATTCAAATGCCAATCGTAGTCGAGAAACTCCACGGTGTAGTCGCCGGCCAGAAGGTCCTGCTTGAGCGACGGATCTTGTACATACTCCCCGACATACCCCAGGATTGATCCTGAACGAGCCTCGAAATCGTTGGCAAACCATTTAAAAATCATCGACAACGAGGCCACTTTTTTCGATCGGTCGAAACGATTGCGCGAAGGATCGTTCACGAACTGGATCGCGACTTGATTCAGTTGCTCATTAAGCTGGCGCCCATCAAACGCCCAGGACTGGAGTTTCGGGCAGGAGGCGGAAGCGCACACGATAGCAAAATGTACACGTGGTTCGTGAAACTGGGCGATAAGAATCTCCCGCTCCAGATTGTAGAGATTCACCGGCTGTCCACCAATAGAGTATTCCCGCGCGATGAAGTACCGGTATCGGCCGAACAACGTGTCCGGAGAATACCCATCCAGAATGCCCGTGACGGCGAAGGCATTGTACGCATTGATCCAGAAGGCCAGACGGTCTCCCGCCGACAAGCGGCCCGGATCTACCCGATTCAACATCGCGACATAGGATGGAAGCCGCCCCTGACGGCGAATGGCGGGGTAATCAACCACGCCGTCACGGACATCGGTGCTCAGTACTTCCTGCCACAACCGATGGGATACTTGCTCCGGCGGGAGCGGGTCTGAGGGGGTGAAAGAGGTCGGTACCGTCGAACAGCCCCCCAGCACGATCATCAGCGCTCCGATTAGGAAATTTCGCATCACAAGCTCTCTCCTATTAAAACCGCACCGGAGTTCGCCATGCTGTGATCGGATGTCGCAGGATCGTCCCAACCACACGCCCATCGAGCCGGTTGCAGGAAGAACAATCGGAACAAGCCTGAATCTGAGTCCGGTTGAAGCGGCTGAGGATCTCCCGATAGGACAACTCACGGAGGTTTCCCACCGGCGACATTGCCAAACAGGGTGACACCTGCCCGGAGGCATCGATCGCGATACTATACCGTCCTGCATCGCAGGGCTCGAGCCGTTCGCCGCGCAACCACAGGGCGCTGTCTCTGACAAATTGCCGGAAATACCCGGGAGGGATCAGGTCCTCTTTCAGAAGCAACTCGAACAGCCCGGCGGCGGCTGAGCGGTCGTACATCAACCCGGTGTCCTCTTTGCCGTAGAGGCCCACATTCCAGTGGTAGGCTCCCACCACGGGAATAAAGCCCCGAGCCTTGGCGAACCGCACGACATCGGGCACCTCTTCGCGATTAACCTCGCTCACGATACAGGTAAGGAACTTGGGGTAGGGATACCGTGCCAGAAGCCCAAGTCCAGCCAGGACCTGTGGTAACTGATCAGCCCCGCGAATCTGTCGGTAGCGCGTACGATCAAGCGTGTCCAGGCTGACCGATAGAGGCAAGCGCAGGGAGGCAAACCGTGCGACGAGGTCGGTTGTGAGCCTAGTCCCGTTGGTGATCACCGTCACATGCAATCCCAGCGAAGACAGGTCCTCCAGGATGTCGACAAGATCCGGACGCAGAAGCGGCTCACCCCCCTGAACGAGCACGAACCTGATACCTTCGGTATAGAGGAGGCCAAAGATGCCCCGGATCTCCTCTCGCGTCAGTTCATATCGTCCCTGGTTCAGAGGAAGATCGCAGTAGCCACAGGCGGAGTTGCAACGAAGGGTCACCTGAAACGTGGCCAGGACCGGCCGCCCTCGCACGAGATTAGCCAACGGCCGGGCACAGTCGGCAATCATGGCCAGCGAGGGCTTCCTCGTCATCGTGGATTCCCCGGTCGGCCTGAGCATATTTGAACACCTGTTGCCATTTCCATCCGGCCCCGCCGCCCCCGGTTCAGCACAACGCGACACAATCGGCACAAATCCAGGAGATTCTCCACCACACACCACAATGTTCCAGGCATACGCCTTGCTGAATGATTCTCCCAGCTGCAGCCGGACTTATCCCAAGGAGGATCCTTATGAAAGCCACACGCCAGAACTCGCTCCTCACCATCACAGCGGCCACCTTCATGGCGGTTGCCTTTGTCGTTGCTCCGGCGGCGGCCAAAGACAAGGAGAAAGCCGGGAAACACCCGAAACATGCAGCCAGCACATCGGCAGCCGCGGCCTCTTCACTCTTAGGCTCGGTCCCTGAGCAGGCTCCGGCTCCGAAGCCCGGGCAACATGACACCAAGCCAGGAATCGCCTGGAAGACCGTGGGCGGCACCGTCAAAGAAATTCACGGCGAGACGTACACGGTCGAAGACTTCGACGGCAGCCGGCTGCAAGTGCATGTCGGACAAGGAACCAAGCGCCTTCGTGGCAACAAACAAGTGGGCGACACCATTCGGGCTGAAATTACCCACGGTGGCTTCGCAAATTCAATTCAATAACCCGCTGACTCTGCGGACCCACATCAGCCCGCCGGTGTCCCGGAGGGGCCGACCCTGCACAGGTCGGCCTCCCCGTCTTTCTCAGTTCCGGCAGTTCCACCTCCTCGTTACTTCAACGCCCTGACGAAGACGATGTCGCCGTAATAGGCGACGGCCCGCTCATTTGTGTTATCCGTATCGCTCATAATTGCCACGCCGTTGATTGCCGGCGGCTCTTCGCCGAAGGCCAATCGATAGTCTTCATAGACATTGCGTTCTTCCTCGACCCACGTGCCGACGCGCTTTGGCCCGCTCTCCACCACGATCATCTTCGCGAAGTCTGTAAAGGCATTGTCCACCACCGTCCCGACCGGGCTCTGGCCGTCCCAGATGTAGTTCAGTGCGCCGATTGGAATATCACCGAACAGCGCTCGACCGGCCTGGTACTTCAATTTCCGCCCGAAACTCACCTTCGCCGGTTCATAGGCAAACGTAATATAGAGGCGCGCCGGATAGTCATCACCGTCCTTGCGGTTCACATTGCCCTTCTGCAGCACATTCTCCACCTTCCATCGCCAGCGCACGATTGGATACTCATGCGGATCAATCGCCACGGCTTTGGTCAGGCCTGAGGCAGACGCCTCGCTCACAGCCTTCACCACGGACACCGGCCCGTCCTTCACCACCTCGTAGGTCGTGTGCCGTTCGATCTTCTTGAATGTCAGCGGTGCCCACCCGTCGGGCAAGGTGAGGCCTTCATCCGCAGCCGAGAAGTTTGCGACCACCAGCTTCGTAGGGCCTTGAGCCAGTCCGACGACCGCAGTGCCCATCAAGCATATGAACAGGACAAGGCCGAGTCGCATATTGCGGCTTCTCATCGCCTCGACCAGGCAAAGAGCCTGGTCAGCAGCATCTTGGTCCGGGCG
Source organism: Nitrospira sp. (assembly GCA_040376625.1). Classification (GTDB taxonomy): domain Bacteria; phylum Nitrospirota; class Nitrospiria; order Nitrospirales; family Nitrospiraceae; genus Nitrospira_A. The sequence goes on along the minus strand of JBEIQG010000063.1, from coordinate 7,095 downwards.
GTAAAGTGCGCCTTGCGCCAGAGATTGACCACCTTCTTGTTGACTTCCGCCCGGGTGGGATACGGATGGATGGTCGCGGCGATCGTTTTCGCACCGGCACCGGCTTTCATCGCCACGGAAAACTCATTGATCAGATCACCGGCACGCGACCCCACAATCGTAGCGCCGAGAATGGTGTCGGAGCCTTTGTGAATATGGATGCGGGCAAATCCTTCTTCCTCTCCATCAAGGATGGCTCGATCCACCTCCCCGATTTTATACGTATAGGTTTCGACTTCCAGGCCCTTCTTTTTGGCATCCGCTTCGTAAAGCCCGACATGAGCGATTTCCGGCTCGGTGAACGTGCACCAGGGCATGATGAGCGAGTCCATGCTGGCATAGCCAAGACCAAAAGGGTGCGGGAATAATGCATTTTGAATGACGATCTGCGCCATCGCATCCGCGGCATGCGTAAACTTATACCGGGAACAAATATCCCCGGCGGCATAAATGCGCGGGTTGGTTGTCTGGAGACGACCGTTCACTTGCACGCCGGTCTTGTCATATTCAACTCCGATCGTCTCCAACCCCAGACCATCGACATTCGGAGTGCGCCCCGCTCCGACCAGAATCTCGTCCACCGTGACATCGAAGTGCTGACCATGTGAGTCGACCACCAGCCGCTTCCCGGCGGCCGTTCGTTCTACGTTCAGATCCCTTCCGCAGCAGAACAGCCTGACACCGTCCCGCGCCATGGACTGCTGCACCACCGCTGCTGCGTCCCGGTCTTCGTTCGGCAGGATGCCGTGCATCGCCTCGATGAGTGACACCTCACTCCCGAAGCGAGCGAAGGCCTGCGCCAGTTCGCAACCGATCGGGCCTGCGCCGATCACGGCGAGACGCGCCGGTAACGCCGTCAGCGAAAACACCGTTTCATTGGTAAGATATCCCGCTTCTGCCAACCCCTTGACGGCCGGCGCCGAAGCCCTTGCTCCGGTACAGATTGCCGCCTTGACGAAAGTCAGCGTCCGATTTCCAGCTGGGCCTTCGACCGACACCGTCTCCAGCCCTGTGAAGCGAGCCTGCCCGATATAGACATCGACCCCCAGGGACTTGTAGCGATGGGCGGAATCCACATGGCTGATCCCGGCGCGCAATTTTCGCATCCTGGCCATTACCGTACCGAAGTCACGTGTCACGCCCGACGGGATATGCAAGCCGAAGACCGAGGCATCCCGCAACTGCGCCCACGCGTTGGCCGCACGAATCAGCGCCTTGGAGGGCACGCATCCGACGTTCAGACAATCGCCTCCCATCAGATGGCGTTCGATCAACGCGACCTTTGCGCCCAATCCCGCCGCCACCACCGCCGTGATCAGTCCTGCGGTGCCGGCGCCGACCACCACCATGTTGTAGCGACCGGAAGGCTCGGGATTCAGCCAGTCCAGAGGATGCACATTTCCTACCAACGTCCGGTTGTGTTCGTCATCCGGCAGGACCAAGCTTTGAACAGGAGCGCTCATTGAGGTTAAATTCTCCCTCTGGCCAATAACCATGGACGCGGTCTTTGTCCAGGACCGCTATCGATGCTGACGAGGACCATCGCGCGACTCGACCGACTTACCGGCAACTTTTTTATAGAGAATAGGCACCAGCGCCAACAGACCGAGTAACGTAAACGCGAGCAACACATTCGGCGAGGCGATTTCCTTGAGCGAACTGATCGTGCCCAGTTGGCGACCGGCATAGGCAAAGACAAAACTGCCGGGAATGATGCCCAAAGACGTTGCCGCCATATAGGTTCCCACCTTAACCCTGGTCAGGCCCGAGACCATATTGACGAGAAAAAACGGGAACAACGGGATCAACCGCAGCGTCATCAGGTAGCTAAAGGCGTTCCTGGCAAATCCCTGCTGAATCGCATCCAACCGGCTGCCGAATTTCTGCTCCACCCATTCCCTGAGCAGATAACGGGCGACCAGAAACGCCAGCGTCGCGCCCACGGTCGCGCCGACATTGACGTAGAGCGTGCCCAACAGGCTGCCGAAAAGAAACCCGCCGGCCAACGTCATGATCGCTCCACCGGGCAGCGAGAGTCCCACCACCACGCAATAGGCGAGCACGAACATAGCCACTGCGACCGGATAATTGGCTTCTGTAAATGCGAGCAGACGAGCCCGGTTGGTCTTGAGCCCATCCAGCGAGAGGTACTGTCCCAGATCAAAGTAAAAAAATGCAGCGAGACTCAGCCCGACAAAAATCACCAGCATCAGTTTGCCGAGCCCCGCGCGTTTCAGAGATGAGGGCGATTCCCCAGATGTGGTCATGGCACCTTGGGGCGGTATCATCCTGCCTCCTCACTCATGTGTCAATCACGGACTCGCCAGCACAGACACTACGCCGCTCATGGCCAAAAGAATGTCAGCAACCTTACAGAGGAAGGAGCCTGCTTGTCACCACACTGCACAGTATACGGAGAGCGAATCAGAATAGATTGCCCGCCTATACGATGATGAAGCCCTATGGAATAGGCACGTCGATCGCCCCTTGCCTTTACTTTCACACCATTTGAGCGGCGCTCTGATGAAAAACCTCTCTCTTCCAGAACACGTGGAGCTCAAGTCTCCTCCTTGTCCCTCCGAAAGAACTCTTGAAGACAAGGGGCCAATGGAGGTAATGTCTCAGTGCATGCGCTGATTGAACTCTTGGACTCGGCTATGCTGACAACACACTCGGTCTCACACCAGTCCCAGAACTCGCACCCCGTCTATGAGACGACTTCACACGTGTGGATGCGCCCCTGCCCCCACTGCTCCTCGCGCCTGAGAAAAAAATCACCTGAAGAATCATGGCGTTGCGGATGCGGTTGGCACGCGGAGTGAAGTGGTACAATTAGATCATTGTAAGGGGGTGACGTCATGGGACCGCTCTCGATGCACGACATGAAAAGCGGATTCTTTCTCTTCGCAAGCTTCCTTCTCTTGGCGACGATCTGCGCCATCGCGGCCTTGGGCACGTTGATGCGTCCGCAGCGTTGGTCTGAACGAGAGACCAGACTGCACGTCTGATCTTCGCCAAGTGGATCAACGGCCAGGCTGTGTGCAAGCCGGTGTGTAGCACTTGCGTCCGATGACTCGAATGACTCCCTCCCGAGCATCCCGCTCTTCCCGCTTAATCCACAGGCCCAACTTCCCGGCAATACTAAGCTTCTTCATCTCCCCTTCTTTATTTTCTAGCAGGCAGCCCAGGTAGCCCCGCGCGACCCGATCGCAAGACCGGTCTTGTAAGATCTTAGCCTCTTGCCCTACTCTGTCTCCAGGAGGCTAGGTATGGATCAGAATGACCGTTTGACCAAGACCAAAGAAAACTGGGCCAAGGCCCGACGCGGCGGGGAAGAACGCGAGGTCTTTTACGAAGGAGATGATCGGCTCCCCCCAGGCCAACACCTCGTGGAAACCTGGCCGGTTCTCGACTTGGGCCAAAAGCCTGAAATCCCCCTGTCACAATGGGCATTAACCATCGGAGGCGCAGTGACATCCCCCGTCACCTGGACCTGGGCGGACTTTCTTGCGCAACCGCAATTCAAAGACGTGTCGGACTTCCATTGCGTGACGTCCTGGAGTCGTTATGACAATGAATGGGAGGGAGTCAGCTTCAAACAACTGATGGCAGTCGTCCAGCCGCTTCCGTCGGCCAAATTCGTCCTCTTCAAATCGTACGACGACTACACCACGAATCTACCGCTCGTCGCCTGTCAGGACGACGACGTGCTCCTCACCTACAAATGGAACGGCCGGCCGCTCACCAAAGAACACGGCGGCCCGGTTCGCATGATCATCCCGAAACGGTATGCCTGGAAAGGCGCCAAGTGGATCAAGGAGATCACCTTCTCCGACCGGGACGAGAAGGGGTTCTGGGAAGTCCGGGGCTATTCGAACAGCGCTCTCCCCTGGCAAAATGACCGGTACGGATGAGCGTACACAACACCCCGTGAACTCATCCACCATACAGCGTATCGAAATCTGGCCGGTCGATATTCCGATCACGGATCCGTTCATCGTCGCCACGGGTGCGCGGGTGACGGCGCAAAACCTGTTCATGCGAGTGACCCTGCAGAACGGAACTCAAGGCATAGGGGAAGCGGCGCCCTTTCCCGAAGTCGGCGGCGAAGATCGGGCAACTTGCTTTGCCGCAACCACAGAACTAGCTCTTACCATGATCGGCCAATCGGTCGCGGACTACGAGTCCGTGGCAGATCGTCTCAACGAACAGGCCCCACTCAACCCTGCCGCGCGTTGCGGCTTGGAAACCGCTATGCTCGACGCCTATTGTCGATCGCAGGGTATCCCGCTCTGGCAGCTGTGGGGGGCCGAGGACGTCCGCGAGCGGGAAACCGACATCACCATCCCGATCTGCAGTCCGGAAAAGACATTGGAACTCGCACGTGGCTGGTACGCCAGAGGATTCCGTCTCTTCAAGATGAAAGTCGGGACGGATGTCGAGTTGGACATTCGCCGATTACAGGCCGTGCACAATGCGCTTCCCGACATCGGCTTCATCGGTGATGGAAACCAGGGGTTCTCCCGTGAAGACTGCCTCCGATTCGCCAGCGGTGTAAAGCGGTTCGGCGGTCGGCTGGTCTTACTCGAGCAACCGGTGGTTCGAGATGATCTCGAAGGGCTCCAGGCAATTCGGCACCTGACGGGTATTCCTGTGGCAGCGGATGAGTCCGTCCGGTCACTGGACGACGCACGCGAGGTCGTCCGGATGCAGGCCGCCGACTATATCAACATCAAGATCATGAAGACCGGCGTGATCGGTGCCTGGCGAATCGCCGCCTTCACCCGCTCCGCCGGGTTGCGGCTTATGGTCGGCGGCATGCTGGAAACCCGTATCGCCATGGGCTGTTCATTCAGCCTCGTGCTCGGCCTCGGCGGCTTCGATGTGCTGGATCTGGACACACCGCTCCTCCTCTCAACCGACCCGGTCACCGGCGGCTACCGGTACAACGGCCCGCACCTCCAGCCCTGGCATGAAGCCGGACTCGATTTGCAGATACCTTGTCCCGCAGACCCTACCTGCATTCAATAGCCCGATCCGAACCCTCTCACGCCACGCCGCTGCTCTCTGCTACCCTCCGACGATGCCTGCAAATTTGCCGAAATATTTTGCCGTTTTTCTGCTTTTCTGAAAAATTAACCTCAGGCACGGTAGTTCCGTACAAGCGGACACCGATCGCAATCGCAACGACTGGCACCGTACGTACCCGGGAGGAAGGTCTCATGGAAGCAAACACTCCACGCCCGATAGTCGCGACCACCTCTCCCCGCAGCCTCCGCCCCATCGCGCTTTGCGGAATGCTTGGAGCCGCTGCCTGGATGCTGGGGGGCTGTGTCTCGCAACAAACCTATGAAACAGCCAGGCACGAGGTTAAAACGCAGGCCGCTGAACTCGCCCAGACTCAGGCCGACATCCAGAGCCTCGAACAACAGCGAGCAGAAGCGCACCTAGCCAATCAGCGTGAGGAACGCTCTCTCGCCACGCTCAAGGGTGAATTGAAAAAGATTCAAGTGGACTACGACCAACTGCACAAGAGCAACCAGGCCAAACTCGCGGCCCTCGAGTACAGCATCGCCTCATTACGCGCCCGGCATCAGGCCATGTTGAAGGAAATCAGCGAGACCAAAAGGATCGAGAAGCGGTTGGAAGCGCTCACGGCTCAACACGAACATACGATGGCGACACCACCATCCGGCCCGGAGGCCCGTGTGACCACGGTGGATGGAAGCTCGCAGGAGCCACACATGGTCGCGGTCGTCACCCCGCAAACACCGGAGGCTGATTCCATGCCGCCCACCGCAACTGCCGCACCGACCGCATCACAGGCGCCGGCGCCTCCAGCCGCTAGTGCCGCCACGACACCTGCCGTGCCTCAGCCCGCATCGGTCGTCACAGCCCCGGCGTCACCAAGTACCTCTCCAAAAGCGGTGCAGGCACCCGCGGCGCCACCAGCTGTTCGACCCGCAGCCACAGCAGCGCCCCGGGATGAATCCTGGTTCGCAAGTGTGACAGGATGGTTCACGTCGCTCTTCGACTGGATCTGGGCCTAAAGCTCGTACCAAACGCCTCCCTGCATCAGTTCTGATCCAGGCCTGTCATCGCTCTTATCAGCCCCACCGGAACCCTTAAGTCTGGGTCCCGGTGGGGGCAAACCCGTCGCCCCCTTCTTCACACTTTTTACAATTCAACTCGGTCCCCAGGAACGTCCGCCTCCCCTCCTCCGTCAATACCCACGGACGACTCGTCAGAGGCGGCTGATGTCGCACATGTTGGCCATGACCGCAGCGAAGGTCGGCCACCCAATGGCCTTCGTCATCCTGGTGATACCCGATAATCGCCTGTTGCATAACGGACTCTCCATGTTTCGGGCCGCTAATTTAAGTTGATGCACACTCCCGAGACAACCGGACGCCTCGATATCTGCCCGAGAAGTGACTATGGTAAACTTCCGCGCCCGGCAGGGTAGCATGTTTTCCAGGAGGTTGCGGATGGCACGGTCAGATTTTCGAATCGGCATCGTGGGAATAGGGCGGATGGGGGCCAACATGGCCCGGCGACTTCACGACCTCCACTATTCGATCGTGGCGATCTATGACACCGACACAGAACGCGCGGGGGCGCTCGCGAAGGAACTCGCGTGCAGGGCTGTCATGACTCCGGCGCATGTGGCCGAGTTAGCCGATACGGTGCTGACGGTGGTGTCGGATGATGCCGCCATGCGCCAAATCTATTCACCCGTTGAGGCTGACAGTCTTCTCCGTCACGCCGCTGATCGCCTCTTCATCAATTGTGCAACCCTCTCCCCCGACCTCCAACGGGAAGTCCATGAGTCGGTCGAGCAACAGGGTGGCCGAAGCCTCGAAGCATGCATGGCGAGCAGCGTCACACAAGCACGCCAAGGCACCCTCTACTTGATGTGCGGCGGACGACCGGAGGTATTCGAACGGGCGAAGCCACTCTTGCAGGACCTGAGCGCACAGCTGCGGTATATCGGACTTGCGGGCGAAGCCGCCAAGGTCAAGGCCCTGGTGAATATGGTCATGAACGCCAACACCG
>JBEIQG010000056.1:0-17088 GCA_040376625.1 Nitrospira sp. | reverse complement strand
CCCGTTCACAAGGTTACGATCATCCCCCGTGGCCGCGCGCTCGGTGTGACGATGCAGCTTCCCACCGACGATCGCCATAATTACTCCAAGGATTTTCTATACAACAACCTCGCGATTCTCATGGGTGGTCGCGTGGCGGAAGAATTGGTCCTGCACGATGTGACGACCGGAGCAGGAAACGACTTGGAGCGGGCCACAGACCTCGCCAGAAAAATGGTGTGTGAATGGGGCATGAGCGAAAAGTTAGGGCCGTTAACGTTCGGCAGGAAAGAAGAGGAAGTGTTCCTTGGTCGTGAGATGGGCTCGAAGCGCGACTTCAGCGAGCAGGTTGCCATTGAAATCGATCATGAAGTTAGGCGTCTGGTCACCGAAAATTATGAACGTGCAAAGCGCATCTTGACCGACAATATGACGAGCCTGAAGGCGCTTGCCGAGGCATTGTTGGAAAAGGAAGTGCTGGACGCATTGGAAATCGATCAGATCCTCATTCAAGGGTCTTCGTCCCAAACGGTTCCCGCCTAAGCGCTGTATTGCTGTCGTCGCAGGGGCTTTGCTCCGCTGTCCCTGCGACGTAGCGCTTCTTATACAATTCGTGCCACGGGCCTGAAAGCACGTCCTGCACTTGAGTGCGGTCGGTGTAATCTCCCCCCAGTAGGTGCATCAGATCGTTGACTGGTGTCCTGTTCCTGATCCGTGAGCGAGAAGGACCTGCCTGATTGTGACCACGACCTCATCCTCATGCCCACTCCAATTAATTGCAGGCTCGCGAACCTTCAGTTTTGAATCCGGTCCCCTCCTCATGGGGGTCCTCAACGTCACACCCGACTCATTTTCAGATGGCGGGGCTTTTCTCACGGTTGAGCATGCTTTGCAGCATGCCAGACAGATGCAGGCTGAGGGTGCCGATATCATCGACATCGGCGCTGAGTCGTCAAGGCCGGGGGCACATCCGATCGACGAAACAGAAGAGTTGCGTCGCCTCCTTCCTGTCCTGGAAGCGGTCCATGCCGCAGTGCCGCTTCCGATTTCCGTCGATACGACCAAAGCCGCGGTGGCCCGTCGAGCGATCCGTGCCGGTGCCACCATTGTGAATGACATTAGCGCATTACGCGGTGACCCCTTGATGGGCCAGCTCGTGGCTGAAACCGGAGCGGCCGTGGTGTTGATGCACATGCAGGGGACTCCGCAATCTATGCAGCAGGCGCCGCGGTATGGCCATGTCGTGGAGGAGGTGCTCGCATTCCTCCGCGAACGGGTGCAGGTCGCCATGGGTCACGGGATCAAGGGAAGTCACATCGTTCTTGACCCCGGCTTCGGTTTTGGTAAGCTCCAAGAGCATAATCTTCAATTGTTGGCTGAGTTTGACGCCTTCACGAAGCTGGGTTACCCGGTGCTGGCAGGGGTCTCCCGTAAACAGTTCATCGGGAACCTGACTCAACAGCCGGTGCAGGAACGGGGGTACGGCACCGCCGGCGCGGTGGCAGTGGCCGTCCTTAAAGGTGCCCGGATCATTCGTGTACACGACGTGCGATCGATGCGAGATACCATATCCGTCGTGTCAGCCATTTCCCGTCACGCGCGTTCTCATGTAGGGGTATCCAATGCGTAAATTGTTCGGCACAGACGGCGTTCGCGGAGTGGCCAACCTCGAACCGATGACCAGTGAAATCGCCATGCAATTGGGGCGCGCGGCCGCTCATATCTTCATGCGGCGCGCAGGCCGACACCAGGTGGTCATCGGAAAGGACACGCGGTTGTCGGGATACATGTTGGAATCGGCGTTAACCTCCGGGATCTGTTCCATGGGAGTCGACGTACTTCTAGTCGGACCTTTGCCCACCCCGGCAATTGCCTTCCTCACGCGAAGTCTGCGGGCGGACGCCGGAGTCGTGATCTCCGCATCGCATAATCCCTATCAGGACAATGGCATCAAGTTTTTTTCCAACGAGGGATTCAAGCTGCCTGATGAGCTTGAGGCGCGCATCGAACAGCTGATCATTTCCGACGAGATCAAACATCTTCGCCCGACAGCGGATGCGATCGGAAAAGCCTATCGTATCGATCATGCCGAAGGCCGGTATATTGAATTCGTCAAACGCTCACTTCCCAGGGATCTCGACTTTCAGGGGATCAAGTTGGTTGTGGACTGCGCCAATGGTGCCGCGTACAAGGTCGCTCCAGCGGTGTTTCGCGAACTCGGCGCAGAAATCGAAGTGATCGCGAACACTCCGGACGGAATGAACATCAATGACCGCTGCGGAGCCGTGCATCCGGAACGCCTTCAGGAGGCTGTGCGTCGGCATGGCGCCCATATCGGTATCGCGCTCGACGGGGACGCCGACCGGGCCATTTTTGTTTGTGAGCAGGGAGAAATCGTCGACGGCGATCATGTCATGGCCGCGCTTGGGCTCGATTTGCACGCGCAGGGCCAACTTGCCTGTCAGACCGTGGTGGGAACCGTGATGAGTAATTTCGGACTGGAAATTGCCATGAAGAAGGCAGGAATCCAGCTGATGCGCACGCCCGTGGGGGACCGGTATCTTATGGAGCGGATGCTGGCCGACGGATACAACTTCGGAGGAGAACAATCCGGCCACTTTATTTTCCTGGACCACAACACCACGGGCGATGGCTTGATCTCGGCATTGCAGATTCTCTCACTGATGAAACGTACCGGGAAACCGCTGTCAGAATTGGCAAAGGCGATGACGGCCGTCCCGCAGATTCTGTTGAACGTGAAAGTGAAGCACAAGCCTGATCTCAACCAAATCCCGGATATTCAGCAGGCCATTAAATCCGCCGAAGTGACCCTGAACGGGAGCGGGCGTGTGCTGGTGCGGTATTCCGGCACCGAATCGCTGCTCCGCATCATGGTCGAAGGCGAACGCGATTCCACCATCCGCGAGGTCGCCGATCATCTTGCGGAGATCGTGCGCGCCCGCATCGGATAGCATCGGGCCGATGCCGTAGGCGCCGGATGTTACCGACTCTTGCGATCATCTTTGTGCTCGGCCTCCTCCTCGGTTCCTACCTCACGTTTTTCCCACTCAGCATCGCGATTGTCCTGCTGGCTTGCATTGCTGGCTGCGTCTGGCTGGAGCGTCGGAATTGCCTCACCTCACGGCAGGGCAACGGGCTGCTGGCCTGTCTGTTCGGTGGATGTCTGTACTGGGCCCTCTGTGCCTGGTTCACTCCACACGTGCTGGTGCCCGATAGGCCCGGTGCGCTCCCTGCCCGGTTGACCGGGACGATCGTGGAGGCTGTACGACATGCGCCGGGCCGTCTCACGACCATGGTGAAGGTAACGGGGAGCGACGACCCACTGTTGCCCACACCGTTTCATTTGCGTCTGACCTGGCGAGATCCGGATCGTGATCTCCGCCGGGGGTTGCAGATTCGTACTCGCATGCATGTGCATGCGCCTGCGGGGACTCTGAACCCGAGAGGATTCGATTATGGGGCCTACCTGGATGCGCAGGGTGTCGATGCGGTCGGGTCTATCTCAGGAGCCGGTGCCGTCGAGGTGTTTGATCCAGGACGGGAGACGCCTCTTCATTTCTTCGTCTCCCTCATCGAAGAATGGCGCGGCCTGATCAGAGCCGCCGCCGAGTCGCTTTCCCAGCCCAGTCGCGGCCTGTTTCTCAGTCTGACCATCGGGGAACAGGGCTTTCTCGCCCCGGAAGTCCGTGAATGGTTCATGACGACCGGGACGGTACACATTCTCTCGATCTCCGGCTCACACCTCGGTCTCATCGCCTTGCTCTCGTTCGCCCTGGTCAGGAAGGGCTGTCTGTTGCTGCCGTCGCTGCTTCTGCTGACCCTCTCGCGGTGGCTCACGGCTACGAGACTGGCCGCGTTGCTGACACTCGTGCCGGTGCTGGCGTACACAGTGCTGGCCGGTGCCGAGACCGCTACGATTCGTAGTGCCATCATGATCGCCGTTGCGCTCTGGACCGTATGGCTCGGCTCACCGCAGTATCTCCTTCCCGCACTCGCTGCGGCTGCCGGTCTGACGCTGCTGGTACATCCCTCGGCGCTGTATGACATTTCATTTCAGCTGTCCTACGTCTCGGTCTGGGCGCTGGCCCTGGCGCTACGGCGCGAGGCCCCAGTCGATGAATTACCGGCTCCGCAGGAATCCACTGCCGCACGGGTGTGGAACTGGTTTCGCGAGTCGCTGCGTCTGACGGCGGTAGTGACGCTCGCCACCATACCCCTGGTGGCCTGTTACTTCAATCAAGTGTCCTGGCTTGGTCTGTTCGCCAATCTTGTCATGGTGCCCATCGTCGGATTTATCTTTCTTCCGATCAGCTTATTGTCGGGGTTGTGGGTGATCGCGACACACACTAGTACCCTTCCCGGCGCGGAATTCATTGGGATATTGGGGCAAGGGCTGATAGCCGCCACGCAAGCCTTGGCCGGCTTGCCCGGTGCAGAATGGTTCGTGGCCGCACCGACGATTCCCATGATGCTGCTGTTCTATGTGCTGGGGTGGGCGCTGCTGGCGGGGTGGCCGGCCCATGCTGCGCCGCTGCTCAGAAGGTCTATGGTCTCGGGCCTTGCCTGTATCCTGCTCTGGTGGATCTGGTCCCCACGTCCATTCGGTGGGGAGGAGATGGTGCGGGTGACCTTCCTCGATGTGGGGCAGGGCGATAGTGCGGTCATTGAATTGCCCGATGGAACGGTCACGCTGATTGACGGGGGCGCGACCTATGAGCGGTTTGACATGGGGCGGAGTGTGGTGGCGCCTTTTCTGTGGAATCGGGGGATTCGAAGCATCGATCATGTCATCGGGACGCATCCGCAGTTGGATCACGTGGGAGGGCTGGCCTGGATCCTGGCTCATTTTCAGGTAGAGAAATTCTGGACCAACGGGGCGGAACGGCAGGAAGAATTCTGGCGCAGGATCGAGCGAGCCCTTGTGCAGCGGAAGCTCGAAGCCACGGTGGCGACGGAAGGCCAAGTAATTGTCGATGGACCTGCCTGTCGCATGCTGGTGCTCAACCCCCGGTCAAGCCAGGTTTCGACGAATTCGACCAAAGGCGAGTCGCTGAATAATCGGTCGGTCGTCACTGAATTGGCCTGTCGCGAGCAGCGTGTCCTGTTTACGGGAGATATCGAACAGGGAGCCTTGACCCGTCTCACCGATTCCGGGACTTCCGCCGACATTGCCCTCCTGAAAGTCCCACATCATGGGGCGAAGAGTTCGCTGGAGCGCCGATGGCTAGAAACGATCCGACCGGCCGTCGCGGTCGTATCCGCCGGTCGGCGCAATCCCTATGGTCATCCGGCCGAAGCCGTCCTGGCGGCCTATGAGGCGGTGGGAACACAACTGTGGAGAACAGACCGGGATGGTGCCATCTGGGCCGATCTCGACCTCCGACGGCAGCAACTGTCGATACACAGCACCAGAGAAGGGATATTACAACCCGCGCTGCCCTCGGTGGACATGTGGTCTATCGAGCAGGAGAATCTGCGCCGCTTATGGCGCCGCTGGAATTGGATGTAGCACCCACGAGCCTCTCCTCAGCTCCAAGCCGTCACCGAAGATCGTCACATCACTCAACCCGGACCTTCCTGTGCAGGTATAGCCGAATCGGGTGGCAGCGGGCTGTCAATTTTGCCGACAAGTCAGAAATGGCCTCCGCATAAGTCGTCAATATTGCGTAAGAGCGGTGGAGCTCCTGCAAGGCATGGCACATGCAGGAATCCTGCACCGTCGGGCAACTCTGCTCCGGCAGACCTAAGACGTGTGTATCGTTTTCCCGGTGCGCCCAAAAGTGAAGCCTCGATCTGATGCACCGAGGCAATCGGGGTACATGGCTCGGAGCAGTCTCCGCGCAGTTCCCGACGGGCGGTACAATCAGGTTGGGGGATTGATCCCGATGAGTTGGGAAGAAAAAGCGGGGAGACTATGACGAAGCGTCTCTTGTTTCTGGCTCCGGCGCCGCCGTCCGATCGGCAGGGTGGAGGAGCCTTGCGCATGTTGCATCTGGTGCGCTTTCTGGGGAGTCGCTTTCAGGTGGATCTGATCGCGCCGGCGCTCGACGGCGCGGAGGACGCACAACGACTGTTGAAGGAGGTCTGCGCTGAGACGACGTTTGTTCCGCCGCAAGGGCCAGGTATGCTCGATCGAATCGGCCTGGTGAGTCCCTATACCAAAGACCGGGCCTTGGCTGCCGTTGTCCGTGAGCGCCTGGCAAGCGGTCTATATGGAGCCGTGCATTTAGAAAAGCCCGCCATGTTTCCCTATCTTCCTTCTCTCGTGCCGGTGCCGGTCGTGCTGGACATCTGGTCCTCTAGCTCAACCAGCCCGTTGCGGATTCTCAGGGGCGGAGGGGGTACAGCGGGTCGGCCGAGTCAACTGGTCCGGCTCGTCAAGCTAGGACTGTTCGATCGGTTCTGCTGGCCAACGGCACATTGTGTGACGGTCGTATCGGACGAGGATCGAATCCATTGCGAACGTGCCCACCCGGGTCAACGGGTGCTGGTAGTCCCCAATGGCGTCGATTGCCGGACGATCCTACCCAAGCCTGACCATGCCGCCACGTCGCCCCTCCTGTTGTTCACGGGCGACATGGGGACTGAACCGAATGTCGAAGCCGCGCTCTTCCTGGCTACGGAAGTGTTTCCTGCGATCCGACGGGATTTCCCCAAGGCGGAATTGCGACTGGTCGGGAGGAATCCGGACCCCCGTGTGCACCGCTTGGCCGGCGCGGGCATCGAGGTGACCGGCGCGGTTCCCGACATGCCACTCCATCTGCGTGCTGCGACGATCTATGTGGCGCCTCTCCTGACAGGCGCGGCTCCGCGTACAAGACTATTGGAGGCCATGGCGGCAGGCCTCCCGATCATCACCACGTCAGCCTGGATCGAGGGCATGAAGCTACAGCCGGGGAGGGATGTACTGGTAGCCGACCAGCCCGTCGACATGATTGAGTCGATCCACACGTTGCTTATGAGTCGAACCGATCGTGAGCGGTTCGGGCGTGCGGCGCGCCATATGGCCGAGGTCTGGTATGACTGGAGCCGCTGTCTTTGGCCCTTGGAACCGCTCTACCAGAATCTTCTGATACCGAAGGCCGTGGCTTGTTGATCGCTGCCCGGCCGACTGCGAATTAGGTCCGGTGCCACCTCAGGAATCTCGCTTCAACGACACATACGGTACTGCAGGAAGCTGTTGTGTTGTACCGTGGCCCCCACGTAAAATTTCCCGCCGGCACATGCCAGGCTGTGACTGCGCCCCGCTGGCCTGGTACGACACACGGTTTCTGACGCGATGACGATGATTCCCCATTCAAGACCTTCCCTGGGACAAGACGACATTCGTGCGGCGACCGAGGTACTCCGATCCGGGCTGATCGCCGGGGGACCGGTCGTCGGGCAATTCGAGCGCGGCATGGCCGCCTACATCGGCGTGCAGGGCGGGGTGGCGGTCAGTTCAGGCACGGTGGCCCTGGAGTTGGCGTTGCGTGCCATGGGAGTCGGACATGGCGACAATGTCATCCTGCCCAGTTATGTGTGTTCAGCGCCCTGGCTGGCGGTCCAGCGAGTCGGTGCACAAGCCAGGATCGTTGATATCGATCCGGTGACCTACAATCTGGATCCGCACAAAGTCCGGAAGGCCCGCACGTCACGCACAAGGGCGGTGATCGTTCCGCACCTGTTCGGGTTACCGGCCGATCTGACGATGCTACAATCCCTCGGGATTCCACTGATCGAAGATTGCGCGCAGACCCTCGGTGCTACGGAACAGGGCCGCGCAGCCGGCAGCGTCGGCCTGTTCACGGTCTGCTCGTTCTACGCCACGAAACTGCTCTGCACCGGCGAGGGCGGTATGGTGCTCTCAAACGATGAGGCGCTCTTGGAGCGGGTTCGGGCCCTTCGGGAGTATGATCAAGCGCCGTCACTCAATGCGGCAGCGTTCAACTGCAAGATGACGGATCTGCAAGCCGCGATCGGCGTCACGCAGCTCAACCAGCTCGGAGACTTTCTCGAGAGGCGAGCCGCGCTGGCCGGGGTCTACCGGGACAGCCTGCCTGCTGAACTGTTCACTCTGCCGTCGGTTCCAGCGGGACGAACCCATGTCTACTATCGATTTGTCGTGCGTCTGCAAAAAGGGCTGCAGTCGTCGGATGACTTTACGGACTATCTCTCGCGCATGGCGCATCGTGGTCTGCAATGTCGCAAGCCCGTCTTCCGGCCCTTGCATCGGTATCTCGACTTGGCTGATTTTCCTGCCAGCGATGAGGCCGACGAGGTTGCTCTGTCATTGCCCCTCTATCCGTCGTTGACCGAGGACGATGTGAAGCTGGCATCGCAGATCCTGCAGGAGGAACTCCGGTAACGCCTCCGGGCCGTGATCACTTTCTCGATCAAGCCAGTTTGTCCAGAACCGCGTATGGTTGAGTATCCTTGGCATCCTACCCTTGACCCGCGCTCAGCTGATCGTCATGATGATCAAATTTTTCGGTCGTGCTGAAACGACGGCGGATTCCTTTGCCTTAGGAGACCGGAGGATATGCCTATGGTGCCCACCGTTGAATGGAAAGAGGGAGCGGTTCGTCTGCTGGACCAAAGCCGCCTCCCGATGCACGTCGAATTCATCGACTGTCGGGACTATCGCGCGGTAGCGCAGGCCATCCGGGACTTAAAAGTTCGGGGCGCGCCGGCGATCGGTGTCACTGCAGCGATGGGGGTCGCGCTGGGCGCGCAGGCGTTGACCGCTACCGAGTACCACGCATTTGCGGCGCAGGTGGGGGAGATCTGCGACCATCTGGCCGCCTCGCGTCCGACGGCCGTCAATCTGTTTTGGGCCATTGCCCGCATGAAGCAGAGGCTGGCGGCGCTCAACAATCAACCCGTCGCGGAGATCAAGGCCGCGCTCATCACAGAGTCGCAAACGATCCTGGACGAAGATATCGCCCTCTGCAAGGCCATGGGGCAGCATGGGGCCGCGTTGATCCAGAGTGGTCAGACGATCCTGACGCACTGCAACGCCGGTGCACTTGCGACCGCCGGGTACGGAACGGCGCTGGGTGTCATTCGGGCGGCGTGGGAGCAGGGGAAGAAGCTCCATGTCATCGCCGACGAAACCAGGCCGGTATTACAAGGTGCGAGGCTCACGGCTTGGGAGCTGATGCAGGATCGGATTCCGGTCACGCTCATCACAGACAATATGGCCGGTGCCCTCATGCGCCAGGGTAAAATTCAGCTCTGCGTTGTCGGCGCCGATCGAATCGCCGCCAACGGTGACGTGGCCAATAAGATCGGCACATACTCAGTGGCTGTCCTCGCGCGCGCGCATCATATTCCCTTCTACGTGGCGGCGCCCTATTCCACCATCGACCTCACGACGCAATCGGGCGCCGAGATTCCCATCGAAGCGCGTAATCCGCTGGAAGTCACTACCATTCACGGCAGTCATCCCATCGCTCCTTCCGGCGTGGCAGTGTACAACCCTGCCTTCGACGTCACCCCGGCCGAGTTGATTACCGGTATCATCACTGAGCGGGGCGTGTTCAAGCCGGGAGAACTGGCGGCGCATTTCCAGTCGTAAGAGGCGGGCTCGGCCTGTCTCTTACCTCGCTAACCGCGGGCGGATGATCCGATCTCCGAATGGTTGTCCGGCGTTTCTAGTAGTCCTTCCTTGCCAGCCCTTCCGCCGCTTCTTTATAATGCCGCGAGACCGTATCCTGAGCCTCAATCTCTATCGACTTTTCTAGCTGAAGGAGCCTGACGATCCATGAGTGAACGAACGCTTGCCATTGTGAAACCGGATGCCGTGAAGAAGAATGCGATCGGCGATATTATCAATCGCTATGAGAAAGCCGGATTGCGGCCCGTGGCGATGCGGCTGCTGCATATGTCGAAGGCTACGGCCCAGGGCTTTTATGCCGTGCACAAGGCGCGTCCCTTTTTTGACAGCCTCTGCACGTTTATGTCATCCGGCCCCTGTGTGGTGCTGGTGCTGCAAGGCGACAATGCCATCAAGAAGAATCGCGAGCTGATGGGGGCAACCGACCCAGCCAAGGCCGAGCAGGGAACGATCCGTGCCGCCCATGGAGCGAACATTGAGTTCAACGCGGTCCACGGGTCGGATGCCCCGGAGACGGCCAAATTTGAGATCGGGTACTTCTTTGCCGAAATGGAGTTGGTCGGGTAGGCGCACGTTGAGCGCAGCCCACTCTTATGCGATCGTTGCTCGACGGTCCTTGCGGGGCCGTCGCGCAGGCTCGCTGCTTCTCTCTCTCCTCCTGCTCATGGTCTTTGTGGCTGGGTGTGCCGGCTCGCCGCCGGCCTCGATGCCCTCCGTCGCGCCGCCGACGGAAACCCCGGCAGTGGCGGCGGAGACGAGCCTCTGGTATCAAGCCTCCACCGCGTTCTCCGATGGACGGTATTCAGCCGCCATTCATCTCTATGAACGCTATCTTGCGACCTACCCGAAATCCCGTCGCGCGCTGGAGGCCCATTGGGACTTGGGGCAGGCGTATGAACAAATGGGTGAGATCACGGCGGCGATCAAAGAATATCGGACGCTGGCGGGACCGGAGGGCGTCTCACCATCCGCCCAAAATTCCTACGCTGAGCGTGCACAGCATCGGATCGACGCTCTGCGCAGCCAGTCGGCTTCACCGACGGGTGCGAGATCCGGCCATACCGCATTGTATGTCTCCTTCGGCAATCTGCCGCCCATGTCTCAGGTTGAGGCCTGGATCAAGCGACTGAGCGCGCAGGGCATCAGTGCCATCCTGATGGATGCCAGTCTGGAATCGTCCTTTACCAGGCCGCTGATTCCCACCAGCCCTCCCACGAGCAGCCCGCTGCCGAATCTGCCCGGCGGGGCGTTGTTCGCCACGTCGCATGGTCCCGTGCTCACGGACTGGTATGGGGTCATGGTGCCGCAGGCCCATGAATTGGGGATTTCCGTCTATGCCGTGCTTGACCTGTATCATGCGCCCCTATCCGATCATCGCCCGGAATCCAAGATGTTGCTCTATGATCCGACGAGGCGCAAGGTGCATCCCTGGGCGCAGTTCGATCTCCTGGCTCCGGCCGTTCAGCAACAAATGGCGCAACTGCTGTCGGATCTGCTGAGGACCGGCGTCGATGGATTGGTGTTCCGCAGCCGTGCCGAGAATAGTTTCGCCTATGAAGTAAGCGACGGCGTGTTGCGCCAGTTCGAAACTCAGGTGCACCAGCCTTCTTCCGAAGTGGCGCAAGCCCTCCGCGATCGCATGGCGCTCCGGCCGCACGAGCCTGCTCCCGCTTCCGACAAGACCCTTTGGCGGTGGGTCGGGTGGAAGGCGCGTCAGGAGCTCGATACGCTGGCCCGCTTCAAGAAATATTTACAGAAGGCTGTCCCGCGTCTGCGGATGGTGATCGAAATTCATCCCGAGGCTTTATCGAATCCGACATCCGCTCTGGTGAACTACGGGGAAGATGCGGCGGAGGCGCGTCGCCGGGGATTCGATCTTCTGCTCGGTGGCCCATCCCGGGAGGCCTCAGACGTTCGGTCGTTTAGCGGTGCGTTCAAGGGATGGAGTCGCGACGTCATTCAATCGGAGAAGGGTGAGCCACAGACCCTTCCGCAGGGATGGGTGCTGCTTCGCACGCCGGCGGAGCACGGGGGAGGTATGTTCACGGGGCTCGCGCAGCAGGCGGACGAACTCCGCACGCCCGACATTCGCCATCTGGTGTTTGTGCCGGATGCGTCCGTGGTGATTCCTTGACAAAGTTTTTTGCAGCTTTTACGATCGCGCAACCCGTTTCCTGTGCGCTTTTATTCACGTAGGCCGCTCGTGCAGCGGCCGTCACCAGGAGAGTCATGATACCGTCCAATCTTCGCTACCACCAGGAACATGAATGGGTCCGTGCTGAAGGAGCTCAGGCGACAGTCGGCATCAGTCATTTTGCCCAGGATGCATTGGGCGACATCGTGTTTATCGATCTTCCGAAAGTGGGCGCGAAAGTCACCGCCGGCCAGCAGATCGGCGAAGTGGAATCGACCAAAACCACTTCCACGATTTATACCCCGGTCAGCGGAACCGTCGCGAAGATCAATGCCGATCTCAAAGATCATCCTGAGATGGTCAATTCCGATCCCTACGGCAAGGGCTGGATGGCGGTCATCGACCTCACAGCTCCGGCGGAAGTGGATCAGTTGATGACCGCCGCCCAGTACGAAACGTTCCTCAGCAAACAGAAACATTAGGCGCGTTGTGAAGCACCTCGCAATTCTTGGTGCCGGTCCCGGGGGGTACGTGGCGGCAATTCGCGCGGCTCAGCTCGGCGCGCGTGTCACCGTCATCGAAAACCAGGCTCTGGGCGGAGTCTGTCTGAACTGGGGCTGTATCCCGAGCAAGGCGTTGTTGTCCGTGGTGGAGCTTGGCGATAAGGCGAAGAAGGCCAAGGACTTCGGCATCCAGTTGAGCGGGCCTGTCACCTATGATCCCACCGTCATGGTGGCCAGGAAAAATAAAGTCGTATCCACGCTGGTGAAAGGCATCGCCACGTTATTCAAGACGTGGAACATCGAGCACCTGGAGGGCACGGGTGAGTTGCTCGATGCGAGTACGGTCCGGGTGACGAAACCGGATGGCGCCGAAATCCGGGTCGTGGCCGATGGCCTAATCATCGCCACCGGCTCGTCCTGGCCCAACCTGCCGCTGTTTCCCATCGACGGAACTCAAATCATCACCAGCAAACAGGCGTTGGACCTCAGCAAGGTCCCCGCGAGTCTGTTGATCGTCGGCGGAGGGGTGGAAGGCTGTGAATTTGCCTCCCTTTATAGCGGGCTGGGTACGCAGGTGACGCTGGTTGAACTCGTCCCGCGTCTACTCCCGCTGGAGGATGAAGAAATCAGTCAGATGATGGAGCGCGAGATGAAGAAGCGCGGCGTGGACATCCGGACCGGCGTCACGGTTGACCAGATCGTCAGGCAGCCGGAGGTCGCCACCGCCCATCTGCGCGACGGCCTGTCGCTCGATGTGGAGCAGGTACTGGTGTCGGTGGGCCGGGGGTTCAACTCGCGTGGCATTGGATTGGAGAAGGCCGGGGTACAGGTCGGGACGCGCGGCGAAATCGTGGTCAATGACCGGATGGAGACGAATGTGGCCGGGGTCTATGCAATCGGTGATGTGGTCGGTAAGGCGATGCTGGCGCATGTCGCGTCGGCGCAGGGCAAGGTGGCCGTCGAAAATTTTATGGGGCATTCCCGGACGATCGACTACGATGTCATCCCGACGGGCATCTTTACGTTACCTGAAATCGGGCGGGTGGGGCTCACAGAACAGCAGGCCCGTGACCGGTGCGTGGCTGCCGGGAAGGATCCCCAACAGTCGGTGAGAGTCGGACGGTTCCGTTACGGCGGGTTGGGAAAGGCGCAGGCCACCGGGGACATTCAAGGATTGCTGAAGGTGGTGGCCGATGCGGAGAGCGACCGGATTCTCGGTGTGCACATTCTCGGGGCGCATGCAGCCGATCTCATTCATGAAGCCGCGCTGGCCATGCATCTTGGCGGCACGGTCTCTCGAGTGGCGGAGATGATTCACGCGCACCCGACCCTGGCCGAGGGGCTCATGGAGGCCATGGAGGACGTCCATGGCCGCGCCATCCATCTCGCACGGAAACCAGCGCCCTAATGCTGCACTCACTGCTCATCAAGCTTGCAATGTTGGCTGTGACCCTTGGATCGTTGATCTGGATCGGCTCCGTCACGCCGGTCAGGCAGATTCCGTCGCGTCCTGCCCAGCCGGTGGCTCCGGTTCAAGGGACAGTGGCAGTCCGGCAGGTTTCGGCCACGCCGCCGCAGGCTGTGGCTCCGGCCGATGGATCGAGTCTTGTTGCCAAGGTGCCCGATGTCACGGTCGCTCAAACAGTCCAGGAATCCGAAGCTGCTGTGCGACAGGAGCAGACGGCGGGCGGCCTGCGTCCGGCTCATCGCGGGGTCGCACGGCAGGTCGATCTCAACCAGGCCACCGCGTCGGATTTACAGGCCCTGCCCGGTATCGGCCCCAAGTTGGCGCAGCGGGTGATCGATCACAGGACCGCACGTGGACCATTCGGAAAAATCGAAGACCTTCAGCGGGTGAAAGGCATCGGCCGCAAGAAGTTCGACCGTCTTCGTCCTCACGTGCTCGTCACCAATACCCGATCACTGGCTCGACACAAAGGAACTCTGTGATTTCCGTAGCGCAACAGCTTGACCTTATACTTCGAGGGATTGTTGAGGTTATTGATCAGAAGGAGCTGGAATCTAAGTTGGCTCGCTCGATCAAGGAGGACCGTCCGCTCCGGATCAAGGCAGGCTTTGACCCCACGGCTCCCGACCTGCACCTCGGTCACACCGTCCTCATTCACAAGCTGAAACATTTCCAAGATCTCGGGCATCAAGTCATCTTTCTGATCGGGGATTTCACCGGCATGATCGGTGATCCGACGGGACGTTCGGAAACGCGCGTCGCGCTCTCGAAGGAAAAGGTGTTGGAGAACGCGAAGACGTACGAGCGCCAGATCTTTAAGATCCTGGACCGTCAAAAAACGCAGGTGGAGTTCAACAGCCGGTGGATGAGTGCGATGACGGCCGATGGGTTGATCGAGTTGAGCGCGCACTACACCGTGGCCCGCATGCTGGAGCGGGAGGATTTTCATAAGCGATATACGGAGGGTAAGCCGATCAGCATCCACGAGTTCATGTATCCCTTGATCCAGGGGTATGACTCCGTGGCGCTCAAGGCCGACGTCGAATTGGGCGGTACCGATCAAAAATTCAACCTCCTAATGGGGCGGGACCTGCAGCGTGACTATGACCAGGATGCGCAGGTCGTCATCACCATGCCGCTTCTGGAAGGAACCGACGGCGTAAGGAAAATGAGCAAGAGCCTCGGCAATTATATTGCGCTGGAGGACAAGCCTGACGAGATGTTCGGCAAGCTCATGTCGATCAGCGATGCGTTGATGCATCGATACTACGAACTGCTGACGACTGAAGATTTGGCGCTGGTGAAAGCGGCGCATCCCATGGATGCCAAGCAATCGCTGGCGGAGCTGATCGTGGCCCGTTACCACGGGGCTGAGGCCGGCCGCGAAGCTCGGGCGATGTTTCAGCAGAAGTTTCAGTCGCGGCAGTTCCCGGAGCAGCCGGATGCCCATGTCATCCTGACGCCCTCCGATGTGAAGGATGCCGCGGATCCAATGATCGGTATCGTCGATCTAGTTATGAAGACCGGTCTAGTGCCGAGTAAAAGCGAAGCGCGGCGGTTGATCGTGCAGGGTGGCGTCGAAATTAATGAAAAGAAACTAACGAATGTCAACGCGAGTGTTGCTCTGTCGGCCGGGAGGCCGCTCCATCTGCGTGTCGGCCGCCGTAAATTCGCCGTTGCTGAGTATACGGTGTAAGTGGCTCTCGCCGGTTGCCTTGACTTAGCAGCGGCTCCGGCGTAGGATTCGTTTCCTCTTCTGCAAGGGGCGGGCGTAGCTCAGTGGTAGAGTCCTTGCTTCCCAAGCAAGTTGTCGTGGGTTCAAATCCCATCGCCCGCTCCAAACCTCGCTGGCGTGACCGCGAGCCTCCTGTTCGGAGTTCGACATGGGTGGCGAGCAGATAGACCCATCCAGTGCCCCCAGATCCCTACTGATTCTTCTCAACCCGCATCCTCTTTGATTGGCCCCGGCGAAAGATAAACCCCTTCAATCGCTCTTCCTGCTGCCTACTTGCGCCTTCAGGCGTGGTTCCCCCCATTGTGTCCGGCGAGTGAATTCCAGCAGTGATGGCCGGTTCCTATTTTCATTGACTCCATCGTGAGCCTCTTGTGGGCAGCCTCGAATTCATGCCGAACTGGCAGTCTCCTCACAACGATCCTGCCTTCATGTCCTGCCTATCCGTGCGGCCTTTCAGGCGGCCCTCAACTTTGTTCCAGGCGGTAAGCCATCGAGTGCCCCCTCCTCTATCCCTCGCTGCTCGAGGTTCAGGTGGATTCATTGTAGCCGCAGAGTCATGAGAGTGTTGTTTCCGGCGAAGTGCGTAGAGATAGTTTCATAAAAGGTCGGCGGATCGCCCCCACTGATTCACGGGAGGCAATGCGTAGGACGGACCTGAAATCGAAGGGGATAGCCGTCGGTCATGCTAACCGCAACCCGGGAGGGCATCGGAGCACCAAGTTTATTGAGGTGAGTCAGTGGAGTCTGGTTCAACGTAGGGCGAAGCCGGCTCTCCGGAGCTTCGTGGCCGGCATTGAGCACGTGAGTTATGCCAAGGCAGGAGGCCTGACGAGGCCGTGCTGGTGCGCTCGGATGAGGAGCTTCTGGCGATTAGAGACGCCGAGTTTGTCAAAGATGCTGGTGAGATGATGACGCACCGTAATGCTGGAGATGCAGAGCCGGTCGGCAATGTCTTTATTGGAAAGGCCTTCGCTGATCAATCGAACGACTTCGCGCTCTCGTTCGGTTAAGCCATCCGGCCACTTCGTTGGGGGTGGGGTCGGCAGGGAGGTTGTGAGTCCTCTTTTTAACTGCGAAGTGCTGAGCTCCATCGGCAACGTCACCGGCATTGTGGTGTGGGCGAGGTATCCAATGGTCGCGAGCAAGACCGGTGAGGGTTGTATCTTTAATACCAGGCCATCCACGCCACATGCCAATGCCTGACGGGTGCTTTCGGACTCATCGATACCGGCCAAGAGAATGATTTTGATTCCCTGGACGGCTTCCTTGAGGGTTCGAATCATGTCCTGCACCTTGTGATCGCTCTCCGTGTCCAAGATGACGATGTGAGGGAGCTCGGACTTCAGTAAGTCGTCGAAAATGAAGCCATGAGCAGGATGCCCGATCAAACGAATCCATGTCTCATCTTCGACGATTTTCTGCAAACCGAGCCGTAAAAGATAATTGTTGCTCACAACCGCCACGACGGTTTGGGGTCTTCCTTCTTCTGTCCCGCTCATCAATCCTCCCGACTGATACAGATTCTTCAATTCGGCCGAAGGCGCAAAACTATGTATTTACGTATTTATCGAAATACTACGTAGTGAAATCTAGGTTAAACATGTGATGGATCGATCATGCACTGGTGCATAATCTCACACCTGCGCCACT
>JBEIQG010000184.1:0-7557 GCA_040376625.1 Nitrospira sp. | reverse complement strand
GGCTGCGCGCCATGGCGCCGACCTTCGAAGGCATGGACGAGTTGGCAAGACAACTGGCCGAATCCGAACGCCATCTGGTGCCGAACCATGCCGCATGAGCCCTCACCGGAATGCCGCGACCTAGTGATTCAACTGGCCCGCTTGGGCGACCTGGTCCAAACGCTGCCCGCGATCGAGGCGTTGCAGGAAGTGTATCCGGAACGAACACTGGATGTCCTCTGTGCCGCTCCCTTGACAAGCCTCCTCGCCGGAGCCCGTCGTCTGGGCCGTGTCATTCCTTGGGACGGGGCACAATGGCGTGCCTGGGCCGATGGCTGGGAGGACAATCCGACTCGTACCTTGCAAGCCGTGCAAACCTATATCGCCGCTCTCGGTGAAGTGACATATGATCGTGTGTATCCGTTGAATCGGCATGTTCGAAGCCAGCTCTTGACGCGGTTGTTTTTAGGTCGTTCTTCGCGGAAGGACGAACAGGATCAGGCGGAGGCGCGCATACGTCCATGGGCCGAGTATCTCCGGCATATCGCGATACACCGCGGGAATAATCGGGTGCATCTGGCCGATGCCTGGTGCGGCATGAGCGGAGTCAGGCCACGTGGCCGGGCGCCGCTCCTCCCGCCACCGGCCGTCGATTTGCCTGACGACCTGGCTTCCGTCGGTGAGCGGCAGGGTCTCTGGGTCGCGCTGGTGACCGGGGCGGGCGAGGCGGATCGTTGTATCCCGGTGGCCACATGGAGCCGGTGGATTCAAGAGTTTCTGGCAAGGACGGACGAAGGACAGGTCGTGCTGATCGGAAGCGGTCGCGAGCGTGAAACCGGACAGGGCATTCTCGATTCGGTTCCCGCGTTGCTCCAAGGACGTGTCTGGGACGCGACCGCCCGCACAAGCATCCCGCAGTTGATGAAGCTTCTCCATAAATGCCGCTGGGTGATCGGTGCCGATACCGGTCCGCTTCATTTGGGCACGTTAATGGGAAGTCGGGCCATCGGATTCTATTTTTCTCATGCCCGGGTGCACGAAACCGGCCCCTACGGTGAAGGGCATTGGGTGTATCAACATGCCGGGCAAGCCCAGCCGGAGCGCTGGCCCATCATGGAAAGTATCGCGTTGATCTGCGACGACCAGCGTCGTACCGCCTCCGATTGGACCCTCTGGAGGAGTCATATGGACCAATGGGGTACGAGTTTTGATGACGGATCGGGACAAGAGAGTGTCGAGGATGCCCGCGCGACCGTCTGGCGAACCCTCTCTCCAACCCTGTGCGAACCGGTTGCCGCATGACTCTATTCAACGACAACATCGCTCGGTTGGCCGCAGGGGATACATCCCTCGCCGCGGCTGTGAAAGCTTCAGCCGGCGGCGTCCTTACGATTGAGCCGGCGCGGAGTGGTGTCCCTTCGGCTCGACGATCGGGCCGGTGGATTCACAGCGCCTATGATCCGTTGCGCGAGGCGGAAACCTGGGCCGAAACCCATACACCCGTCTGTCGGAATGGTGAAACCGTCGTTGTGGCCGGCGTCGGGTTGCTGTACCACGTCGAGGCGCTTCGAAAACGGCTGGCGCCGGATATTGTGGTCGCGGTGCTGATCTCCGACCTCGAGGAATTCCATGACGCGCTCGTCGCGCGGCCCCTCGGATCATGGGCTGAGAACATCCTCTGGCTCTCTGGTACGCCGGTCGAGATCGCTGACCGGCTGAGCAAGACGGGCCACCCCCTGCGCTGTCTGTCCTATGCTCCGGCCATGCACAGCGATGCGAACTTCCACAGCACGTTCGAGCAGGCCTTGCGGCGCGGAGTAGCGCGTCAGACCGGCGGGCAGCTCACGATCGCACTGGTAGGGCCCATTTATGGCGGTTCGCTGCCGATTGCACGCTATGTAAGACGGGCCCTGGAAACGCTCGGGCACAAGGTGCAATGGATCGATCACAGTGTACATGCGTCAAGTTACGAAGCCATGGGGACGCTGAAAGATGCGCGCAATCGCCAGCTGATGCAGGGTCGCTTGGCCGAAGTGTTAAGCCAATGGACCTTGGCCTCCCTGGCCGAATCACCTCCCGACCTCGTCCTGTCGCTGGCGCAGGCTCCGTTGACCTTGCCGGTGCTCGAACATCTCCGGAGGAAGAAACTGCTGACCGCCATGTGGTTCGTCGAGAACTATCGTCACCTGACCTATTGGCAACAGATGGCACCGGGGTATGACTACTGGTTCGTGTTTCAACAGGGGGCCTGTCTCGATGCGTTCCGGCAGGCGGGGGCGCGACATGTCGGCTTTCTGCCCATGGCGGCAGACCCTGAGTTGCATTGCCCGATGAATCTGTCTGATGAAGAACGGCGCATCTATGGGGCGGATGTCTCCTTCGTCGGCGCGGGATATGCCAATCGCCGACGCCTGTTCCCGGCACTGCTACGCCGACCATGGTCGTTCAAACTCTGGGGAAATGAGTGGGACGGGGCCGATGAACTTCAGTCCGTGCTGCAGCTCAACGGGGCGCGGATCGATACCGACACCTGCATGAAGGTGTTCAACGCCACAGCGATCAATTTGAATGTCCACTCCACGACCGGCGCGGGCCTTGATCCGCAAGCGGATTTCGTCAATCCACGGACCTTTGAACTGGCCGCCTGCGGTGCGTTCCAGCTAGTCGATTTCCGGTCCCAATTGCCGGACTTTTTCAACGATCAGGAAATGATTGCGTTTCGCGATTTTAATCAGGTTCCTGCCCTGGTACAGCGGTGGTTGGACGATCCCGCTGCGAGACAGGCTGCGGCACAGGCAGCCCGCGCACGTGTCCTGGGTGCGCATACCTATGTGCATCGAATGCGGGACCTGTTGGGACATATCGGATTGTCCCAGCCCGATCGAGTCGGAGCCGTGCTGCGGGGAGACCGGCAGCAGGAATCCCTGCTGTCGCGTTGCGCCGGGGATGTTCCGCTGGAATCGCTGCTCAAGGACTTCCCTGCCGGACAGCGGGTCGAGTTGAAGGATGTCGCCGCACGAATCCGCAGCAAAGGCTCGACCATGACTCTCAAACGGGAAGAATTGATGGTCCTGATGTTGGATGAATACCGGAGCGAGACACGCGATCTCCTATGAGTAAGCAGGTGCTTCTCATCAATATCACCCGGATGGGCGATCTCGTGCAAATGGGCACCCTGCTGCAGCGGCTTCAGCATGAGTGGCCGGGAGTCGCCGTCGATCTGGTCGTGGATCAACGGTTTGCTCCGATCGCGAAACTCCTGCCTCATCTCCGGCACATCATCGATTATGACTTTCATCGTCTGGTCGACGAGAGTCGGGCGCAAACGAAGGATGTCGTCACCCTCTACCGTGAGATGACTGACTGGGCTGCGCCGTTAATCGAGGCCGGCTACGACCGCGTCGTCAATCTGACCTTCAATCGCCGGAGCGGACTGCTGGCCTCCTACGTCGGCTCCAAAGAAATTCGAGGCATCGCGTCTCCGAAAGACGGGGACGTGGTCATCCATAACCCCTGGATGGCCTATTTGACCGATGTGCACAGCCAACGGCAGTTCAACCACTTCAATCTGGTGGATATCTACGCCTTGGGCGGAAGCGGGATCGGACCCTTTGCGCCCTTGTCGCTCGATATTCCTCCGGACACGGCGCAATGGGCACGTGAATTTTTTGAACCGCACGGCGGGCAACAGATGCCTTGGATGGCGGTGCAAGTCGGGGCCAGCGATCCCATGAAGGCCTGGCGGCCGGAACTCTTCGGGCAGACCCTGGCTGTGCTGAGTCGGCAGACAGGGGTCGGATATGTCTTCATCGGAATGGAGAGCGAGCGGAAGGCGATTGAAACTGCACAGATCGCCTATCGGCAAGCCGGCGGATCCGCGCCTCTCTGCGATGCGGTCGGACGGACGACACTGCCTCAGCTCGCTGCGCTGCTGGCCCAATGCCGACTCCTGCTGACCAACGACACCGGCCCCATGCACCTCGCAGTCGGGGTAGGAACGCCGGTGATCGATCTCTCGGTCGGGCATGTCGACTTTCGCGAGACAGGTCCCTATGGACCGGGGCATTGGATCGTCCAGCCGGATATGGGGTGCGCGCCTTGTGGATTCGATCAGGTCTGTTTGCACCACGCCTGCAAGGATCGACTGGTACCCGATCAGATTGCCTCGCTGTGCCTACATGTCCTCACTGGAGCGGCATTTCCTCAGAGACTCACGGGCGTCAAGATCTATCGATCCCGCATAGATGAGGACGGGTTGGGAAGCACAGATCTTTATGCGGGACGAGAAGATCCGACCATCGCCTGGTATGGCCGGTTTTGGCGTCGGTTCTGGTTCGAACAATTTACGGGCCGTCCCAGTCTGGTACCCAGGGTTCCGGAGCCGCCGCCCGACTGGAAAGAGAGTATGGCACTGCTGGATCGGCTTCTCCCTCTCGCAGCCGGGTTGGTCTCAAGAGCAAAGGAACTGGTGCGTTTGACCGCCAGACGGCCGTTGCCGGTCAGTGCCTTGCAGCAGATGCAACTCGAGGAGAACAGGGAGCGCCAGGCCATTGTGGCGCTCAGCCTTCAATCCGCGGCGGCCGCATCCCTGGCCGTGGCCCTTGTGCGTGATACCCACAATGACGACGGCCACGAACTGACCGACATGGCAGAAGCCCGTCTCGCAACCTATCGACGATGGCAGAAGAGGCTGCAGACGGTCGCATCAGTCTTTCGTTCATTCAATACACCACAGGGGCTTGCCTCACGGGGGAAGCCCCGGGACATCCCGATGGCGCGGATCGGGTAACGGTTACGACACACGTCTGACAAGCGACGAAAGGAGTCCGACCATGCATATCACCCTCGACGGCGAACAGTGGCAACTGCCGGATGACACGTCTCTCATGAACGCCTTGGCGTTTCTCAGCGACAAAGCCCATGCTCAACATCGGATCGTGACGTCGTTGACGGTCGGCGGGAGGAGCATCAACGATCGGGATTTGGATCCGGCCTTTTTGAATCAACGGGGACAAGATGTGGGCGAGGTGGCCGGGCGATCGCAATCGCTGCACGCCATCATCACAGATGCGAAACAGGCCATCGATCGGTTTGCCGCGCAGTTGCGAGCCGACGGCCTGGGCCTGCTCGGTCCGCTACGTTCGGGCACCGGGCAGGTGGGAACCATCGATGCCTGGTTGGGCCGTCTTGCCGACTATACGGAGATGCTGGAAGCCGGCCAGACACAAGGTGTGGCAGGACTCTCATCCGCTCCGCTCCTCCCGTGGATTCAAGAACTCCTGGGCGCGCGAACCTTCGCCGATCCCATCCGCGTTGCGGACCTGATGGAATATGAATTATTACCTCTTCTTACTGAATCCAGTCAGGCTGCTTAGTGGCCGTTGTTCTCCGATAGGACTGCTCAACGGATGATGCCTCTTGTTACACCGGTTTCCTACCTGCCAGGGCGCTCTTAAGTCTTCCCGACAGCCTACCGATAAGGGGCACAGCAATACGGTAGCGAGGCGCAGCGGGGATGTGGCCACATCTCCACCAGGCCTGGTTACCATCTCGTCGGCACGGACGCTGGCGACGTTTCGATAGTAGTGCGGAAGCTTCAGGAGGAAGTAGTCATGGCATTAGTCGTCAATACCAACGTTGCGTCCCTGGCAGCCCAGCGTAACCTTGCGGTCAACCAAGCCCAATTGGGCCGTTCGGTAGAACGATTGTCGTCAGGTTTGCGAATCACCCGTGCGGCGGATGACGCCGCCGGATTGGGCGTGTCCGAAACATTGCGGGCGCAGATCCGCAGTATCAATCAGGCGAATCGAAATGCCGGTGACGGCATCAGTTTGACGCAGGTGGCCGACGGTGCCGCGGCAACGGTCGGCAGCTTGCTGTCTCGTATGCGTGAGCTGGCGACGCAATCCGCCAGCGGAACCCTCGGAACGACCGAGCGGTCGTACCTGGATCAGGAATTTATTTCGTTGCGTTCGGAAATCGACCGCATTGCCACGACAACCGAATACAATGGTCAGCCGCTTCTGAGTGGAAGCACCAACACCTTTGAAGTCTTCATCGGTTTCAAGAGTGGATCGGGGAATTCGTTGAATGTGGCGTTGGCCGATCTCGACGTCGCGGCGGTCGGATTGACCGGTGCGAGCGTGTCGACGGCGGCAGCGGCTCAAAGCATGCTGGCGACTATCGACAGCGCAATCAGTGCGGTGGCAACCGCCCGCGCGAATTACGGGTCGATTCAAAGCCGGTTCGAAGTCGCGATCCAGAACTTGACGGTCACGGCGGAGAACTTTACCGCGGCGGAATCCCGGATTCGAGACGCGGACATTGCCCAGGAGACATCTGTGTTCACGAAGAACCAGATCCTCACTCAATCCGGCATCGCGATTCTGGCGCAAGCCAATTCTTTGCCACAGCAGGCCTTGGCGCTGCTGCGAGGATAAGGCGTCAGCCGCCGGATCGCCCTCCCTTCGGGGAGGGCGATCCACGGATTGAACCTAGGAGGGTAACATGGTCCACCAGGTGTCGAATCATAAGGACCTCCCCGCAGCCGCCACCCATGCGAGCCAGAACGGACCGCAACATGCGGTTGAAAAAAATGCTGAGGTCCAGCAACCTGAACCGGAGACGTCCACGACGGAGGTCAAAGGAAAGGATCTGGAACAGGCTCTATCGCGAGTACGTGAAGTATTCCAGAAGGCAGACTCCAGATTGGAGTTTAGCGTCGATCCGGATCTTGATCGGGTGGTGGTGAAGGTCATGGACGGGGAGTCCGGAACCGTGATCCGCCAGATTCCTCAGCAGGAAGTCATCGATCTTGCGAAGCGGTTGGAGACGCCGACCGGGCTGCTCCTGCACCACAAGGTGTAAACCCGCTTGACGACATGAAAGGGATGTCATGGCGATTAGTTTCGGCGGGTTAGGAAATGGTGTGGACTTTGGTCAAGTCGTCTCCGAGTTGGCCAAAGTCCAACGCCTGCCCATCGACGCATTGACGGCGAAGAAGAAAAATCTACAGACCAAACTCACCGATTACGGCGCTCTCGGCAACAAGCTGCTCGCGCTTCAGAGCGCCGCGAATGCTCTCCGGCTTCCCAGCAGCTTCAATCGATCTGCCAGTACCGTCAGCGACGATAATATTCTCACGGCTCAAGCCGGCGCGGGTGCGGCGACCGGTAGTTATACGGTGCAGGTCACTCAGCTGGCCAAAGCCAGCCAAATTACGAACAAAGCCGCCAAGGCTGTTTCCGGCATCACTGACGTGGTCTCCAGCGGCGCCGGCACCTTTACCTTTCGGGTCGGAAGCGGAACCGATCAAACGGTTACTCTGAGCGCCGGGGCCACACTTGACGATCTCCGTTCGGCAATCAACGATCTGGGAGCCGGTCTCACCGCCTCCGTGATCAATACCGGAACGGAAGCGAGCCCGGCTTATCGGCTGACGTTGACCGCCACCTCATCGGGCGCGGAGAATACCATCACCGTGGTGGCCGATACGACTTCTCTGGATTTTACCAACACGAGCGGAACGGGCGGCACCGACACGTTGCAGGCCGGGCAGAACGCCATCGTGGTGATCGG
>JBEIQG010000254.1:0-4739 GCA_040376625.1 Nitrospira sp. | reverse complement strand
TGGTGCGCCCGGAGGGACTTGAACCCCCAACCCTCGGATCCGAAGTCCGATGCTCTATCCAATTGAGCTACGGGCGCGCGCCGGTATAAGAACCATGTTACCGAGGGGATGTCAAGAAACGCGGAACCCCGAGGCGACGGTCATTGCCAAAAGGCTCCACCTTCAGCCGGTTGCCTCACCGGGTAGCAGCTGCAGGATGCGTGAGGCGACCTCGGCAGTCGAGACGCCATCGGTGGACACGACGTGGCTGGCTGCCGCCTGATACTTAGGCGTGCGCTCGGTCAACACGTCCCGAATTTCCTCCGTGAAGGACTTCGTGCCCGTCAAAGACGGGCGCTGAGTATCACCGCCGATCCGACGCGTGATCGTCTCCACGGTCGCGGTGAGCCAGATCAGGGTTCCGGTTCGCCGCAACACTTCCACATTTTCCGGCCGTAGAATGGCACCACCGCCGGTATCGATGATCAGCTGGTCCTGCCCTGCAAAATCACGACAGACGGCAGATTCCAGGTCGCGAAAATGATCCCACCCGAACTGCTTGACGATCTCAGGCACGGACAGCTGTGCCCGTTTCACGACCTCGGCGTCGGTCGACACCACGGTGCGACCCAACTTGCGCGCCAGCACCTTTCCGACCGTGCTCTTGCCGGTCCCACGATAGCCGATCAACACGAGATTCATGCGAGGATCCATGCCCTGACAGGAGGATGTTGTGCGGGTTCCTGCTGGGGGAGGCCGACTGCGGTCTTAACCAAAGCGAGACTCCAGAACCCGTCGCATCACATCGGCCGGTGCCGGCTGCTTCGTCCACAGTTCAAATTGCAATACGGCCTGATTGAGGAACATTTCCAAACCGGAAATCGTCCGGCAGCCGGCCGCCTTCGCTTCCTGCAGCAGCTTCGTTTCGCGCGGATTGTAGACAATATCCATGACCGTCAACTCGGGCCGGAAGAGATTGGTCGGCACACAGGATTCATCCACGCGAGGCGACATCCCGACCGGCGTGCAATGGATCAAGGTCCGCACATGCGGCACCCAGTTTCGAAGCATGTCGAGCGTAAGCGGACCATCCTCGATCGGGAGGCTCGTCTTGTCTCGCAAATCCCTGACTAACTTCTGCCGTTCAGCCTCTTCAATCCCGAGTATGGTCAACCCGGCGATGCCTGTCCCGGTCGCCAACGCGAAGGCAATTGCCCGGGCTGCGCCACCGGAACCCAGGATCAACACCCGATGCCCGTCGAGCAACGCCCCGCCTTCCTTCAGCGCGCGGAGTGCGCCGGACGCGTCCGTGTTGTAGCCCTTCAGCTTGCCTTCTTCGACGACGATGGTATTGATCGCGCCGATATGGTTGGCAGTGGTCTCCACTTCGTCGAGAAATGGGATTGCCGCCACTTTGTGAGGAATCGTCACACTGAACCCTCGCGCATTCCCCAGCGCCCGCACCCCTTTCAACGCATCGCCGAGAGCTTCCACCCGAAACGCCAGGTAGACCAGATCCAGGCCCAGCTTCTGAAAGGCCGCATTGTGAATCGCCGGCGAGAGGGAATGTTCGACCGGATTGCCGATGATGCCGCACCATTGAGTGTGAGTCGTGATGTCCATACGCGAGAACCTTCTACTTCTTGAGCGTGACGTTCAGCGCCATGTACTGAGAACCCTGCACCTGATACAGCACCGCCACATGGTCGTCTTTCTTCAGATCCTTCACGGCCTTCGCCCCGCCGTCGAAATGGGTTTTTTCATTGGCGACGAAGGTAAATCGGCTTCCTCCGCCGTCTTTCTTGACGGCGAATTTTCCGGATGTCGTATCCACCGACAAGATCGTGCCCACGAATTCCGTCCCACCTTCCGCTCGCACCGGCTCCGCGCTTGATTCCAGCAATCCTGACAAGACGGCGGCCAAGAAGAGAGCCAGAACCACAACTGCGCTCATACGTGACACGACACTCATGATCGCCTCCTTGCTTCCGGCGACCAGGTGCCGCAGCACTCTTCCCGAGTCGTTGCCTCCGCTGCAGCAGAGCGGTCGCCCTCTTTTGCTTACCCCTTGCTGATGGTCATGCCGCCATCAATGGAGAACGTCGCTCCGGTCACCCATGTCGACTCATCGGACGCGAGGTAGAGCGCCATCTTTGCGACTTCTTCCGGCTTTCCGGGCCGTCGGATGGCGTACTGGGCCATGATCGGTTCGAGGCTGACAGGATCGGCCATCAAGGGCGCCGCCATGGGGGTGTCCACCAGCCCCGGATTCATAACGTTGCAGCGGATATTATCCTGCGCGTAATCGACGGCGATAGACCGCGTCAACGCATCCATGCCACCCTTCGAGGCGGCATAGGCCGGCAGCCCGCGGATACCGACCAGACTCGCCACCGTGGAAATGTTGATGATCGAGCCGCCCCCGCCCTTCAGGAGCTCGGGAAGGACCGCGCGGGTCATCCGGAAGACGCCCGTGAGATTGATGTCCAACACCTTTGCCCACGTGGCATCGTCCGTCTCGTGGAGTCGTTTGCCAAAATCGCCGATCCCGGCGTTGTTCACGAGAATATGCAGCTTGCCGAAAGTACGCAGGGTCTGCGCGACCACATCCTGCACGTGGGCCTCGTCCGTGACGGATCCGGCCACCGCCAGTGCCCGCCCTCCATTCACGCCGATGCCTTTGACCACCCGGTCGAGCTCTTCCTTTCGGCGACCGGTGACTACGACGGAAGCGCCTTCATCCGCGAACAGTTTGGCGATCGCCTCCCCGATTCCCGCGTTTCCGCCGGTAATGATGGCCACTTTCCCTTGTAACCGGTTCATGCCGTTGCGTCCTCCCCCTCATGCCCTTCCTGATCCTGCTCGCCTGCTCCCTCTGGCTCGACCGTCTTGTTCGGGCGCGTCCACCAGCCCTCTTCGACCTTTCTTGCCACAGTCAGGAAACCCGAATGCGCCACCATCCGATGATCGGGTCGGACACTCCGCCCCTGAATCGACCACGTCCGTAACAACGTCTCGAACGTTTCGATCATCCCGAATACCGACGTGCGCTCCAGCGCATCGACGGTTTGCATGACCTGTGGGATGGTCGGAACAAAACTCAAATAAATGCCGCCTGAGCGCAGGACTTTTGCCGCATGCGGCACGACCTGCCAGGGCTCGGGCAAATCCAGCACCAGGCGATCGAATAAGCGGCCGTCTTCCAGCACATCGATTCCTTCGTAGGCATTTTTGCGACAGGGCATGAGGGTAGACACCGGCCCCATATATCGCTCGATGTTGGTCAACGCCGTACGGGCAAAATCGTCACGGGCTTCGTAGGTGACAACGAGGCCGGTCGGCCCCACGGCGCGCAACAACGCCATCGTGAGCGCTCCGGACCCGGTTCCGGCCTCGAAGACCCGCGCCCCGGGATAGACATCCGCCCACATCGGAATCAAGGAAAGGTCCTTTGGATAGAGTACCTGCGCCCCGCGAGGCATTTTCAGCACATATTCCCCGAAGGTCGGGCGTAAGGCGAGAAACCGTTTGCCCTTCGAGAGGGTCACCACGGTACCGTCCGGTCTGCCGATGAGCTCGTCGTGCGGAATCGTTTCGCCGCTGAAGTGATAGATATCCCCGGCTTTCAATGTCAGGGCATATTGCCGGCCCTTTTTGTCGACCAGATGAACACGTTCGCCGTTTTGTAGTTGTGACATAGTCGGGCATTCTAGGAGACTGACGACGGGTTTTCAACCGAACCGCCGATGACTCTCTTTCGGTAGCCTGCTTCGCCACGCCTCTTGACTGTGCGAGGAGCGGCCCTATCTCGTCACATGGGCAATCCGGATTGCGTTCACTTTCGTAGTATCACTGATTAGATGAGGTGTGGAGAGGGACGAACGGCGGTGAATCCTTTTCTTACTCCCTGTCTCCAATAAGGTAGTAGTGAAATCGGCAGCCTCTCCAAGCTGTACCATAGCGAACCTCCCCGAGATGGGGAAGAGGGGTGACAACAATGAAAGATGCGCTCGCGATTCAAGACGATACAGACCAGGCGGTTGCGACTGAGGTGGACCCGGATGCCGATGACCCTGAAGCCAGCACGTTGTTGGACAGCATCGTGCAAGGCAACCAGGTCGACTCCGACGGAGATTCGGAGAGCACGGCGCCTGAGAAGCCTGCCCGGTCAGCCTCTTCACCCTTTCTCCTGGAATCCCTCTACTTCCGTTCGTTCGGCGAACGGGCTTTGTTGGAACGGGATGAAGAGATCGCCCTGGCGAAACAACTTGACCTCGGCACACGCCAAATCCGACAGACCCTTCAACAGGCGGTCAAGGCCGGCAGCCGTCTGAAACGAACGGACCGTACCGCCGAGTGTCTCCAGACACTCAATACGGTGCGTCGTCTGAGCGGTCTTTCGGCCACGGTACTCAATCAGGCGGAACGCGCACTGGAAGATCTCCAACTGGATGCTACCACCGGTGGCAGAGTTCCCGCTTCGGTCCGCAAGGAACTTTCTGAGGCTTTGGCGCAATTGAAGGCGTCACGCATCACCCTAGAGACAGCCAAGGACGAGTTGGTCCGCTGCAACCTTCGTCTGGTTGTGAATGTGGCCAAGCATTACACCGGACGCGGCCTGACCCTGTTGGATCTGGTCCAGGAAGGCAATATCGGATTGATGAAAGCCGCTGAGCGGTATCAACACCGGAAGGGGTTCAAGTTCAGCACTTATGCGACGTGGTGGATCCGGCAGGGCATCACCAGATCCCTGGCCGATC
>JBEIQG010000259.1:0-4528 GCA_040376625.1 Nitrospira sp. | reverse complement strand
CGTGGATCACGAGCGCGCCACTTCGCCAAGCCTGGCTATCAAGTCTCGATTGCGAGCTCGAGAGGACCGGAGAGTCTGACCGCATTGGCGCCGATCTTCCGCGGGCACTGTTTGCGAACGTACCGTGCAGCGTCGTCGTCATCGATATCGGCAACTACCCTCCTGAGCTTCGCGATGGTCGCATCGATGCAATCGACCGGCGCATGCCCGATAGCCAGTGGGTTGCGCAGCAAATCGGGCGTTCCGTATTGAGGCCTTCAACAACGTCCTTGCCGTAAGCCTTCTTGAAAAGGACGTTCCGAGGGGAACGAAAAAGCGGATCGCTCTCCCGGTTGCCGGCGATACGTCGGATGCCAAGACGTCGGTGCTTCGCCTCGTCGACGATCTCGGGTTTGGTCCTGTCGACGGTGGGGAAATGGACGACTCCTGGCGGCAGCAGCCAGGAACGCCGGCTTACTGCAGGGACCTTGAGGTCGCTGCGCTCGCGGAAGCTCATCGAAGCCGGATCCCGGAATACCGCGCATAAGAGGAGGCTCGTATCAGGAGTTCTATTGCAGTACAGACAGCATAAAGATGAGCGGTTTATTCAGCAGCCACAATCACAAGGAGGAGAAAGGCATGACCACCATGACCACACCCTACTTGGGCGGATGCGCATACGGCGCGATTCGCTACGAATCCACCACTGAACCGGTGATGATGATTCAGTGTCACTACCGGGATTGCCAACGAGCCAGCGGAGGTCCGTTTTCGTCGTTCACCACCGTGCCGACGGATGTCTTCAAGCTCTTGCAAGGCTCACTTCGCTTTCATGCCTCGCCCAGTGAGGCGGGAGGGATGACCCGTCGAGGCTTTTGCCCTGCATACGGCGCGCCGGTCGTGGTCAAGCCCGACGCGGTTCCTCAGGTCGTTGCCATCAGAACGGCGAGTTTGGATGATCCGAGCTGGTTCAACCCGCAAGTGGATGTGTGGACATCAGATGCGCATCCGTGGGACCACATGAATCCCGCGCTGCCGAAGTTCGAAAAGTATCCGAAGGATTCCGCGCCTGGTGCATAAGGATGGACTGAACGCCCGAAAGATCATAGTCCAGGACAACATGTGTTGCGAATGGCGGCGAACCAACCCTTCACCTTTCAGGGAGCGTACGCGATGAAAATCACACGCATCACCGTGGATCCAGACCCCTACGAGCCGTTTCGGCTGGCACAAGGCTATCGAGTCGGCGATCTGTTGTTTATCTCCGGTCAGGCCGCGATCGATCTGAACGGACGGATCGTCGGGGGCGGGGACTTCGACGCACAGGCGGCGCAGGCGTTCGGAAATCTCGATCGCGTACTCAGGGCGGGAGGCTCGAGTCTCCAGAACGTGATCAAAGTCACCATCTTCCTGACGGACATGAGGTATTTCGACAGGATTGTGGATCTGCGCGGCCAATGGTTCACGGCGCCCTATCCGGCTGACACGATCGTCGAGGTGAGCTCGCTCGATTCCCCTGATGCGATGATCGAGATCGAGGCGATCGCGGTGGCCGATGAGGTGGTTGAGCGGAACTGAACGGGAGAAGAAAGAAATTCGCGGCTGTATCGTTCTTGAAACACGTCAGTTGAAGGAGGACAGACGATGATCGATGCCACCCTTTCCGCCTTGCACTTTCTCCTCGCCTTTGGCCTCGTCGCCATTCTCGCCGCGCAGGCTGCCCTTATCAGGCCCGGACTGACCGCATCGAGCCTGCGTCTGGCCACAAACCTGGATCGAGCCTACGGCGCGAGTGCGGTGCTGTTGCTCGGCGTGGGGGTCAGTCGCGTCTGTTGGGGGGTAAAGGGATCATCTTCCTATCTGTCAGATCCCTTCTTCTGGACCAAGATCGGTCTCTTCATGACCGTGGCGGTACTCTCGATTCCGCCGACCCTGCGATTGATCCGATGGAGTAAGCAGGCTCGCTCGCAAACGGCATTCCTGCCCTCTGACGAACAGGTTCGAGGCCTTCAACGGTGGTTGCGCGCTGAAGCGTTGGTGCTCATGTTCATCCCGTTTGTCGCCGCCGCCATGGCACGCGGAATGGGGCTTTCATGATCGCCACAGTGACGCATGACATCGCAGGATGTCTGAAACCGAATCGGTGCCTTGACGCTCAATGTCGATTTGAAACCTCTCCTTCGACTAAAGGATATGAAGCTGTTGCGAAACGGTCACTCGACAGGGAAAGGAGAAATCATGAGCAAGTCCCACGTCAAGCCGATACCAGACGGCATGCATACGGTCACCCCGCACTTGGTGTGCGCCGGGGCTGCTGAGGCCATTGAATTTTATAAGAATGCGTTTGGTGCCGTGGAATTGGGACAAGTGCCTGGACCAGAAGGAAAGCTTCTTCATGCCCTGATCCGAATTGGTGACTCCCCTATCATGCTCGTCGATGAATTTCCGCAGCACAACACATTGGGGCCGAAATCGCTCAACGGTTCACCCGTCACCATTCATCTCTATGTCCAGGATGTGGAGGCGGTAGTTAAGCAAGCCGTCGCAGCCGGTGCCAAAGTCACCATGCCGGTCGCGGACATGTTCTGGGGAGATCGTTACGGCGTGCTCGAAGATCCGTTCGGGCACCACTGGTCGGTCGCGACGCATGTTCGTGACGTGAATCCAAAAGAACTGCAGGAAGCGGCGCGGAAGGCCTGCCCTTAGAAGTCCGTGTCAGCGGTGGTATTCACCAAAGCCATGGAGGGGTTCCATGCATTACGTCGATGGATTTGTCATACCTGTTCCGAAGAAGAACTTGATGGCCTATTTTCAGATGGCCAAGAAGGCCGGCAAGATCTGGCGAGAATATGGCGCGCTGGAATATCGGGAATGTGTCGGAGAAGATCTCAACGGCCAGTGCGGCCTTCCGTTCCCCCGTTTAGCCAAGCTCAAGGCGGGAGAGACCGTCGTCTTTTCATGGATTGTCTACCAGTCACGTGCTCACCGTGACCGTGTGAATGCCAAGGTGATGAAGGACCCACGTATCACAGGAATGGGTGATGAGAAATCAATGCCGTTCGACGTGAAGCGAATGGCCTATGGCGGATTCAAAGTGGTGGTCGACATGCCATCCGCTGATCGCCGGTGAAGGAGAGGCGCTGCGTGCTGCGACGGAACGTCCTCTGCCAGGCACAACCAGGTGGGGGAATGAAGGCCCATGGGTGCCATGAACCACGCAGGGTGCGGGCCGGTGAGCGGACCCGTGAAATGGATTCTGGTGCAGGCAGCTTGTGCCGCGTTGGCAGCGATCGCAGGGCTGTGTCCTGCCGCACGAGCGGAGTCCGTCGCTCCGGGCGTGCATTGGGGCGCTATCGGGTATCCGGACCAGGAGCGAACGCTCCTGGCAGGTCTGACGCTGAACCGGTTCACCCAATTCGCGCAGGACGGGAAACGATTCGGTGCGGTGGAGGAATCGGCGGGATTCAATTTCGCGACGGTTACTTGGACCGAGCGCGTGAGCAGGTTTCCTGGATGGAGTACCAACCTGACGCTGGGCATCGGTCCAACATATCCGGAGCCGACCCGTTCGCTGCAAAACGGCTTCGCGCACCATTTATTGGACAACGCGTCCGTGCCGATCGGGCAGCGGCGTGAAGAGACGGATTTCATGGTCAACGGGTCGGTGTCGCGCTGGTTCTCCTTGCTCGGGCAACGTGACGCGCTTTTTGCGAGCGCGGGTGTGGCGTCAGGATCGCTGTACCACGAGCCGTTCGTCCGTGCCGGGCTCCGCCGCCTCTCGGCGGGTCAGCTGTTGGAGCCGCTTCTGGGCTCGAGTAGAGTCCTGGAAGGCTTGTCGCGTTACGTTCGATTCTCCGGCATGGGGCAATACGGTCGCCTGTTCGGGGGCTCGGCCTATGGGGAGCGGGTGCTCGCCCGACAATCCTTTCTCGGACAGGTCTCCGTGTCGATCGCTGCCTATGGCGACGGGGCGGCGGTTCCCGACTGGGAATTGGAATTCGCGGCCACGATGGATTCCGGGATGTTCACGACGTCCGACGGCCGTGCCATCGAGCGACAATTCGGCTCCATCGCCCTGCGGTTTCCGTATGGCGTGGTGGAAACGTGGAACGATTGGTTGGGCGGAACCGACAGCGGCCCGACGTATGGAGTCCAGGTGATGTTCGACCTGGGCCGGCTTGCTGCGTTGGCGACTTCCCCATAGGAGTGGCCTTTCAGCCCTCCCGACCGGGGCCTGTCGATTTCGAGTTTCCCCGACGACTATCTTGTGTGACGAGATGGCGAACATAAGGAGGACATGATGGCGATAAAGACGAAGAAGCGGGCGGCGAAGAAGCCACGGCCGGCCGCCGGCATTGTCTGGTTTGAGGTGCCTGTCGACGATCTCGACCGGGCGAAGAAGTTTTATGGGTCGTTGTTCGGCTGGAAATTCGCAAAAATTCCCGCCGCGATCGATGACTATTGGCACATTGATACCGGCGGGAAGGACGCGACGCCCGATGGCGGGCTGATGCCACGCATGCATCCGCAACAATCCATCACCAACTAT
>JBEIQG010000160.1:0-8708 GCA_040376625.1 Nitrospira sp. | reverse complement strand
GTGTAATCATGATAAGACAGGGGTGCGCTCTGCCTGAATAACTCTCTGAATTCTAGCTGTCGCATGGGAATCATCGAACACGACTCTCGTCCGCATTGCCGTCCTCTTGATTCCCAGGCGTGGCAATGCTACCACCCACATACCAGCTCTTAACAAAGGATGCAGTGATGTTTTTTGACAGGAATGGGATTCGCTTGGCCTACGATGACCAGGGCACAGGACTTCCGCTCGTCTTTCTCCATGCTTTTCCGCTGAATCGCTCGATGTGGGCGCCACAGACGACCGCGCTGTCCCGACAATTCAGAACCATCGCCGTGGATCTGCGCGGGCATGGTGAGTCGGACGCCCCTCTGTGGAACTTTTCACTCGACGAATTCGCCGATGATGTCTGCGCGCTGCTAGACCACCTCGCGATTCCACAAGCAGTCCTGGTCGGGCTTTCGATGGGGGGTTATATCAGCTTGGCCTTCTCCCGAAAATATGGGAAGCGCTTGAGGGGATTGGTACTGGCTGATACTCGAGCACAGGCGGATAGTCCGGAGGGCAGAACGGGGCGATTCAATCTAGCCCAGACTGCCTATGTGAATGGGACCGACGCCGTGGCGGACATCATGCTCCCGAAACTATTGAGGGCAACCTCCCTGCAACAGAGAGCTGAACTGGTTGAAGACGTTCGGAAGACGATCCGGCGCACACCGGTGAGCGGCATTCTCGTCGATCTCATGGCCATGGCGAACCGTCCCGACTCCGTCGCCCATCTCCGCACGCTCACCTGCCCAACTCTTGTGGTGGTCGGTCAGGAAGACCACACCACTCCCCTCGCCGACGCGCAAATAATGGCCACAGAAATACCCGGTGCCCGGCTGGCCGTGAT
Organism: Nitrospira sp.; assembly: GCA_040376625.1. Lineage (GTDB taxonomy): Bacteria > Nitrospirota > Nitrospiria > Nitrospirales > Nitrospiraceae > Nitrospira_A. The sequence goes on along the minus strand of JBEIQG010000160.1, from coordinate 7,834 downwards.
CCCCGCGGCCGGGCACCTGAGTAATCTTGAACAACCTGAGGTCTTTAACGATCTGGTGAGAAACTTCGGCGAGAACCTACGTGCGGCAGGCGATTAGTTTCCGTCCCTGACGCTACTGCCTCGGATCAGGTTCAAGAACTCTTCGCGGGTCTGTTGTTGCGTGCGGAACACACCCAGCATGGAACTGCTCACGGCAATGGTGTTCTGTTTTTCGACGCCCCGCATCATCATGCAAAGGTGTCGCGCTTCCATCACCACCGCCACACCATGGGCATTCAGTTTTTTCTTCAGAGTTTCAGCGATCTGCAGAGTCAATCGTTCCTGAACCTGCAGGCGTCGGCTGAATGCATCCACCACTCGTGGAATCTTGCTGAGACCCACGACTTTCTTGTTCGGCAAGTATCCCACATGGCATTTCCCAAAAAACGGCAGCAGGTGGTGTTCACACATGCTAAAAAAGTCGATGTCTTTCACAATCACCATTTCATCGTACTCGATCGGGAACAAAGCCCCGTTGAGAAGATGATCGATATCCTGCCGATATCCTTGGGTCATGAAGCGCATGGCCTTGGCGACCCGCTTCGGCGTATTGAGGAGGCCGTTACGGGCAGGGTCCTCCCCCAATTCCAGTAAAAGATTCGTCATCAGTCCTTCGATCGGGTCCTGGTCGGTCGGCGCCGCAGGGACACGCGACCGTCTGGCTCGGGACCCAGAAACCACCTTAGCCATGCCTGACTCCCTCTTCTCTCCGCCTGCTCTCCACGGAGCCGGAATACTCGAAATAGTTATCCCGCGTTTCAATCACACCGACTTTCACTAACCGTCCCGCAGGAAGCTTATCCACCAGCAAGCCCCAAATGAGCAGCACCAGATTCTCTCCGGTCGTAGTCTGGGTCGCAAACTCCGGATCCAGGTTCAAATCCTGATGATCGAACCGTTGCACCACAATTCGCTCAACCACGGCATCAAGCTGTGACACATCGAGCACCTGGTGCTTAACTGGATCCATATCACCCCGGACAGACACGAACACCACATAGTTATGACCGTGCCCGTTGGGATTATTACATTTCCCAAAAGTCGCCCGATTTTCTTCACCCGATAGCTGATTCGTATGCAACCGATGGGCAGCGCAGAAACGATAGCGCCGGGTGATGGTGGCCTGAGACATTGAGAGGACTCTCCAGAAAGATTGGCAGAACGAACAAGCCGGGAGGGCCCCCCGCTAGAGAAGGAGCCACTCCCGGCTTGCTGCTACTTACCGGAACATTTGCAATCCGGTTGGGGAACAACCGGAAGGCTCTTACGCACTGAAAGAACTGCCGCACCCGCAGGTCGTCTTGGCTTGCGGATTCTTGATCGAAAATCCGGATCCCTGCAAGCTGTCGACATAATCGACTTCCGCGCCCTGAAGCAGCGGTGCGCTCTGAGAGTCCATGATAACCTTCACATCACCTTTTTCAATGACCGTATCATCGTCGGCCATTTTTGATTCGAAGGCCATGCCGTACTGATACCCGTGGCATCCTCCACCGCGAACATAAATCCGCAGACCGACCACGTCTTTTTCCTCGGTCATCAGTTCTTTTATTTTCTGCTCTGCCAACTGCGTAATCGTTACCATCGTTGGTCCTCCTTCTGGTCTACCTGTTCAGCACGTTACGATACTCTACCATCTCACGAAAGCTTACGGAAGTCCTGTCCCTTTTTTTCCAGTTTCGCCCGATGTGGCTGGTGTGGGTGGCACCCATTTGGTTTCCGGCACACGCACCACCACATCCCCTAACACCCTTGCCTGGCATCCTAACCGATGCCAAGGCTCCGACAAGGCCTCACGATCCAACAAGTCCTGTTCGTCGAAATCAATCTCCGACAGATTGTCCCCACCGAGCTGCACTTCGACGCGGCACGTGGTACAGGACGCGTTGCCGCCGCAATCATGATTGAGGTCAAAGCCAAGCGTCTTGGCCGCCTCCAACAGGGTGAGATTCGACTCGACCTCACCGCTCCGCCCCTGGGGATGAAGAAAACTCACACGCGGCATTCGGCCATTCCTCTAAGCGTTCGCACCGGCACCTGCACGGGCCGGCTGAAAGGGACAACGTTGCAAACGAATATGCTCTTCGAATTCATGCTGGAACAATCGCAGACTGCTCTGCACCAGGACCGCGGCACCGGTGATAAGGGTGCAATACCCGGTGCCCTTCACAAATCCACACAGCTGCAGCAGCGAATCGAGGTCCTTCTGGCTCCCCTCTCCGCGCTCGATCTTGTCCATCAATGTCGCCAGATTGATCGTGCCCATCCGGCAGGGAGGGCACTGGCCGCAGCTTTCAGCCTTGAAGAAATTCGAGTACTTGAGGGTCGCCGCCACCATGCATGTGGCATCATCGATCACAATCGTCCCGGCGGAACCGAGTCCGGTCCCGGCCTTCTTCAGCGAATCGAAATCCATCGGCAGATCCAGCTGATCCGCCGTGACCATTGAGAAGGCAGGCCCGCCTGGGAACACGGCCTTGATCTTGCGTCCGTTCGGCACCCCTCCGCCGCACGTCTCGATGAGGTCCCTGATCGTCACGCCCATCGGCATTTCATACACTCCGGGCCGATTCACCGATCCGCTAAGAGAGAAGAGCATGGTCCCGGGACACTTCTCCGTCCCTACCTGAGTAAACCATGAGGCGCCGTTTTTAAGAATCTGGGGAATGTTGCACAACGTTTCTACGTTGTTCACCAAGGTCGGCTTCCCGTACAGTCCGAAATCGGTAGGGTAAAACGGCGGCTTTTGACGCGGCATAGCCGGACGACCCTGCATCGACTCCAGCATGGCCGTCTCTTCACCTGCTACATAGCTACCATGGCCGGAGTAGACCTCAAGGTCGAGGTCCACACCCGTTCCGAGGATATTCTTCCCCAATAAGCCGCGTTCCCGGGCTTGAGCAATGGCCTTCCTGAGATTTGCTTCCTCTTCCGCGTACTCATGGTTGACATAAATGTAGGACGCTTTGGCATTCACGGTTCGAGAGGCAATGAGACAGCCCTCGATCAGTTGATGCGGGATATGCTTTAAAAGGTGACGGTCTTTGAAGGTGCCCGGTTCGTGCTCCCCGGCATTGCAGACAAAGTAACGCTCCTGTACGCGATGATTGAGAACCTTGTCCCACTTCGTGCCGGTCGGAAAGCCGGCGCCGCCACGCCCGCGCAATCCGGCTTTCTTGATTTCGCCGACGATGTCGTTGGGGGTCAGCTCTTTCAAACACTTCCGCCAGGCTTCATACCCGCCGGTCTTGAGGTAGGGGTCGATTTCCCAGGGGGCCCCTTCAAACTTCTGCAATACCCTTGGTTGAGGTAGGGTCACGTTATTCCCTTTCGGGGGTAGCACCCCCAGGTTAGCAGGAATGTACTATACGGCTGCTCTTCTGGGGCCGTCAAGCCACGTTCGCCTGATTAGGCCTGAATCTCAATCAGTTAGGCCTGATAGGCCTACAGTGGATCAGTCAAAAGACTGGCCGACATTCGCTTACGGTTCCCGACAGTGATCGGCACAAGAAAAAGGGGACTGGCCATCCTGATCGGATGACCAATCCCCGTGATTCTGCTCGCCCGACGGCTTACTTGAAATGGCTCCCTGCTCCCATGAAGAACAACATGGGAATAGACAGCAAGAAGTTGATGCGGGATGCAATCAAGGCCGTTTTTCCCCACTGAGCCATCTCCGGCGGAGCGGGCGTGCCCTGCGCAGCGGCAGCCACCGCCGCAATGACCTTCTTCTGGTTGGGCCAAATAATCCCGTGCACAGTCCCCATCATGATGATGCCGAGCAATCCGCCGATCCCCAGCGCAATAGCCCCCGTTCCACCTTTCGAATAGAGGTAGCCATAGAGCACGACCCCCGCGAGGACGGTGACGGTAGCACCATGCCGAAACCAATTCAGCGCGGCAGGCATGAGCTTGGGAATGACGATGTTCTTCGTCGGCCCATCAAGGCTCTTCAGAAAGCCGGCATTGATAAGGTTAAAGAAGTACAACAGTCCGATCCAGGTGATGCCGGCCAGGAAATGGATCCAGCGCACGATCAAGCCGAACCAGTCGGCTTCGCCCGCCCCCACTCCCGCCATACCCAGATATACGACTATCAATCCGACAGCGAGCGCAAATCCTGCGCCCAATGTCTGATATGGATCCTCCAAGAATTTCATACGCCCCCCAACTGTAACGGTTTACTGCCAACCACGTTCTCTACTGCAGGCGATCGAGCCTTGTCAAGCAACCTGCGTCTCAGGCCCACCCGAAGTCGGCCGGTTACGCAGTCAGCAGGCGATCGACGACTGCACATAAGTCTCGCACCGCGTCCGCGGACGCCAGCAGTGCCGTGCGTTCCTCAGCGGTCAGCTCATATTCAACAATAGATTCACCCCCGCTACGCCCCAGGGTCACGGGCACACCGACAATCACATCCTTCAGCCCGTATTCCCCCTCACACAGCATGGCGCAGGGCACCACGCGCTTCTGGTCGTTCATGATCGCCTCGACCATATCCACCGCGGAGGCGGAGGGCGCATAAAACGCACTGCCGGTCTTGAGCAATCCCACGATCTCGGCCCCACCGTCTTGCGTACGCTTAATCAAAGCGGCGAGCCGGTCCGGAGACAATCGATCCGTAATCGGCTTTCCGGTCACCGTCGTTTGACGTACCAGCGGCACCATCGTATCCCCGTGCCCTCCCAATACCATCGCCTGCACCTCCGTGCCCGGCACATTCAACTCTTCGGCGACGAACGACCGCAAGCGCGCCGTATCCAGGACACCCGCCATCCCGAGGACTCGTGATTTCGGCAGTCCGCTGACCTGTCGCGCTACATGCACCATGGCATCCAACGGATTCGTCACTAGAATCAGGATGATGTTCGGCGAACGCGATACCAGTTCCCGCACCACCGTCTTTACGATTTTGGCGTTCGTCGCCAGGAGTTCGTCCCGGCTCATCCCCGGTTTCCTAGGAATTCCCGACGTGATGACGGCAATGGAGGACCCGGCGGTCTCGTCATACCCATTGGTACCGACGACGCGTGTGCTATACCCGCACACCGGCCCGGCCTGGGTGATGTCCAAGGCCTTGCCCTGCGGAATGCCCGGCACAATGTCGACCAGCACCACATCGTACGCATTTTTCTCAGCCAGCCGCTGCGCGACCGTCCCGCCGACATTCCCCGCGCCCACTACCGTAATCTTTGGTCGTCCCATAGTTCCTCCGCAAGAATCCAACCGGGGAATGCCGGATGAGGAGGGCTTGCCGCCACTCCTTATCCTCACTTCCCCATGTACCATTCAGTGGCCTTCGTGGCCCGTCCAACCACCGACCTTGAAATTGATCGTGCAGACAAAATTATCCCCGTCATAAAAATTCACTTTGATTTTCTTTTTCCCATAGTGGGCCGCGAGAAACTCTTCAGGCGCATCAACCAATCCCTGGTACCCACCGGCGGGATACTCACCCAGTTCATGAAACACCACGATCATGCCGGCTTTCACTTCCTGTAATATCTTCGCGGTACAACGCGGATAAATCTCCCAAAACTTGGCGTCGATCTCCTCCCGCGTCGGTTCCGGCCGTTCCTCTCCCGGCTTGGTATCACGATTCGCAAATTTGGCTTGCCGCCGCACATAGGGATATTGATGACCGGTAAATAACTTGTAAAGCCATGGTGGCACAGTCGGTCGTGTCGGCTGCTCAATCATCGTTGGTATGCTCCAGTGCTGAAAAGGCCTCTGCACGACCATTCATGCCGTCAGCCGATGGTAAATCCTCGGGAGCTTCTCCGGCAACCCCTCCACCCGATCAATCACTACATAACGCACATCCCCGTACATTCGACGCAGATATGGATCCGCCTGCTTGTCGATCGTAATGCAGACCGGTTCAATACCGCTGGCACGCGCTTCCCGCAACGCCATGCGTGTATCTTCCAGGGAATAGTCATCCTTATAACCGTCGTCCAATGGGCGGCCGTCGCTGATGACCACCAGAATCCGCGTCTTCGCCTGGCGGGCGAGCAACTTGCTCGTCGCATGCCGGATAGCCGCGCCGTCACGATTCTGCTGCAGAGGCACGATCCCCCCCAACTTGGCCCCGGCACGCCCGGTCACGAGTTCGTCGAAGCCTTTTACGACCACAAAATCCACCTGGTTTCGACCCTGCCCTGAATAGCCGTACACGGCGAATTGATCGCCGATCGCCGTCAGCGCTTCACACAGGAGCACGAGCCCCTGCTTTTCGATGTCGATAATCCGCCGCCCCTGCTCGACCTGACGACTGGTCGATCCGCTGAGATCCACCAAAAATGCGGCAGCGACCTCACGTTCCCGTTTTTCACGCCGCACATAAATCCGCTCCGAGGGCTCGATGCCCGCCGACAGATCGGCCATCCGGCCGATCACGGCATCCATATTCAGGTCCTCGCCATCCATTTGACCGGAAATGCGCCGGAGCCCTGGTGGGCGCAGACTCTCGAAATAGCGACGCAACAGCCTGACCGTTCCTCGTTGGGCCGCGAGGGTCTCTTCCACAAAGTCCGACGTCCCCTCAATCGCCTCACGTTCGACCACCCGACACCAATTCATCCGGTAATCCTGAATGGCGGCATCCCACTCACGGTAACGAACCGCCTTGACCGCACCTCGCTTTTCATCCTCAGGCCGGGCCCCCTCACCCTCAACTGCCAGAATCTCCTCCACCAGTGAAGGCTGTCGCCGGCCGGGGACAAGCACGTCTTGCGACATCTGCTGCGAGCGCGCCGTGCCTGCACCTGACGACCCGCTGGACTCACCGGCTAAACCCGCGCCGCCTTCGCTGTCACCATGGCCGGATGCCGCAGTCGGTTCGGACGACGATTCCATTCGGTCGCGCACCAGATTGGGATCCATTGCGCCGCGATAGTCCCAATTGTCCATCGGCCGGTACGTCTCGGACAGATCCTCCGACGACTTGGGCGCCGGGATGGATTGCTCCGGCGTCTCCGTTTCGTCCGGGCTCGGAATGGTCTCGCGACGAATGGCTAACAACTCGTCCATCCGCGCATAGAGGCGGTCCGCCAGGCGCACCGCTTCCTCTGCGGTGGCTTCAGGATGGCAGATGGTCCGGCCGAGCGCCCAGAGCTGATCGACTTCATTTTTGACGGCGTCCGGAACTATGACCGTTCCGGCATCCGTGGTGGAACACAGCAGGAGCTGATCGACGACCAATTCACGGACCGTCATGCCATGCGCGAGGGTCCGGATATTGACGGCGTCTTTCGCAACCGCTGCCAGGTCGCGGCTCAATCCTGGATATTCGGCGCGCAACAGATATTCGACCCGGGCATCCTCCACAAGGGCCCAGAGATCGCGAATCAGACCGGGCTGAGGATACCGGGCGAACAGGTCCCCCAAAGTCCTGGCTTCATTCGGCACAGCTCGCCCATAACGCTGCGTAAGACTTTCAACCAGGTCCTGCACCCTGGTGATGGGCAAGTCGAACGTACCGAATTCCAGATGTCCGGCCTCATGCGCCGCCATCACCATATAGAGCCGCACGTTTTCATCATAGGTCGGATACCGCCTGACGAGGGACGGCAGCCCGATACTCTGCCCGTCTTCGCTCACCGTGGCGCGAACCATCGGCTGAGCCGATTCGAGGGAGTCGGGCAGATCGTGAATGCGCACATCGCGGCCACAGAGGGCCTGCGCGAACAACTTGACCCGCCGGGCGATCTGCCGGAGGGACACGCCGCTCAGGGCCTGAGAGACGGCACCCAAAGCCTTCTCCGTTTCCATGGCGAAGTAGGCCCGCCCCCCC
>JBEIQG010000077.1:0-15031 GCA_040376625.1 Nitrospira sp. | reverse complement strand
GGCCGGTGTGAAAGTCCTGCCAGTCCCGGTCGTAAATGTCGCCCGCGAGCAGGAGAAAATCCACGCGCTCGGCCAGCACCCTATCGATCAGATGCTCCAGCGCACTGCGCGTCGCGCTGCGCAACCGCTCGACCGGCGCACCGTCGTACCGGTCCAGGCCGCGCAAGGGACTATCGATGTGCAGATCGGAGGCGTGGATGAAGCGCATGAGGAAGGAGGTCCCGAGGTTTCATTGAGAAGCGCCAATCGACGCGAGCTATCGCCAAGGCAATTCGGGTCAATATGCGATCCCTCATATACCACATCATATCCATCGTCGCACTCGAGTCGCATAGGCCATGAATGCCCGGCCGAACAGGCGGGTGAGCGCCCTTTCCTCCGGTTCGATTTGGAAACGATTCATATAGAGAACGACGCCGGGAAGTACCAGGAAGGCCGCCGCGTTCGAAAGGAATATGCCCCACCCGAACAAGATCCACAAGAAGCCCAGATACATCGGATTACGTGTCAGTCGATAGATGCCGGTCACGACCAGAGCGGACGAAGAGTCCGGCTTCATCGGATTGACCGTGGTCTTGGCCCTTCTGAATGAAAAGATACCCATCCCCGCTACTGCCATGCCGATGAGCACCGCCCCTATCGCGCAAACCCGACGCGCGGGGGAGACAAACCCCAACGTCGGTATCGCCCAGGCGATTCCCCACATCATTCCCCCGGCGAGGAGCACGAGCAGGAGTGGGGGAATTTTTAATTCCAGGCGCTGCATCTTCGTCACTTTTACCAGCCTCAGTCATCGCCGCTCGCGGATCACGCATGATACGTGAACGGCAAGGTCCTCACAATGTGGTACGCATGGTATGAATTGTGGGAATCTGTGCCCCCGCCCGCCACAGTCCGGCGGACGGGGCACAACCGCCCTACCGACCCGGAGCTTGCTTGCGGCAACCACATTGGCAATTGGTTTGCTCGCAGCGACAGGCGTTTGTCTGGCACCCGCAGACACAGGATGAGCAATCGCAGGTTCCGCAACAGTTTGCCTTGGCAATCTTCGCGTTGGATTTTTTCATTTCCGCCATGGGGGTCTCCTTTGAGATGCCGACGCGTGATTGCATCGTCACAGAGGCTGACGGAGCCCCCCCGGAGACCTTACAGTTCTGCACACAGTTTGGTAAGCTGCTCCCATGAGTCTGGAATCAAACCCCTCAATTCTCTCGCCGGAGGCCATTGCGCAACTGGTGGAAGGACACCGTGAGTTCCTGGCCTTCCTGGAACGGCGCGTGGAATCTCGCGCCGTGGCGGAAGACATTTTGCAGGCAGCCTTTACCCGTGGATTGGAGCGCGGGACCGGGGTACAGGAAGAAAAGGTCGTCGCCTGGTTTTATCGGGTGCTCCGCAACGCCGTGATCGACCACTACCGGCAGCGGTCCACCACCGCGCGAGTGAAGGAAGCCTGGGGGCGGGAATTTCCGGATGTGCAGGAACCGGAAGCGGAGCTGCGGCGGGAGATCTGCCAATGCGTCTCGGGCCTGCTGGAAACGCTCAAGCCGGAATATCGCGAGGCCCTGCGGATCGTGGATCTGGAGGAAGGCAAACTGAAAGATCTTGCTCAGCAGTCGGGCATCACCGCCGACAATGCGGCAGTTCGCGTGCATCGAGCCAGGGCCGCGCTGCGTCGCCGGATCGAACAGGCCTGCGGCACCTGTTCCGTCCATGGCTGTTTGGATTGTTCGTGCAAAGGTTCAAGCGGGGAGCAGTGCGGAGCATAGGTGAGCCCGTCGATTCCGGTGAAACTGAGCGGGGTGCGAAGTCCCCTGGGACTCCATCCTCTGCTCCTGACGCCATACTCTCTCAGTTATAAGCGCCCTTCCTCAAGCCGCGTCTTGCAATTCCAGAGACCAGCCCCGTATGCTCGATTTATCATTGAGGCGAATCTATGACCGAGCCAACCATTACCATCTCCAATCTGAGTCTGGCCGAATTGAAGAACCTGGTCGAAGGCATCGTTGACGACCGGCTGCGCGTGCTTCTGGGCGACCCGGATCTCGGCGCGCCCCTTGGCGAATCGGTTCGCGATCGCCTGAAGCAATCCCTGGCCTCGACGGAACGCATCACCGGTGACGAAGTGGCCGACAAGCTCGGCCTGCGGTGGTGATATGCCCTGGTTTCGCTTAGCCTTCCGGCCCGATGTCATTACCGACCTGCGCGTGGCGGAGCCAGCCATGGCTCAACGCCTGTTCGACAAAACAAAGTGGCTGGCCTCCAACGTCGATAATCTGCGCCATGAGCCGGTCGCTTCCGACCTACCCGGCATCCATAAATATGCCGTCGGCGACTGGCGGATTTTTTATTCGATCGACCGGACCGAACAACTCGTGAACATTCACCACATCCACCACGCCGCCCCGATACAACGGGCCAGACCAGCCTGACCATGATGAATCTCACCTGGAGCGCCATCGAACGGTTGCGCACATTAATCAACGAACATCCGGAAGATCCGGTCGTGCGGATCACGCTCCGCGACGTGGATGAGCAACGTCTGTCCCTCTCGATTACGCTGGAACCTGCAGCGCAGGAAGAGGATGAGGTGCAGCACATCGAAGGATTAACCGTGGCGCTGGAACGGGCGAGCGTGCACCGCACGAACGGAATGACCGTGGACTTTCAGGCAGGCAAGGGATTCACCTTCGTGCATCCACCGGCGGAAGACTTAGGGCTCATCATGCCCAGCAGCAACTAGCCAGGATGCTGAAAAAGACCGCCGGCTTTGTGAAGACACTGGGCACTCACCGACTCACGCCCGGGCGCAAGCGTGACGCTTTTTATTCGTCGCCTCGCCCACTCGCATTGCTGCGGCCTCGTCGGACGGCCTTCTTGAGCATCCTGTGGGATTTGATAATGCCTAGGATTTCATCCGGGGTAAAACGCTGCCGAAATGCATGGAGAAGGTGCCGCGGGCCACATCGGCCACGTATCGTTCGAGAGCTTCGGTGATCACGGGAAAGGCCAGATCGTCCCAGGGAATATCCTCCAGTGAGAACAGTTGCACATCCAGGCTTTCCGTGCCCGGTTTGAATTCCGGGGTACGCATGGAGCCGCGGAAGACCATGTGAACCTGGCTGATTCGGGGCAGACTCAAGACGGCATACAGGGACGTGATCTCCACGTCGGCATGCGCCTCCTCGAAGGTTTCACGGATAGCGGCCTGCTCGGTGCTCTCGCCGATCTCCATGAAACCGGCGGGAAACGTCCAATGGCCGGTGCGCGGTTCGATCGCACGGCGGCACAACAGAATTTTTCCTTCCCACTCGGGGATGCAGCCGGCGACAAGTTTCGGATTAATATAATGGATGGCCTGACAGGTCTCGCACACAAACCGCGGCAGATTGTCGCCGGGAGGAATTTTTTTCGACAGCCCGGCCCCGCACTCGCTGCAGAACTTCATCACAGCCCCCGATCACGGCAACAGAAAGACAGAAATGGATAGCACAAACCACGCCTTCTTTGCACCCTGCCCGCGCGGACTCGAAGCAGTCCTCTCCGACGAACTCACCGACCTCGGCGCCGACGGCGTAAAGCCCACGGCCGGTGGAGTGGCCTTTCATGGCACCCTCGCCCTCTGCTATCGCGCGAATTTGCAGAGCCGCATAGCCAGCCGCATTCTCTTACGTATTGCCGAGAGTTCCTATCGCGACGAGCACGATGTGTATGATGCGGCGAAAGCCATCCGCTGGCAGGATTGGTTCACGCCGCAACAACGCATCAAGGTGAAGGTCAGCGCCCACCACTGTCCGCTGAAGAGTCTGGACTTTGTCACGCTACGGGTGAAGGATGCCGTCTGCGATCGCTTTCAATTTGCGAGGGGCAAACGCCCGACGGTGGATACCCATGCGCCGGACATCCTGATCGCGGTGTATTTGGATGCGTCAACCTGCACCTTCTATTTGGATACCTCGGGCGAGCCACTGTTCAAACGGGGCTGGAGGAAGTCGGCCGGCGAAGCGCCGATCAGGGAAAATCTCGCCGCCGGCATCCTCCGGCTCTCGAAATGGACTGCGGACACCGTGCTCTACGACCCCATGTGCGGAAGCGGCACGTTCCTCATCGAGGCCGCTTTGATGGCCCGTCGCATCGCGCCGGGAATCGGCCGCCATTTCGCCTTCGAAAAACTCCTGTCCTTCGATGCCCGCCGATTGAACGACCTTCGCACAGAACTCACGGCTATGGAGATACCCATCAAGCCGGGCCTGATCCACGCGGCCGACGAGAATGCGCACGCGATTACATCGATCAAGGCCAACCTCACTATCGCCGGGAGCGGCGATGCGGTCACCCTTCGACAGGGCGATGTCCTGCAACTCCCCGCCCCGGCCGAATCCGGCCTTCTTGTCACGAACCCGCCCTACGGGCACCGCATGGGAGAGGCGGAAAGCCTGCGCACGTTTTATCCGCAATTCGGCGATCACCTGAAGAAACACTTTTGCGGTTGGACCGCGCAGATCTTCACCGCCGACCTGAAACTTCCCGGGCAGCTGCGGCTTGCTCCTTCCCGCCGGGTCCCTCTTTTCAACGGCGCCATCGAATGCCGGCTCTTCGAGTTTCGTATGGTCGCCGGCAGTATCCGCAAGAAGAAAGCGAATGGCGAATAGCTGCTAAAAGCACGTGGCTTATGGCTCATAACGTATGGCAACAGGGCAAGTAGTGAACCCTCCTGGTCCGACGCCAAATGTCTAATTCCTGCTCCCGGCCATAGGCTCTCGTTTCGGCCATACGTTCTACCCTTCCCGCCATGCGCTATACGTGACCAGCTCGTGTCGGCTCCTCGAACCTCGCCGCTTGACAGGAGACCGAAAGGCTCCTATTTTCACTAGACGGTCTGGCGCGCGCATCTCACTCCGTCCAAATGAGATTTCGAAGCCTATGAACGCGTCCCACGCACCCCTCGAACAACTGCAGCCGGAGAAGGACCTCTCGCTCTCGCGTCTCATCATCGTCTCAAATCGGGAACCATACGAACACCGGCTGGTCAAGAATCATCTGATCTGGGAACGCACGTCCGGCGGCCTCATCTCCGCACTCGATCCGGTAATGCGGCGACTGGGCGGCACCTGGATCGCCTGGGGCAGCGGCAAAGCTGATCGCGACGTGGTCGATGAGGACATGATCGTCGAAGTGCCTCCCGACGCCCCCACGTACCATTTGCGGCGCGTGTGGCTCGAGCCCGGCGAAATCAAGGGCGGTTATCAGGGCTATGCCAACCAGGTGCTCTGGCCCCTGTGCCATCTCACGTTGGACCGCGTGGCCTACCGCAAAGCCTTTTGGCATGCCTATCAGGCCATGAACGCGCGCTTCGCGTCCGCTGTCCTCGGTGAATTGCGCGGGAAGTCCGGCTTTGTCTGGGTGCACGACTTCCACCTGGCCCTGGTACCCGGCCTCGTCAAGGCCTTGCTGCCGGAACAGCCGGTGGCGGTGTTCTGGCATACGCCCTGGCCCGGCCCTGACGCGTTTCGTATTCTGCCTGAACGTCGGGAACTGCTCGAATCGCTCCTGGCAAGCGACCTGCTCATGTTTCAGACTCCCAACTTCCTCCACAGCTTTGTCGAGTGCGCCAAGGAATTTTTAGGGACCGAAGTCCGCAGCGATGATCTGCATATCGCATACAAAGGGCATACGACGAAGCTGGTGGCCCGCCCCATCAGCGTAAGCTTCCACGCCTGGTCTGAACGCGCCCGGACGACACTGGTCACACGGGCCATGGACGTATTGCGCGACCTGCATGTCTTTCAGCCCGAGGTCCGCATCGGCCTCGGCGTCGACCGGCTCGACTACACCAAAGGCCTCCTCAAACGATTCTGGGCCATCGACGCGTTCTTCGATCAATATCCTCAGTATCGCGGCCGGTTCACCTTCGTTCAGATCGCCGTGCCAACCAGAGGTGATGTCGAGACCTACCGCAGTTATCGGGAACTCATCCGCGAAACCGTGAATGACATCAACATGCGGTACGGCAGTATTTCCAACGCAGGCAGTCCCCAGGCCTCCCGCTGGCGACCGATCGAGTTTCGGGAAGGTCGCATCGGTATGGACACCCTCGCGGCTTACTACCGGATGGCAGACCTGGCGCTGGTGAGTTCCGTGTACGACGGCATGAACCTGGTCGCCAAGGAGTATGTCGCCAGTCAAGTCGACGAGAAGGGCGTGCTGCTGGTGAGCCACATGGCCGGCGCGGCCGAGGAAATGACCGATGCCCTGCTCATCAATCCGTACGACCTTGAAGGTGTGGCCGATGCCATCCGGCAGGCCATCGAAATGCCGTTGGAGGAGCGCCGGGAGCGTATGCGGCGCATGCGAACCTACCTCGAAGCTCACGACATCCGGGCCTGGTCCGACAAGTGCTTGCGCGATGCAGGAATCCTCCCACCCGATGCCGGCCTCTCACTTGAATAACCGCCGCCTGAATCAGTGCGCCGGTGGAGCGGGCCTGTGATTGACACAACCTCATCTCCATACGACAGCGCCACGCCACCCCGCCGTCCACGGCGTCCGGTCCGGCGCCTGGCTACCACCGGCCGCTCTCGCATCCTGAGCCGACTGCCCGATTTTCTGTTGACCGTGAGCCTCTGTCTGGCTATCAGCGGCTGTGCCCAAATCGCACAGATGTTTGCCGTCACCCGTCTGTCTGACCAACCGGTGGATCGACAACAACAGGCGCTTGTCGCGCGGATGAAGGTCCTCGTCGAACCGGATCTCCAGGACAATCTCACCACGGCACTCCCGGCTGTGCGTAAGAGCCTGGCCGACCAGACGAACAAGAGTGCGAAGTTCAAACGAAACCTGGTCCTGCATACGCTCGCCGACCCCTGGGACGGGCTGGCCGCGGCCGAGCGGGCCGGCCTGTTGGCTGCAGCTGCGGCCGAATCGGGCGTCGAAGGGCTACCGGCCGTCATCGACATTCTGGAAGGCGGCATGGATCGTACCGGTGCGTCTTTCGCGCCCCTGACCTTTCCGGTCACGCTCGCGACTGAGGAGCTTCTGACCTTTCTCACCGATGCACTCGAACAGGCCTATCAGGACCGCGAACAGGCGCTCCGCCACCTCTCGCCGCAGGACAGGGAGTTTCTGTTTGCGCAAGCCGGTCCGCTGGCGGAGCATTTCATTCCTCAGGTCGCCCCGCCCCAGCCACTCTCACACGCCGAGGCCGCAGCCAGATACGCCACCCTGCTCATGCAGCAGGTGGATTACTCATCGCTCATCAGCGCCGCGCAACGGCTGGCACGGCTCGGCAATCGGAAATTCCTACAGCAGTTCGATATTGCGTTGCACAACCGGAAGCCGATCGGCCGGACCGTTCCTGGCATCACCGGAGATCTGCTCCTGGCTCAGCACACGTCGTACGGACTGGTAGTTGTGGGAGGCCACGGTTCGAACACCTATGACCTCGACAATGGCGCCGCGCTGATCATCGACCTGGGCGGCAACGACACGTATCGTGGAATGATCGGAGCGAGCCCGAACAGCGATCTGGGCAACAGTGTCGTCATCGACCTGAGCGGCAACGATACCTATCTGCCGGCCTCGTTGGGTCTAGCCACCGGACGAGCCGGGATCGGCATCGTGATCGATCATAGCGGCGACGATACCTATCACCTGGCGCCGGGCTCCGGCGGAACCGGTTTCGCGGGGCTCGGTATCCTGTATGATGGAGCAGGACAGGACATATACGAGGGAAGCCGATTTACCCAGGGCGCGGCCTTCGGCGGGTTCGGCTTGCTGGTGGATCGCGCCGGAGACGACCGCTACACCAGCTTCGGCTATGCGCTGGGCTTCGGAGCCCCGTTGGGTGTCGGTGCCCTGATCGATATATCGGGGAATGATTCCTACGAGTGCGGCGGACGCTACCCCAGCGCGTACAATGAAACCGACGCGCCGGATGCGCATCCGCAGGACCCGGCGTTTCAGTACGATTGTTTCGGGCTTGGAACCGGATCAGGGCTCCGTGTCTTCAGCAAACAGCCGGCCCTACGCGCGCAGAGTCTGGCCGGGGGCTGGGGGCTCTTCATCGATCTGGATGGCCACGACCGGTATCGCAGCGCGAACTTCTCTCAGGGCCATGGATATTTTTTCGGGCTCGGCGTGAAGCTCGACCTGAACGGCGACGACGAACACCAGGCCGCCCGTTACGGTCACGGCACCGCCGCGCACTTCGGCGTGGGGCTGACCATCGATTACCGGGGCAAGGACCGTTATGGTTCCAAAGGTCCCTTCTATAACGGTGGCGCAGCCTGGGACGGCAGTGTCGGCCTGGCTGTAGACGGCGGCACCGACAGCGATTTTTACGACCTCCCCGTCTCGACTGGTTTGGGGATGGGTGATCTCGGGGGCTGGGGTCTATTCATTGAAGAAGGCGGCGCGGATCAATATGCGGTGAGCCAGGGGCTCGGACAAGGTGATGCAGACAGCATCGGTGCTTTCTTCGACCTGGAGGGAAGGGACGACTATGCTTCCGTTCCTCCGCCCACCAAGGATGTGCGTCCTGAACGGCTCAATCGGAAAACGTTCATTGAAAACCGGGGCAGCCTCTTCATCGATCGGTAGCAGAATGGTGAAAATGTCCGCCGGCTTTGTTCTCGCATCGATGAGGGTCTCAAAGTAGCGCAAGGCTACGCTTCGACTCTTCTCTCGCGGCGGCCTCGCTGGACGGCCTTTCTGACCCTTCTACGGCCTCGCTTCTTGTTGTATCCGACTCTCGCTTTCTCCTCTCCCGAACTGGCGCTTGACTCACCCCGTCTTGTGGCTATCTTAACCGGTAAGAACGAGCGTGACCGTGCTCTCCGTGCCCGCCACGCCGCTCTCGCCCGATGACCATCCGAGCCAAGCGGAGGATAATATGAACGATTCGAATGCCCCGATACTCACCCATTTGCCCGTGCTGCCCTTGAAGCGGACGGTGTTGTTCCCGGGCACCATGATGCCGTTGACCGTGGGCCGGGACCGTTCCATTGCCGCGGTCGAGGCGGCACTGAAGACCGAAGATAAAACGCTCCTCGTCGTGGCCCAACGGGATGCGCAAACCGATCAGCCTACGCTGGAAGATCTCTACCCCATCGGCACCAAGGCCGTGATCAAACAGACGGCCCGAACGCCTGAAGGGCACTACAACATTCTGATCCAAGGACTGGAGCGCTTCGTGCTGCTGAAGCTCGACCAGATGGATCCCTATCTCCAGGCCCGCGTGAAACAGCTGGCTCCTCCGAGTGAACAGAGCACGGAGGTCGAAGCGCTGCACCGGGCCATTCTGGACATCATCACGGAACTGCCGAAACTGATCCAGACTCCCGGTGTGCATGAAGCGGTCGCCGCCCTGGGCACGGAAGAAGATCCCGTGACACTGGCCTACCGCATCGCGTCCTTGTTGAATCTCACCTTGGACGGCGAGCAGCAATTGCTTGCGGCACCTACCCGGGCCGATCTGTTGCGCGGGCTCTATGCGGCGCTGTCGCGCGAAGTGCAGATTCTCCAGTTGCGCGACAAGATCACCAGCGAAGCCAGGGAGAAACTGGGCAAGACACAGCGGGAATATCTCCTGCGCGAGCAGCTCAAAACGATTCAGCAAGAGCTGGGCGAGGGGAACGGGGAAGAAGACGAAGTCGGCGTGCTGAGAACCAAGATTCAAGAAGCCGATCTCCCGGAACATGTCCGGAAAGAGACGGACCGTGAACTGGCGCGTCTCGCCAAGACCCCGAGCGCGTCGCCCGAGCATCAGGTGATCCGGAGCTATCTGGAACTGGTGCTCGAACTGCCGTGGAAGAAGTCCTCGGAAGAAGGACTCGACCTCGCCCATGTCCGTCAGGTGCTGAACGAGGATCACTACGGCATCAAGGAAGTAAAAGAACGCATCGTGGAGCACCTGGCGGTGTTGAAGTTGAACCCTGCCGCCAAGGCGCCGATCCTCTGCCTCGTCGGACCTCCGGGCGTGGGAAAAACCAGCCTTGGACAGTCCATCGCCAAGTCCATGGGGCGCAAGTTCGAGCGCTTCAGTCTCGGTGGATTACACGATGAAGGTGAATTGCGCGGCCACCGCCGCACCTATGTCGGGGCGCTGCCAGGACGGATCATCCAGGCGGTGCGGAGAGCCGGTGTGAACAATCCGGTCATCATGCTGGACGAAGTGGATAAACTCGGACGCGATTTCCGCGGCGATCCAGCGGCGGCGCTGCTGGAGATCTTGGACCCGGCCCAGAACCATACGTTCCGGGACCACTATCTCGACCTGCCGTTCGACTTGTCGAAAGTGTTTTTCATCACCACGGCGAACACGCTGGAGACGCTCTCGCAGCCCCTGCTCGACCGTATGGAAATCATCCGGTTAAACGGATACAGCGAGCGGGAGAAACGCGAAATTGCACTGCGGTACCTCTGGCCGAGACGGTTGAAGGAAGCCGGTCTGCGAGCCGAAGAAGTGACTCTTCCTGACGTGGTGCTGGACCATATCATCGGCCGCTACACCAGGGAATCGGGCGTGCGGCAGCTGGAACAGATGTTGGGCCGAATCACGAGAAAGGTCGCCGTGACGTTCGCAGATCGGCCGGCCGACGCTCCGGCGAGCCCTGTAGACATCACGCAACCACTCCTGGACGAATGGCTCGGACAGGAACGATTCCAGCCGGAAGAGGCACGAAAAAATCTGCCGGCTGGAGTCGCCACGGGTCTCGCCTGGACTCCCACAGGCGGAGACGTGCTCTATATAGAGACGACTCTGCTGCCCGGCAGCCACGAGCTGACGTTGACGGGGCAACTGGGCGATGTCATGCAAGAGTCGGCACGCGCGGCGCGGAGCTATCTCTGGTCGCATGCCGAGAGCATGGGGCTGGATATCTCGCGCTTCAAACGCAACGGGGTGCACATCCACGTCCCGTCGGGCGCCATTCCCAAAGACGGCCCCTCGGCCGGCATCACCATGGCGACCGCGCTGGCTTCAGCCTATGTCGGCAAGCCGGTACGTAGCGATACGGCAATGACGGGAGAAATCAGCCTGACCGGGTTGGTCCTGCCGGTCGGCGGGATCAAGGAGAAGGTCCTGGCTGCACATCGCGCCGGGCTCCGGCGGATCATACTGCCGAAGGCCAACGAGAAGGACTTGAAAGAAGTTCCGCAGGAAGTACGCGATGAGCTCACGGTCATTCCAGTGGAACGGATCGAGGAGGTTCTCCCGGCGGCGTTCAATCAGGATACGGCCTCCTCATCCGAACGGGGCGAACCGTTGGCAAGCGCGACCGCATCGTAGGATTCAGGGCCCCGGCTGAGCAGCCGGGGCCCGCATTTTAAGGATCCGTCCCATCCGCTTGTCTTGCCCTTCCGTAATCACTTATGTCAGGATTCTGGTGTTGATCGACCCACACGCACGCCCTGTGAAGGCGTGAAGGAGAGTGCCCATGCCGCCCAAAATCGAGATCGGGGACATCGTCAAAGTCACTAAGACCGACGACGAATGGAAAAAGCTGCTGTCGCCTGCGGCCTATCAGGTCCTGCGACATGAAGATACCGAGCGGGCCTTTACGAGTCCGCTCCACGAGAATCACCAGGCCGGCATCTATCAGTGTGCCGGCTGCGACCTGCCCGCCTATTCGTCGGAGCATAAGTTCGACAGCGGCACCGGATGGCCGAGCTTCTGGCAACCGATCGATCCCAAAGTGGTGGAGAAACGCACTGATTCTAAATTTTTCATGACCCGGGTGGAAGTCCACTGCGCTCGGTGCGGAGGCCATCAAGGACATGTCTTCGATGACGGCCCCCGACCCACCGGGCTCCGCTACTGCATCAACGGAGTCTCGTTGAAGTTCATCCCGGCCTGATCACGATCATCTGCGCCGGCACAACGCAAGGCGCAGGCCTGCCACCGCAGCTCCGTAACCGAAGCGTGGAGGCATCCTTGCAATTTGTCGCTGAACCCTCCTAGACTGCGCCTGTCATGAAGCATGTTTGCCTGATACGCCCGCTCCTGGGTCTTTTCTTCGCCGGGACTGCGGTGCTCGGTTGCTCACAATCCTCCGACGTGATCTCAACCAGTCTCAACGCCTGCTTGATCGTGACGGAGGCCGAAGTCGAATTGGCTATCGGCACCCCGGTGACGCCTGGCCTGCGCCAGAACGATCGCCAGTGCCTCTACCAGGCCAAACATAACCCCCAGGAAACCGTGACCGTGGAACTGGATCCCGGCCCGAACGGAGACACAAAGAGTCTGTTCCACGATCAGCGATCAAAGGCCGGCCACCAACCGGTTCCCGGGATCGGCGACGGGGCCTTCACCCTGCGGTCGCCCATCGGCGGGATTCAGCTGACATTTTTGAAGGCCGATGCGCTGGTCACCCTCTCGCTCTCGTCATCGAAACAACCGAACGCCCAAGCGGCCGTGACCAACCTCGCCAAAGTCGCCGCGACCAGACTCGGCGGCGCTCTTCGCACCGGTCCGGCGGCATCCACCGAGCCAGTCCTCGCCGCCACCCCTTCCCAATGGGCCGGTGATTGGTACGGTTGCCCTCCAGTCGGATTAATGTATGGGAAGGGCCATCTCACGCTAAGCGAAGGCGGCACCTGGTCCCTGACGACGGCCCTGCTGATGCCGGGTACCGTGACCGCAGACCGCGGGCGCTGGCAGGCGGAATCCTATCAAGAGATTCTGCACGGCACCTATCAAGTAACCGGCAACGACCATTTTTCGACCACGGGTATTCTGAGTGTCACCTGGGACAAACTCGCTAAGAATCAGGGTCCCAGCAAGTTCGACCCGTTGCTCTGGCAATCGTTTGCAGCCGTCCCCCGCAAGGTCGCCGTGAAGCGGCTGCCACCGGTCGAGCCTTCCCTCGTGGGAACTTGGGAAGCTTCCGCCAAGTTCGTCGATCGGCAGGAAGAATTCGTCTGGACGATCACCTCGGCCAACGTCTCCGAGTTCTACAAAGCGATCTCGCAGTCGGGTCGCATCGAGAAGGAGCAGGACCGGTTTCACTTGATCGTGCCCCAGGGCAAGTCCGCTCCCATGTCCCTGCGCGTGCTAGCGCAGGACAAACTGGAGTTGACCGACAACAGCGGGACCGTTTCCCAGTGGAACCGGAATGAAAAACTGCTGACACGCTGTTAACCTGCCGGCTGATCTCACCAGCGACACCACTCGCTCCCTTCAGCTTGACTCATTTTTTTCGGCTCGCTAGACTGTTGATATGCCACATTGGTTCATCGTGACGCTGTTCTGTGCTGCGCCGCTCCTCACCTCCGGCGAGGGTCATGCAGCGCCCGCGGACACACCACCGGCCTTTGACGCGATCGAACGATTCGAGGAGTCAATTCCTCACAACCTGCTCCGCGGCCTCTACGACCAGGCCCTTGCCGCTTTGCATGAATACATCGAGATTGAGGGAAACCTACCAGGGGACGGCGAGACACAGGCACGAGCAGGCGAGTTCAGCCTGAGGCTGTTTCCACGGGGCAAATCACGATCGCAGGAACACCTCAGCGCCGAGGGATCGTTCCGCCTCTCACCCGAACCCGGACAACAGGAGTTCTCGCTTCGCTTCAAATCCTCCAAACGCCAGCCGGCGCCTCTGACGAACGGCGAGATCATCTAGCCGCATGAAGCCTTAGACGACCCCGCTGTACGGACAGACCCAGTGGCCTGAAGATTCCCTGTCTCCTCACCAAACCCCGGAACAGAGTCCGGATCACCGGGTGACCGCAGAGAAATGGAAGGGTGTGCAGTCGGCTCCTTGAGCAGAGCCGCTGGCGGAGCAAGATCTAGAAGGTGAAGCCGATACCGCCGGAGATAATATGGGCTCGGTAGTTCATGGTAAATGACGGACCGGGCGCCCCGTTCGGGAGTTCGCTCTCCCACTGATAATTCGCGACGAAATATTTGTATTCCGTAAAGAGGAACATGCGCTCAGTAACGTTCGCCCGCACCCCGCCGAGAATCTGATAGGCGAATGCGCCATCGGCGGCATTCTCGTGGACCGTGCCGATGGTGCTGTGCTGGAGGTTTAAATCCCGCGCAAACCCTCCCGACAGCCCGGCACCGATACCGATATACGGTTGAATGGTCTCGCCGGGATAACGCAGCAACACATTCGCCATAACGTTGATGGATTGCAGACGGAAATTCGCGCTCCTCGTCACACTGCCCGTCGTGGCCGAAGGCGCATGAACCTTACCATCCAGTCCGGACAGGTCCGCCTCGAACCCGACGAACCGGCCGGCGAACGCCGGAAAAATCCCGACTTTCAACCCGCCCCCCAGCCCGCCCTGCACGTCGGTATTCGCGAAGGGATCTTCCTGCAATCTGACCGGTCGATTCAGCGGCCGACTTCCCTGCATATAGATGCTCACATAAAATTCGGTACTCTCCCCTTCCTGTTTGACCTCTGGGGATGTTGATGGAGTCTGGGCCGGTTCGGCCGCCGATGCACCGGTACAATTCGCCCCGAACAGCACACAGCTCGACATGAACGTGGCAAGGAACCATTGCACTGATTTCATGAGTCACTCCTGTGGGCTAAACGGCCTAGCAGAACTACTCATCTCTGTAATAGGCCACTCATACCACGGGGACCCCGGACGACAAACTGATTCAGTAGTTTCTGCAGCGAGGTAGGAACGCGTGAGCCAACCGGTCGCGTTCGAGGCACATCCGTCGAGGATCGGGGAAACGCAGACCGGAGCAGGCAGCTATCCTCCGGCAAGAAATCGCTCGATGACGTTTACCGGCATCAGACCGACCAGCAGGGTTCCGTCAGAGCGCTGCAGGAGCGGGACGCCTTGATGATCCGCCTCAGCCCACTGTTCATTCCAGGCCCGAAGGACCGCATCCACGGTGATGGCGTTCGACCCGACGATCTGCTCGGGGATAAACCCCTGTCGATCGGCTTCCCGTTGAAGTACAGCGTCATCGGAAAGGTCACGGCCCTCCACCCAGAACAGACGATACAATGATCGGACAAACTCCCCGCCCCGGAGCGGATCGATGTGGAGCGCGCGCTCGGAGGCG
>JBEIQG010000029.1:0-23821 GCA_040376625.1 Nitrospira sp. | reverse complement strand
GCGGCATTGCCAAAAGAGCAGTGGCCGGAGGACGAAGAGGAGTATCAACGTCTGGAAGGCGTGTGGGATCCCGAATTTGGCGACCGGGTTCAGGAGTTGGTGCTGATCGGCCGCAAGATGGATCGCGCTGCCCTTACGGCGAGGCTGGACGCCTGCCTGCTGACGGAAGAGGAACTACGGCCGGGCCTCGCCTGCTGGCGGGACATCGCCGATCCATTTCCCATTCCGGCGGGCCAAGTGTTGCAGGATCATGAGTCCGGCCCTGCGTCAGCCTTGCCGCCGGGGGGGCGCTGAATGCAGGCCGAGACGGCACGATTGCCCTTACCCGTTCTCTCCGTCTTTCATGGGACGGGCAAAACGACATGGTTGAAACATGTCTTGTGCAACCGCGAATGCCTGCGCGTAGCGGTCATTGTAACGATATGATCGACGTCACTGGACGCTGCTTGTTGACCGACATGGAAGTGGTCCGAGGCAAAGCGGCGTGCCGTTGATTTCCGGCCCCCTTCTCCCTGTGCTGTTGAGAGGCGGGTGCAAAGAAGGATGGGATATGGAACCAGTAAGTGTCATCGTACTGTCGGGGTTTTTCGGTGCCGGCAAGACGGCGGTGTTGAACCGGCTCATTCGCACTCGCGGCGAACGGCGGATCGCCGTGATCATGAACGATCTCGGCGGGATGGGCCACGACTTCCGGCAGATCGACGACGAGGAAGGGTTTCAAGGGGAAGAGGCGTGGGTTGGGCTTGAGTCCGGCTGCACAGGGTATTCGTTGCGCGGGCAACTGATCGAGGCGGTCAGCCGGCTGGCGCGGGAGCGGCGGTTTGACACGATACTGATCGAGTGTTCGGGTCGTACCGACCCGCTGCTCGTGACGGAACTGTTCGAGGAGGAGGATGCCGAGGGCAGGCCCTTGTCGAGCCTGGTCCGGCTCGATTACCTGGTGACGGTCGTGGATGCCGCCCGTTTCCGGGAGGATTTTGAATCCGGCGACAATCTCCGGGAGCGCGGTACGGGGATCGGCATCGACGACCAACGGACTGTGTCGGAGTTACTGGCGGATCAAGTGGAGTGCAGCACCACGTTGGTGCTGAACAAGACAGACCTGGTCACTGCGACGGCGCGTCATCGACTGGAAGCGTTCCTCCGATCCCTGAATCCGGATGCCGCACTGTTGCCGACTGTTCATGGGGAAATTTCGATCGAGCAGCTCGGAAGGGCGACCGGTGTGGAGTCAGACGACCATGCGCTGAGCCCTGGGTGGATGCAACTGCTCGAGGGACGTGTGTCTCCTGTAGAGGGCCAGAGGGATATTCAGAGCTTCGTCTACCGGGCGCGGCGGCCGTTTCACCCAGCCCGTTTCTGGACCTTGATGCAGGACGTCTGGCCGGGCGTGTTGCGCTCCAAGGGATACTTCTGGATCGCCTCGCAACCGTCCACTTGCTACATGTGGTCGCAGGCGGGCGGGGCATGTCTGTATGAGCGACTGGGCCGATGGTGGGTGGCGATTTCGGAGCGACGATGGCCACAGCAGAAGGAGGCGCTCCTGGAGTTGGAGAAGGTGTGGGATCTTGAGTTTGGTGATCGGAGGATCGAACTGGCGTTCATAGGAGAGGAACTCGATCACAAAGGGATGACCAAGCGACTCAATGCCTGCCTGCTGACGAGAGCCGAACTTGCACTAGAAGAAGAGATTTGGCGGGCCTTCCAGGATCCCTTCAAAAAACCAAGTTGGGAGAAGCGTCGTGACAGGACGATATCGGGCGAATCGTTTCGCTGAAGCGGGGAGCCGGCGATGACAGTTGGTGCTGCAATCCCGGCAGTCACACGGGAGCTATCGTGTGATTTGTGCGGCATCCGGCTCAGTCTGCAGGCAGAGGGCCGGTCAGATGAGTTGTCGAAGGGAAGTGCGTCCGGAGGTTTGTCGGGGACAGTTCCACGGCCGCGATGTCTTTCCTGTCGATTGGCCATATCAATGTGGGAATACGGCGGCGACGGCGATCTGCCACGGGCGTGAAGAGAGGCGAGCGAACATTTGAACACCATTACGAAGGAGAGCGTCATGGGTCAGTATTGCCAGGTGACGGGAAAAAAACCGATGTCGGGTAACCATGTGAGTCATGCAAACAACAGGACGAGGCGGAGGTTTCTGCCGAACCTCCAACGAAAGCGCTATTTCCTGCCGGATGAGAATCGCTGGATCACGCTCTCTGTCTCGACTCACGGCATGAGAATCATCGATAAGAAGGGCTTGGGTCGTGTGGTGGCGGAGATGCGAGCGGCGGGAGAAAAGATCTAAGAGCTGAGGGCTCATGAATCCAATCAATTCACGGGTGATCACCAATGAGAGCCTGGTGCTGGATAAGAGCCAGCTGCCGTTGACCATTATCTATCACGACAAGCGCTACGTGCTCATGGTCACGAAGCAGGACAAACTGCTCTTGAATAAAGCGATCAGTTCGTCAGCCAGCTAATCCGATCCGGAACGGGCGGGTCGCCGTCCATCCGTTAGGGACCAGCCAGCCGACTGTGTGCATGCCGAGGAGCTCCCGGTCTGGGGAGGCTCTGCCGGATGCGGGCAGTCGGCTGTTATGTTTTGTGGGGCTCGACCGTCGCACGGCTGAGAGAGAAATGTATGAATGTCACGGATGAAGGGCGCATGTGCCGGATTGTTTTGCGACGTCTCGTCGTCGTGCTGGTGCTGGTGCTGAGTGGAAGCGGGGAGGAGCGCTTCGGGTACGGAGCGGGCGCAGCCCCCGGCCCTGGTAAAGACGCGGCCGACAAGGTATCCGTGCCGGAAGTCACCGTCTCCGCGACCCGCATGAGCGACTCGCTGAAGACCGTGTCGCAATCGGTCACGATCGTCACGAAAGAGGAACTTGCGGAGCAAACCATCATCAACCAAACCCGCAACCTCGGGGACATTCTCCCCAAGCTGGTGCCGGGCCTGTCGCTGAACAACGGCAGTACGGATAATTTCGGACAAAGGATTCGTGGGCGGGAAATCCTGATTCTCATCGACGGCGTCCCGCAATATTCCAGCATCAATATCGGGAGGGATTAGGGGTGATTCAGTGGCAGGGGTAGTCCATGCACCTCACAGTGAATATCCCGGAGTCTTTTCCGTGAGGGGCAATTTATGTATGGAGGCAGGAGACAATCATGCGTGAAGTAGTGGCACTGGCTTGTACGGGCTGTGAAAATCCTGGCATGTCCGTCTATTGGACGAGGAAGAATAAGAAGAAC
This sequence comes from Nitrospira sp., assembly GCA_040376625.1. Taxonomy (GTDB): domain Bacteria; phylum Nitrospirota; class Nitrospiria; order Nitrospirales; family Nitrospiraceae; genus Nitrospira_A. The sequence continues at coordinate 20,578 of JBEIQG010000029.1, read as the reverse complement.
GATCCGGATCGGATCGAGTTGAAGAAATACTGCGCGCGATGCCGGAAGCATGCCGTGCATAAAGAGAAGCGATAACTCAGATGCCTGTGTATGAATACCAGGCGGCCGAATGCCGAGGCCCGGCCGACTGTCCGCGCCGGTTTGCCTACCGGCAAGGGATGGGCGATCCGCCGGTCGTGGCCTGCTCAGTCTGTGGTGTGGCCCTGGAGCGTGTGCTGTCTTCGTTTTCCGCCGGGGTCGATCTGGCCGCTCATAGTCGAGTGGACTCCGGTCCACCGCCGGGTTCGGAGGCCCCCCCGGCGACGGTCAAGAATATCTTCGGGGGCGGGCTCCGTATCCAGGGCTGTGGCCATGGTCCTATTCCCGCGCAGGCCCCGTCGGCGGAACGGGAGCAGACATGATTCGACGCGGTGCTCTCGGCGTAGTGCTGTGTATCCTTGCCGCCTACCTGGCGCTGGCTGTGCCTCTGCCGGCGGTGTTACTCGAGCACGAGTTGGGGCTGTTTACTGGTGACCCGGCGCACACCGTGCATGACGACCATGCGTGGCTCGACCATGCCGCCGGGTACGGCCTGTCTGAATCCGCGCACATTCTTGATGTCGGGAATCTGCTGGTCTCCCTGGCCCTCCAGGCTCCTTCGAATCCTTCCCTGGTTTTCTCCCGCGAGTCATGCCCGAGTCGCGGTCCGCCTCTCGTCTGACAGGTCTCCCTGTTCATCAGCATGTCGGGCTTCAACCACGCAGCGTGAGGATACTGCGACGGTTCGTCGTGCCTCAATTCATTCGACAGAGAACCGTATGGAAGGCCGGTGGAGTTGATTCCGGTCCTGACGACGTCCGAAGCCTGTCTCAGCGACACGTTCCATGCCGACGGTCGAGCCTTAAAGGAATCGGTGACGATCGTAACGGACGCGCAGTCGCAGCAGGAGGTGTTGTGAGTCAGCACAAGGAGGTGGCGATGTCTGAGAACGAGTTTCGTTGGTGTGGGAATCATCGACGGAGTCTTATGGAGCGACTATTCATGCAGCAGCGACAGCGGGGGCAGGAACGGTACGTCGTGAGGCCGGATGGCGAAGGCTTGAGTCCGAGACCGGATATCCGGGTGACCGCGCGCCATCGCTGTCGGGCTGTCCGGCACGCCATGCGGACGAGGCTGGTGCAGCGGTTGTTGCGACGTCTAGGGTTGTCGATCGGGATGGTTCTGGGAACGTTCTTCTGATGGCCATTTCGGCATTCACGATCCGTCTCTGCTGCGTGCTCGTGTATCTGGTGCTGGCACTGCCGCTTCCGGCGGTTCAGCTCGACCATGAGCTGGGGCTTCTGAGCGGTGATCCGGCTCACACGGTAGTTGACGACCATGCCTGGCTCGAACATGCCGCCGGGTCAGGCCTCTCGTCGGATGACGGAGGGGCCGTTGCGGTCGACTCCGCCGTTCAGCTCATCCTGCCCGCCCAACCCGGCTACGGATCTGCCGGCGTGCTGTCTCCATCTGTCCGTGGCCCCCCCGGCTGCTGATTTCATCGTATTCCCAGAATGAGTTCGCTGAGCGCCTCGAACGCCAGTGGTGGTGTGGGAGCCGTTTCCTTCGTGGCGCTCACTTAAGGAAAACAACCGGATGGTGCGTGGAACAACCGCTGCAAGGCGCCGAGGGAAGGTCGAGGGTTTCGATCGTCATCAGTCAATCGCCAAGTGAGCCGGATAGGGAAGAGGGTGCATCCTATGCCCCAATCTCTTCAAGACCGTGCGGGGCCTGATCACGCAGCCTGGGCGGGGGGTGGAATCTGGTCAAGGCGATCCATTCAGGCCTGCACGGTCGCGGCGCTCATTCTTGCTCAGCCGGGGACGGTCACCTCCGCTGAATGTTCGCGACGGTCATCCACAAGTTGAATCGCGAGGTCGGCCTGTTGCACGCCATCGACGGTCACCGACATCGTATGCTGCTCGGTATCCGACTGTCGTACCGTGATGTGATACATGGTCTCCCTGAATCGGTAGTGGACCTTGAAGGTCTCCCAATCCCGGGGAAGACAAGGAACGAACCGTAACCGGTTATGTTCCAGCCTCACTCCAAGAAGCGACTCGACGATCAACCGATACATCCACCCGGCCGAGCCGGTGTACCAGGTCCATCCGCCGCGGCCTATATGCGGCGACACAGCATAGACATCCGCCGCCACGACATAGGGCTCAACTTTGTATCGATTGATTTCTTCTGGTGACCGGGCATGGTTTACCGGGTTGATCATGCGAAACAGTTCCCAGGCCCGTTCGCGGTCGCCCAGTGCGGCGAAGGCCATCGTGGCCCAGAGCGCCCCGTGGGTATATTGTCCGCCGTTTTCTCTGACTCCCGGCACATACCCTTTGATATAACCGGGATTCAACGCGGACTTGTCGAAGGGCGGGTCCAGCAGTTGGACGAGGGCATCGTCGCGCCGGACCAGCCGTCGAGAAACGGCCTCCATTCCCTGGCGTGAGCGGTTTGTCTCTCCTGCACCCGACAGCACAGACCAGCTCTGGGGGATGGAATCGATCTGGCACTCGTCGTTCGTAGCCGACCCGAGCGGTGTGCCGTCATCGAAGTAGGCACGGCGGTACCACTTTCCATCCCAGCCCTGTTGTTCAAGCTGTGTCTGTAACTGAACCGCTTCCGAGTGACAACGTTCAGTGAACGCGAGATCACCTTTCGTTCGGGCGACTTCCGCAAACCGCATGAGGACATCATAGAAGAAGAATCCCAACCAGACGCTTTCGCCCTGACCGCGATCACCGACCATATTCATCCCGTCGTTCCAATCTCCTGAGCCGATGAGCGGCAGACCGTGTACACCCTTCGTGAGCCCCTTCAGGATGGCCCGCACGCAGTGGTCGTATAAACTGCCTGCTTGCTCCGACCGGCCGGGAAGATCGTAGTAGGAGTCTTCATCCGCATTGATCGGGCGGCCTTCGATGAACTGAATGGGGGCATCCAGCACGCCGGTGTCTCCGGTCGTCATCACGTAGCGACTGGTGACATAGGGCAGCCAGAGAAAATCATCGGAGCATCGCGTGCGCACACCCCGGTTTGACGGCGGATGCCACCAATGCTGGACGTCTCCTTCCTTGAACTGGCGTCCGGCGGAGAGCAAAAGCTGCGCTCGCGCCAGTTCCGGTTTCGCATGCACCAGGGCCATCACGTCCTGCAACTGATCGCGGAATCCAAAAGCGCCGCCTGATTGATAGTAGCCGCTCCGAGCCCAGAGTCGGCAGGCCAAGGTCTGATACAGCAACCAGCCATTGGCGAGCACATTGAGGGACTGATCGGGGGTCTCCACATGGACCGCTCCCAGGGTATGGGTCCAGTGACGCCACACGGTTTCCAGCGCCGCACGACCAGCCGTCGCCCCTCTGAATCGGCGGACGAGCTGACGCGCCTCGTCCGTATCTTTTCCAACTCCCAAGCGGAAGGTACAGTCGCGCTCTTGACCAACGGCGAGCTCGAAGGGCATTTGAATCGCGCCGCATGGATCCAGGGCGGCGCCTACTTTCCCGGACAGCCGTGAACGGCCCATCGCCGCAGGATTGCGCAGGGTGCCGTTCCGTCCGAGAAACTCGGTACGATCGCCGGTCATGCTCCGGGTGCCCTCATCCACGTCGAAGAACGCAATGCGTCCGGGGAAATCCGTGTTGTAAGGATTTCGCGCCAACAGCGCCCCGGTGGCCGAGTCCAGTTCACTGATCACGTGCATGACCGATTTGGGCCGCAGGTCGCCCAGTACCCATTCCACATACCCGGTCGCCGACAACCGTCGTGGCCGTCCCGATTCGTTACGCAGCTTCAGGACCGTAAATTTCACGGGCGCGTCCAATGCGACATAGACCCAGACCTCTGATCGAATTCCGTTTTCCCTGTGCTCGAAGACGCTGTATCCGAATCCATGCCGACTGACATAGGGGCTGATGCCCCTGCAGGGCATCGGCATCGGCGACCAGACATGGCCGGTCTCCTCATCACGGAGAAAGAAGGCTTCTCCGCTCGAATCGGTCACCGGATCGTTATGCCAGGGCGTGAGGCGGAACTCATGCGCATTCTCGCTCCACGTATAGCCGAGGCCGTTCTCTGAGACGACGGTGCCGAAGTGCGGGTTCGCCAGCACGTTGACCCAGGGGGCCGGCGTCACCTGTTCCGCGGTGGTCGTGATGACATACTCGCGGCCATCGGACGAAAAGCCGCCGAGCCCGTTGTAGAAGAGGAGATCCGTCCGCGCCCCGATGGCGGCCGGCGGATCGGCCCGGTGCGCACGGGTCGGCTTGAACCGGAAGGCGGGTGCCGCAGGCGGGACGATGCGGGTAATCTGCTCCGCCAGCGTACCGCGACGATCCGTGAGGATCACGCGGGCCACCGATTGTTGCAGCAGGCGGTCTTCCACCGACATCTGTTCCGCCGTTCGCACGAAGATACCACCCGGTCGATCCATCACATTGGCCTCGACTCCGGCCGAGATCAGCCCCATGATTTGATCGTGCAACACCTGACGATAGCCGGCGTGATCTTCGTTCCAAATCACCAGGTCTACGACGAGCCCTTTCAAGCGCCAATAGGCATGGGCTTGAACCAGTTGACGAACCAGATCGATATTGGACGGGTCCCCGATCTGGAGCAGCACGATCGGCAGGTCCCCGGAAATCGCATAGCCCCAGAGGCCAGATTGGCCACGGCGGTTCTTGCTCAGCACGGCCGCTTCCGCCCTGAGCGACGCATTCGCATAGAGAATCGAACCGGCCAGGCGTCCATACAGTTGTGCATCCGCTTCGGTGGTGTTCAGCTGACGCAGCACGACCTGGCTGTGAGTCCAGGCGAGCTCAAAGACTCGATCGGCGAGACGCCGGTCCTGATACTTGTCGACCAGGCGCAGGCACAGATCGCGGGTCTCTCCGATGCCTGCTACCAGATCCACCGTGACCGATTCTTCCGGGTCGAGAACGATCTGAGTGCGGATGGACACAATGGGGTCCAGTACCGAACCCTGACTTCCTGAAAGCGGGCCGGAATGGTCCATGGCCTGCGGAGAGGCCAGGGTGCGGCCACGGCCGATGAACTGCAGGCGGTCCGTTTCATAAGAGATCTCGCCGCTGTGGGGACCACGTACGGCCATGAGGTGAAACGCCCAGGGAGCCTGTTCATCCTGGGAACGGGGCCTGCGCGTAGAAAGAATGGCCTGACGATCGCGGATGATTTCGGTTTGAACGAAGAGGTTGCTGAACGCCGGGTGGAGCGCATCGGCCGCCGGCTGCGCCAGCACGACTTCCGCATAACTGGTGAGGTCGATCGTGCGCCTGCTGCCTGAACAGTTGGTGAGACGGATGCGCCGTAATTCGATATCGTCTTCCGGCGACACGACGATTTCGGCATGTGTTTCGATGTCGTAGTCCCGTCGTCGAAACTCGGCTCGGCCTTCGGAAAAGATGACCTCGTAGGTGTTAGACGGTTTCAAGGTCGGCTGATAGGCCGTGGACCAGATCTCGCCGCTCTCCACGTCACGGAGATAGCAGAACGTGCCCCAGTTGTCACAGGTGCTGTCTTCGCGCCACCGTGTGACAGCGAGGTCCTTCCAGCGGCTGGCCCCGCCTCCCGCGTTCGTGACCATCAGGTGGTATCGGCCGTTCGACAGAAGTTGCACGTCCGGTACCGGAGTGTTCGCGGTCGTCAGGACGCGCATCGGCGTGTCCGCCGTGGTGGACGTCGTTCGCAAATCCGACAGTTCGGTGCTGTGGGCATAGAAGGCCGTGGCCTTGGGAATCCGCTCTTGCAATAGCAGCGTGGTGGCCTGAAACAACGGATCGGCCTCGAAACGCGTCTGCATCGGACGGTCGAGAAGCAGATAGGCCAAGGAGAGGAAACTCATCCCCACATGGTGCGCCATATAGGAGCGGATCACGACTTTCGATTGTCCGCGGGGAAGACGCGAGGCGGTGTAATCGATCGCTTCATACAAACCGAACGGCCCGTCGGCTCCTTCGGCCCTGAGTCGCTGGAGATTCAGACACGCGTCTTCCGGCGCGACCATCAAGGCGAGGCAGGTGGCGTAGGGGGCAATGACCAATTCTTCGCCCAGGCCGCGCTTCAGCCCAAGGCCGGGTACACCGAAGGCCCGATACTGATAGTTCAGCTGCGCGTCGACCATGTTGTAGCCGGATTCCGAGACGCCCCAGGGAATGCCTCGCTCACGGCCGTATTCGATCTGTCGCGCCACCGCGGCGCGACAGGTTTGATCCAGCAGCGTCTGTTGGTACGTCGGCATGACCAGCAGGGGCATCAGGTATTCGAACATCGACCCGCTCCAGGACAGGAGAATGGGTTCCCCCATGGTCGTCGTGAGGAGACGTCCGAGGGCGAACCAGCTTTCCTGCGGCAGTTGGCCTTGCGCGATCGCCACGAAGCTGCACAATCGTGCTTCCGAGGCCAGGAGGTCGTAGTAGCTTGCGTCCCGCCGTCGTTCTGCGACGTTGTACCCAATGGAGAGCAGGAAGCGCGTCTCGTCGAACAGAAAGTCGTACTCCATCCTGGCAAACTGATCCGCTTGTCGACCGAAGTGGTCGAGCGAGTCCATGCGTTCTTCGGCCAGTCGGGTGGCCGCGCTTACATGGCGTCGAAGTTCGATCAACCGTTCACGTTCCGTGTCGGATGTGTCTGCTCCAAGTCGCGCGTCAATCGCCGGCAGCCACTCGCTTTCCAGTCTGGATAGTGCCCGGAGTGTCGGGATCTGATCCAATTCTGGAAATAGGCGGAGCATCTCAGTGGTGGCGGGAAGGCCGATCCAGGGAGCGAGCAGTATCAGCTCCGCGAGCGCGTCACGGCATTGCCTCCCGACGGCATGGGCCCATCGGTGCGCCTCCGCGTTGGCCGCGGGCTCGAGTTGAGCGGTCACTTCATCCACCTGCCTGATGAGCCGGGTGAGGATATGGTGGGCGTGCGTGAGGGTGGTCGGCCTGTTGCCACAGGCAGCGGCTACGGTGTCCCGAACGGACTCGACTTCGGCCATGTCCGCGGTGTCGAGTGCCTCGCTCACCAGCGCGAGGGCATCGCGGAGTCCTTCAAAGGTGCGCTCGGCGAGGATCTTGTGTTCCGGTAGGCCGAGGAACCCTCCGCGCAACGTCATGACATGTCCCGCCAGATTGCCGCTGTCTACCGACGAAATGTACATGGGAAGCAGCGGTTTCAGCGTTTGAGTGTCGTACCAATTGTAGAAGTGCCCTCGAAATCGTTCCAGCCCGGCCATGCTGTCGAAGGTGCGTGCCGTGCGTGCCATGAGCTGTCCCGCCGACAGATATCCGAAGTCGTACGCGGAGAGATTGGCCAGCAGCGCCAGTCCCATGTTCGTCGGCGATGTGCGATGGGCTACCTTCGGCGCCGGATGTTCTTGAAAGTTATCGGGCGGGAGCCAATGGTCTTCCGGGCTTACGTAGGTTTCGAAAAAGGCCCAGGTCTTGCGAGCCATCTTCCGGAGAAACATCGTCTGGTCGGTGGTGAGTCTGGCCTCATGTCGAGCCAGGGGTGTGCTGATCCACCAGGTGAGGAGAGGAGACAGCGCCCACAGGCTCAGAACCGGCGCCGCAATCAGCAGCGCCTCCGCGCGCGTCTGCAGCAGTATGATCGTGATCACCAGGACCAAGGCCGGACCGATCCACATGGAGCGATAGGCACTGAGCAGGTCCGTTCTGCCTCTGTCCTGTGCGCCAGACGGGTTCCATTCCAACAAGCCCGTTCGGGTGAACCAGATTCGCCCGGCGGTTCGTACGATCGCATCCAGACTGTAGAAACTTTCAAAGGGCAGGCAGGTGAGTGTGAGGAGTGCCTGCGTCAACTGTTGTGTCATCGCCCGCCCGGTTGCGGTGAGGTGTTGCCCCATTCGCATATCCTCTGGCTTGCGGCACAGATCGACGACGGCGCCCAGTAACGGTGCGATCAGGAACAGGCCGAGCGTAGCGAGGGTCCAGAGCCAGACAGGGGAAAGCAGAGTCCATCCCACGACGAACAGGGATGTCAGCGCAGCAGGGACGAGGCTGCGCCGCAGGTTGTCGAAAATTTTCCAACGCGACAGGGCGGACAGCGGATTGCTGCGGGTACGTCCGTCCGGTCCCGGCACCCAGGGGAAGGCCCAGCGCGCAATTTGCCAATCTCCTCGGATCCAGCGATAACGCCGGGTCACGTCCGCGCTGTAGCGGGCAGGGTATTCTTCGTAGAGCTGCACGTCGCTCAGGAGCCCGGCACGGGCATAGGAGCATTCAAGCAGGTCGTGGCTGAGGATGCGATTCTCCGGGAAGCGATTGCCGAGTGCCCGCTCGAAGGTATCGACCTCATAGATTCCCTTGCCGATGAAGGAGCCTTCACCGAATAGATCCTGATACACGTCCGAGACGGCCCGCGTGTAGGGATCGATGCCGGGTTCGCCCGCGTTGAGCCGCGCATAACGTGAACGGTTGGTGCCGGGGAGGCTGACGGCGACGCGAGGCTGCAGGATGCCATACCCCGCAGTCACGCGCTGCGCCGCCGGATCGTACAGCGGACGATTGAGCGGATGGGCCATGGTCGCCACGAATTGCCGCGCGGAATCACGCGGTAACTGGGTATCCGTATCGAGCGTGATCACATATTTCACTGTGGACAGGATGTCCGTTTGTCCCACGATCGTGGAAAATCGTTCTTGAGACCCGCCGCGCAAGAGCCCGTTCAAGTCCGCCAGTTTCCCTCGCTTGCGCTCGTATCCCATCCAGATCCGTTCCTGGGCATTCCATCGGCGTGGTCGATGGAACAGACAAAAGGTGTTGCCATGCTCGCCTGGATATTTGGCATTCAGCGCATCGATGCCTGCCCCGGCCGCCAGCACCAACTGCTCGTCCCCGGCGGTCGTGGCTTGATCGGCATCCTGGAAGTCTGTGAGCAGGGCAAAGTGTAAATGACTGTCCCGGTTGGCGAGGAATCGGACTTCGAGCGCCTCAAGGAGGTCCTCGATTCCACGGGCATGTTGGAGGAGTGTCGGAACCGCGACCAATGTTCGTACGGACGGGGGGAGGCCCTCGGAAAAATCCATTCGCGGGAGAGGGTGTGGGGTCATCAGTACCGTGGCGATCCAGTTTACCAGCGTCACCGCAGACTGACTGGCAGCCAATGCCGACACGAAACCCAGCAGGGCCAGCAGCCATCCGTTTGGACCTGTTGCCATGGCGAGGGCCAGGAAACATCCAGTGAACGCGGCTGTCAGAACACATATGGCGCCGAGATAGACCGGCACCGCGCTGGACCCACCCCATTTTCGAATCGATTCCACGGCAGTACGGCGTATGCCCGCTGCCTGTTCCAATTGCGTCTGTCCGCCGTCGATGAGATAGAAGCCGACGTGGGCGGTGCGGTGGTCCGGTCCCGTTGCGGCGGCCGCTGCCTGCGCGAGCAGGATCGCCTGGCGCGCGACCTCACGTTCCGACAAGGGGCTGCCTTTTGCGAGTTTTTCCACGGCATGGCGATACCGGTCACGCGTGGCGAAGTCCATCTGTCCGTACACGCCCGTCGGATCGTCATGAAGCGTCTGCTCCACCAGGCTCTGCGCTTCGACGAACTTGCGCCAGTCCATCGCCGCCAGGAACCGGAGACTGCCGATGCTGTTGCTCATGGAGACTTGATCGATCGCCTGTTGTTGCGTTTCCGACTGCACCAGATGCTCGATCGTGAGGCCGGACTCGGACAGGCGCTGTTCGATCCAGGTGAGGGGTAAGGCCAACGCCGCACTTTGTCCTTGCAGACGGCGGGCCAGCTCCGCCACGAAGGCGCTCACCATGGGCGGGTTGGAGCGCGCCATGTCCGCGATCACCAGGATGAGACTTTTGGGGTCCTTTTCAGCGGTCTCAATCATCTGGCCGGCCCATTCGTGGGCGCGATTGCGATCCACTCTGTCGCTAGCGATGCGGGCGCCGGCACGTCGCAGGTTTTCGATCAATGCAAGGCGAATCATGATGGGGATAGCCCATAACTCGCCGAGTTTCAGGGCCGTGACCGACTGATAGGCCGTGACGAAACCGTTCAAACTTTCCGGGTCCACACGCCCGTCGCCATGCGAAATGATTTCGAGTGCGATGTCATAGACCCTGGGCAAGCCGGCCGATGGACCGTTGCCGAGCCGGGGCAGTTCGCGGCTATAACCTTTGGGCAGGTGCCGCTTGGCCATGCGTATCTGTTCTTCGATCAGGTAGAAGTTATCCAGCAGCCATTCCCCGGCCGGTGTGATGCGTCGACTCCCCTTCACCGCCTCGGCCACCAGATTCCGCACATCCAGCAGGACCACTTCGTTCTCGGCCAGGCGAGCGAGTAGTGGGTCGGGCTCGTGCTCGGTGCTGACGGCATGCAGCCCCGCGAGGGTCTTGCCATGCTGTTGCATTTGCTCGGCGCTGAAGAGCTCCGCCCGCAGCGGCGGCTCATCACCGGCGTAGGGCTGGATGGGATTGTTTGCGCTGAAGTGTGCCTTCAGGCGGAGCAGGACCGGAGTGAGGATCGTCTGGCGCATCTTCAACGGCGAGGTTCCCTTCTTGGACGTGATACCTGGGCTGCAAGCAGTGCAATGGGAGCAGGGGCCGCAGCTATGGAAAACGGGTCACTGACGAGGGCCGCACTTGAGAGGTCGGCGGTGCAAGGACTAGTCGACTATCAACGGTTCAGATGCTTCGATGCGAGCTGTGATGCGGATCGAACGCAGCGATGGGAGGCAAGCTAAGTGCTGTTCTAGTCTAGACCCTTTAGGCAGGGAAAAGACAGATAAATATCCGCAGGGTGAGCGGGATGAGCGACGAAGGGAGTTCTTGAGGTGCACGACGAGCAGGGGAGAAGTCTGAGCCGACGGCGCTTAGTCAGGGCGCGGTGGTTCAAGTCGCAGCTAGGGGAATTTCCTCGGCCGAGGATTCAAAAATGGGCCAGTGGCTCGTTAGACTGCTTTTGTGGCGAGCGATTCGGCCATGCCATAGAGCAACGCTTCAGTGTCGCTCCAGGCCAGGCAGGAATCGGTGATCGACATGCCGTAGGTCAGGGCCTTGTTGGGATCCCAGCTCTGCCGGCCGCCTTGCAGGTGACTCTCCAGCATGAGCCCCATGATGGAACGTCGACCTTCTTGGAATTGCTTGAGCACTTCACCCGCGACTTCCACCTGGCGCTGGTGATTCTTGCCGGAATTGTCGTGCGAGCAATCCACCATCACGCCGCGGGCCAGGCCTTCACTCGCCACAGCCGCTTCCGCGCGGGCGATATCTTCCACGCTGTAGTTGGTGCGTCCCCCTCCACCGCGCAGCACGATGTGGTGATCGGGGTTGCCGGTCGTCTTGATGATCGAGGTGATGCCGTCGGCGTTCACACCGACGAAATGATGCGGGCTTCGGCTGGTGATCATGGCGTTGATCGCGACCTGCAGGCTGCCTTCGGTGCCGTTTTTGAATCCGACCGGCATCGAGAGGCCGCTGGCCATTTCTCGATGGATCTGGCTCTCGGTCGTGCGCGCGCCGATGGCGGTCCAACTCAAGAGGTCGGCAATGTATTGCGGGGTGACGGGGTCGAGCAGTTCAGTCGCGCAAGCGAGGCCTTTGCCGTTGATGTTCAAGAGGATCGTCCTAGCCAATTGAATGCCCTGGGTGATGTCGCAGGTGCCGTCCAGGTGGGGATCGTTGATCAGGCCCTTCCATCCCACCGTGGTGCGGGGTTTCTCGAAATAGGTGCGCATCACGATCAGGAGTTTGTCGCGGACGGCGTCGGCGACCGGCTTGAGGCGGTCGGCATATTCGTACGCGGCGTCCGGATCGTGAATCGAGCAGGGGCCTACGATCACGATCAACCGGTCCATGTCACGGCCATGCAGGATGTTCCGGATCGATCGTCGTGTCTGAAATACCAGCTCGGACACCTCGTCGGTGATGGGCAGTCGCGTTTTGACATCGCGCGGCGAGGGGAGTGGTTTAATCTCGATGACATGCTGGTTATCGATCGGCCTGTTCATGCTGGTCCTTTGGAAAGGGCTGTCTAGTTCACACGGCGATATAGAATCGTGAAACAAGATAGCGAATTTTATAGGATAAAGTCCAGTGTGGAGGGTTGTAGGAAAACCGGCTTGCATTCACGAGGGCCCCTTTGTTACAAATCACGCCTCACGAATGGGTCGGCCAGTACAGTCATGTTTCGTCATCTCGCCCAGAAAAAATCCAGCCTGGTCGTCGCGCTGCTCCTCGCCTGCATGCTGCTCGCGATGGCGCCGTTTGCCGCGGCGTTGGAGATTCATCACGAGCTGGCGGCCGCGGACCATGACGGGCATGAACATTCGGATACCGACCTCTGTCAGTGGGTGCAATCCCACACGGGCCATTCGCTGGTGGGTGACGCACCGCCGCCCTGCTCGTTCCTGGCGGAAGCTCCGTCACCTCCCGTCTATCGATCGATCCTCAGTTCACAGTCTCTCGCGACCACCAGAACCTCGCGCGCGCCGCCCCTGACCTAACCTCAACGCCATAGCTACGTCCATTTGGCATTCACCGCTTTGTCTCAGCCATGGCTTTGAGCCGGGCTCTGACCTGTGCGGGATTATTTGGGGGAGGGTCGCATGTTGTCGTCGGTCAAAGTCGGGTCCTACGTGTGTCTGGGATGGTTGTTGGTGGCTTTCGCGGCCAGCGGTTCTCCGGTGTTCGGGCAGGAGCCGGCGGTAGCCAAAACGCGAACGATTACCGGGACGGTGCAAAATCAGGATCTCCGGCGGGTGCCCCAGGCCTCGGTGGAGGTAAAGGATCAGGAAGGGACGATTGTGGGTACGGCGGTCGCGAACGGCGCCGGAGAATTCTCCGTCGATCTGCCGTCCGAGGGAACCTATTCGGTGAGTGCGGTACAGGATACCTATCGCAGTGAATATGCCATCATGAAGGTCGGGGCTGATCCTGCCGCTCCGGTGACCCTCACCCTCTCAAAGACCAAAGAAATCGCGCTCGAGGTCGTCTCGCCTCTCGCGCCCATCCAATACAAAGCCTCCAGCGAAACCTATGCTCTCAGCCGTAAGGAGATCGAGGCCTTACCGCGAGGGAACAACAATGAACTCCACGACGTGCTGCTCACGATTCCGAGCGCGGTCTACGGGTCGCTCAAGCAAGTGCACATTCGTCAGGACCATGCGAATCTTCAATTGCGGATCGACGGCGTGCCGATTCCGGACACCGTCTCATCCACCTTTTCGGATGTGATCAGTCCCAGGGCCTGGGAGCGGGCGGACATCATCCTGGGCGGTATGGAAGCCCAATACGGAAACAAGACGGCGGCGGTGCTGGACATCACGACGAAAAGCGGCACCAAGCCGGCCTTCGGATCGGTGCAGATGATGGGCGGGTCGAACAAGACCATCAACCCATCCTTCGAATATGGTGGCACGATCGGGGAAAAGTTTCGGTTCTATATTTTGAACAGCCACACGGCCACCAATCGGGGCATTGAGCCGCCGACCTTGGGCCGTTCCGTCTACCACGGGCAGAGCGAGCGCAATCAAACCTTCATCCGGGGCGACTATCAACACGACAACCGGAACAACTTTACCTGGTTGTTCTTGAACTCGGTGGCCAAGTATCAGATTCCCACGGCACCGGGCGGTGAACTGGATCCGAGCGGGCAGATGTTGCCGCCGTTGCAGGGGAGCCGCCCCGGGTTCTCGCCCGTCGCCTCGCAGGCGATCAACGAGTTTCAGAAGGAAAACAATCAGTACGGTCATATGGTCTGGCGGCATGATGTGAATGCCAACAACTTCTTCAGCCTCTCCGGCTACATGCGGCATACGCGCGCCACGTTCAAGACCGATCCACTGAATCTGCTGGCCTATACGGCCGATCCGGCCGAGCCGTTTTCAGCATCCGATCAGGATCGTAACGCCTATTCGACCGGACTTCGATTCGACTATACCTACGTACACAGCAAGCAACACCTCATCAAAGCCGGGTTCCAGCTTGATCGGACGCAGTCGGTCAACAAGACCCGGTTGTCCACGTTCCTGGATGACGGGGCCGGCAATCCGACCGGCGATCTGCTGAGTCTCAATGCCGACAACCGGCAGATCGGGTATCGCCAGGAGTTCTGGATTCAGGATCAGTGGAGCCCCAACGACCAGTGGACATTCAACCTTGGACTGCGCGGCGACATCGTGCAGTATCAGCGCAACGAAGGCCAGGTCAGCCCGCGCGTCGGTGTGAGTTATAAGTACAATCCGTCGAACGTATTCCACGTGTTCTACGGCCGCATGTTCACGCCGCCGAATCTTGAAGCCATCTCTTTTGCCAAACTCAATACGGTCGGAACCAGGGCGCAGCCGGAAGATCTCACCAACAACACGGTGCGGGCCGAACGGGCGCACTACTTCGAGATCGGTAGTTACCATGCCTTGAACCGGTATGCCACGTTGCAATTTACCGGTTGGTACAAGCTCAGCAATTACCTCTCCGATGCGGGACAGTTCGGCACGACTCCGTTGCTGAACTATTTTGCGTTTGAACGCGGCTGGCAGCGCGGAATCGACGGGGCCTTAAAACTGCAACTCAGCGAGAATCTCACGGCGCGGGGCAATGTGGCCTGGGGCCAGTGTAAGGGCTATGGACTGCAATCCGGGCATTTCCTGTTGGAGGCCAAGGAAATTGCGGACATCAATTCGCAGGGCGGGGTGTTCTGCGATCACATGCAGACCCTGACGAGTTCGGCAATCGTCAGTTACCGGCTGCTGGAACGCACGACGTTCACCGGGCAGATGTTGTTTGCCTCAGGATTGCGCACGTCGGAGAACGAAGACGCCAAGACGAACTCCAGCCACAGCCCGTCCTACACAATCTACAATCTTTCGATTGCGCACGTGTTTCCGCTACCCTGGGAAGGGCAAAAGTTCCTGCTCGGGTTTGATATCGTCAACCTGCTGGATCAGCGGTACTTTATCAATCAAGGCGAGGGGAGTATCGGGTTGGGCGTGTCGCATGCGGGCATGCCACGGTCGTTCTTCTTCCGCGGCCAGTGGTTCTTTTAACCGGATGCTGAAACGAGTCACCAGCATCGTTCTCGGCTCGCACGAATCCTCAACGTACCCCTGAGGGTACGCCTCCGGTTCGTGCGTCGCCTGCGGCCTTGCTGGATGACCTGTTTGAGCATCCGATTTCGACTGCGGAAGATTGACGCCTTCGATTCATGCGTCGATAGCGGCATTGCTGGACTACCTTGTTGGGCATCTGCTTCCGATGGGGGGAAATGCCGCCTTGTTGGATGGCCTGTTATTTCAACTCGCTCAGCGGATAACTGAGGACCGGATGGTATGAGGACGAATCAGAAACTGCTACACTGCGGCCTTGCTGGATGGCCCGTTTGAGCATCATCACTTTTGGAATAATTTGGACGACGATATGACGAACATTCTTGATGCAGTAGGTCGCGTCATCAGACGGATAGTGGGGAGCTGTGTCCTGTGTCTGTGCCTGTCGCCGGTTGCGGTGTTGGCCGTAACGGGCGATGAGGCGACGCATGAGGCGGACCATGCGTTGGATGCGGACATCATCGAACTGCCGGAAGTGCACGTGCACGGTCTGCCCCTGAACAAGGATCAGCAGGTGGGGCCGGTGCCGAAGTCCACTCCCTGGCCCGCGATTCCCTCATCCCTGGACGGAAAACCGCTCGATGACTGGATGAAGGCGCGCCTGCTTGTGTCAAAAGAGGCGCAGGTGACCGTGGTTGTATTGGAGCCGGCGAAACATCGGGAGTTGACGATCGCCGGCATGATCGCCTTGAACAAATGGACCTTCCTCCCTCAACTCAGGGGCGACGAGCCTATCGACGGCGAACTCACCGTGCGAATCCATTTCCGGTCGCAGTAGTCGCAAGCAGCACCCCGGAGCAAGGGCAGTTTTGCCCCACGCGACTGGACCTCACTTCGAACGTCTCCCACATGCAAAGGATCGAGTCGGGCGATCTTGAATGATGGGCGAAAGTCCCGTCAGTGTGGAGCCATTCCGGCTTGATCCGCAGTGCGAATGGAAGCAGGATTGTCCGTATCGACCCGGCTATACGAACGTTCCGGAACGCCGTGCGCTATGGTCTCATCGTGCCTGATCAGCTTGCGTCCGGAGAGCAGGCGCAGGCCGACATAGAACACCGGGGTGAGAAACAGGCCGAACAGGGTCACGCCGATCATACCGGCGAACACGGTGACGCCTGTGGCGGAACGCACTTCCGCGCCGGCGCCGTGCGAGAGCACGAGCGGAATCGTGCCGGCGATGAAGGCGACCGAGGTCATCACGATGGGGCGCAGTCGCAGCCGGCAGGCCTCGAGCGCAGCCTCGACGATTTCCTTGCCCTGTAATTCCAACTCACGTGCAAATTCGACGATCAGGATCGCGTTCTTGCACGCCAGGCCCATCAGCACCACCAGGCCAACCTGCACGAAGGTATTGTTATCGCCGCCCGTGAGTTTGACGCCGGCAAGTGCGCAGAGCATGCACATCGGCACGATGAGGATCACCGCCAATGGCAAGGTCCAGGACTCGTACAGCGCGGCGAGGACGAGGAAGGCCAGCAGAATGGCCACCGGAAATACCAGCAACGCCGCCTTGCCTTGCGAGGCCTCCTGAAAGCTCAGGTCGGTCCATTCGATGGCCATACCGTTGGGCAACACCTGCGCCGCGATGTCGCGAATATTGTCCATTGCCTGTGCCGACGAGAATTTGGTCGGGTCTGCCTCTCCCATGAAATCGGCGGCAGGATAACCGTTGTAGCGCAGTACCGGGTCTGGGCCATACGTTTGGCTGAATTTCACCATCGAGCCGATCGGGACCATTTCACCACGGTCGTTCCGCGTTTTGAGGTTGGCGATGTCCTCGACTCTGCCGCGGAAATCGCCGTCGGCCTGCGCATACACGCGCCAGGTGCGGCCGAATAGATTGAAGTCGTTCACATAGGCCGAGCCGAGGTAGATCTGCAGCGTGGCGAACAGCTCCGTCAATGCAATGCCCTGCGTCTTGGTTTTGACCCGGTCCACCTCGGCGTCCAGCTGTGGCACGTTGGCCTGATAGCCCGAGATCGGATACCCCATACCCGGCGTCTGCATGACCGCGCCCTGGAGACCGCTGACGGCATTTTGCAGCGCCCCGAAACCGAGTCCGGCCCGATCCTCGACGAATAACCCGTACCCTGCGCCGTTGCCGAGTCCGAGAATCGGCGGCGGCATGAGCACGAAGGTGATGCCTTCCTTGATCACGGAGATCTTTTGATTCATCTCCTCGCTGATTTCCTTCGCGCTGCGGTGGCGCTCGTCGAACGGCTTCAAGATGAGGAAGGCGATGCCGTAATTCGGCGTATTCGTAAACTGCAACGGATTCAGCCCTGTCATGGCCACGACGTGGGCGATGCCGTCCACGGTTTTGCTGATCGCGACGACCTGACGCAGGACTGCATCCGTACGCTCGAGCGAGGCGCCTTCCGGCAGTTTCACCCCGGCCATCAGGAAGAGCTTGTCCTGGGTAGGAATGAAGCCGCGGGGCACCGCTTGGAACATCAAGCCGGTTGCGAGCAGCAGCAACGCGTATAGGGCGAACACGGCGCCGCGATGTTTCAACGTGCGCGACACGGTGCCTTGATAGCGGTCGGAGCCGGCCTTGAACAAACGGTTGAACGGCCGGAACACCCAACCGAAGAGACGCTCGATCAACCGGGACAGGGCGTCCTTCGGGGTGCCGTGACTCTTGAGCAGTTTTGCCGCCAAGGCCGGTGACAGCGTCAACGAGTTGATCGCCGAGATCACCGTGGAGATGGCAATCGTCACGGCGAACTGCTTGTAGAACTGGCCCGTGACGCCGCTCAGGAACGCCATCGGTACGAATACGGCGCAGAGCACCAGGGCAATCGCCACGATCGGGCCCGACACTTCCTGCATCGCCTGGTGTGCCGCCTGGAGGGGAGTGCGGCCTTCTTCGATGTTGCGCTCGACGTTTTCCACCACCACGATCGCGTCATCCACCACGATGCCGATCGCAAGGACGAGGCCGAAGAGCGTGAGTGTATTGATCGAGAACCCGAACAGGTACAGCGCGGCGAAGGTTCCAACCACCGAGACCGGAACGGCGATCAACGGAATGATCGAGGCGCGCCAGGTCTGCAGAAACAGAATCACGACGAGTACCACGAGCAGGATTGCTTCCATCAACGTCTGGACCACGGCTTGAATCGAGTCACGCACGAACACCGTGGTGTCGTAATCCGAGCGGTAGGTGAGACCGGGGGGAAAGCGCGTTTTCAGTTCTTCCATCTTGGCGATCACGGCATCGCGGACCGTCAGCGCGTTCGCACCGGGAGCCTGGAAGATGCCGATGGGCGGGGCATCCTGATTGTCGAGTTGGCCGCGCAGGGTGTAGTCGTTGGCCCCGAGTTCGACCCGTGCCACGTCGGACAGGCGTACGACCTCGCCGCCGGCCCCGATCTTCAGCACGACATTGCCGAACTCCTGGGCCGTACGCAGGCGGCCTTGAGCATTGATGGAGATGAGGAAGTCGGTGCCTTTCGCGATCGGTTCCGCGCCCAGCTGCCCGGCCGAGACCTGGATGTTTTGCTCCCGAATAGCGGCGACGACGTCGCCGGCGGTCATTCCGCGCGAGGCGATCTTGTCCGGGTTGAGCCAGATGCGCATGGCATAATCGCCGCTGCCGAAGATTTGCACCTGGCCGACCCCGGGCAAACGAGCCAGTTCGTCCTTGATCTTGATGTTCGCGTAGTTGCGCAGGTAGAGCGCATCGTATTTCCCGTCCGGCGAAAGGAGCTGGACCATCACCAGAAACGTCGGCGACTGCTTCTGCGTCGTCACCCCGAGGCTCACCACTTCGGACGGCAGCCGCGACAGCGCCTGGCTGACGCGGTTCTGTACCTGCACCTGCGCTGCGTCGGGATCGGTGCCGGGGCGGAAGGTAACCGTCATCTGCAACACGCCGTCGGAGCCGGCCACCGATTTCATATACATCATGTTTTCGACGCCGTTGATCTGCTCTTCGAGCGGCGTCGAGACGGTTTCGGCAATCACCTTGGGGTTCGCGCCAGGATAGATCGCGCGCACGATGACTGCGGGCGGGACCACTTCGGGATACTCGCTGATCGGCAAAATCGGGATGGCGATCAAACCGGCGGCGAAAATGACGATCGACAGCACCGCCGCGAAAATCGGCCGATCGATGAAGAATTTAGAAAAGTCCAAGGCCGGCGCTCCCTATTGCTCGGCCATGGCTGCAGGCGCGGCCGGTGCCGACGGTTTATCCATCGGAACCTCCGCGGGGATGACCGGCATGCCGGGATAAAAGATCTTCTGCAGGCCGACCACGACGATCCTGTCGTCCGGCGAGAGGCCGGACCGGACCACGCGTAATCCATCGACCATGCCGCCCGGCACGATGTCCTTGCGTTGTGCCTTGCCGTCTTTGTCGATCGCATACACGTATTTGCGATCCTGATCCGTGAGAATAGCCTTCTCGTCGATCAGGAGCGCCTGTGCCTTCTGGCCGCTGACGAACTGCACGCGGGCATAGAGGCCGGGGGTAAAGATGCGGTCGGGATTGGGAAGTACGGCGCGAGCACGCACGGTTCCGAGGGTGGGATTCACCTGCGTGTCGAGAAAGTCGACCTTCCCCGTATGCGGATAACCGATCTCGTTGGCGAGGCCGACGTGCACGGCGTTGTCCTGTGCCGTGCGCTCGCGGTTGCGCTCCTGTTCCTTATAGCGCAAATAACTATTCTCGTCGGCATCGAAATAGACGAACATCGGATCTTGCGACACCACCGTCGTCAACAGGGTTTCGTCAGCTGTCGCCAGGTTGCCGACCGTCAGGAGGGCCCGGCTCGCCCGTCCGGAGACCGGTGCGCGCACTTCGGTGAAAGACAGGTTGAGCCTGGCGGTGGCCACAGCAGCCTCGGCAGCCTGCACATCCGCCGCGCTCTGCGCCTGCGCGGCACGACGCAGGTCGAGTTCCTCGTGCGAGATGGCGTTGTCCTCGATGAGCGACTGTGCGCGTTTGTTACGGATGGTCTCCAGCCGCTGTGCCACGCGCGCTCGTGCCAATTGAGCCAGGGCGTTGTCCAGGGCGGCGCGGTAGGGGCGAGGGTCGATCTGAAACATCAAATCGCCTCGTTTCACATCCTGGCCTTCCCTGTAGGCCACTCGTTGCACGTAGCCGCTGGCGCGCGGTCGCAATTCAACCGTATCGATCGCGGTTATGCGGCCGGTGTATTCGTCCCATTGTTGCACCGACTTCGAGAGCACCTGCGCAACGCCGACTTCAGGTGGAGGCGCCTGCCCGCCGCTGTTGGCCTGTTCGCTATTGCAACCCGTCACGGTCAGCAGTAACGCGAGAAGCCATGAACTATAACGGAAGATGATCATGGTGTACCTGCCGGGAATATTCTTGGACAACAAGAGCTCGATGTAGTGAGTCGACAGTTTCGGTTTCACAAAGACTGTGGCCGAAGGTGTTTCCTCATGACCGTCATGTAGGGCAGTATCCGGCATGACGTGAAACATAGTCAATATATGAATGATCAG
>JBEIQG010000220.1:0-5969 GCA_040376625.1 Nitrospira sp. | reverse complement strand
CGGGGAGTGGAACGTGCGCTCACCCGTCCGTGAACCAAGCGGCCGGGGCCGACGGTGAGACGGTGATGCGATGGCAGGCGGGATGGTGAAAAAGAAAAGGCCCGCCGGGGGCGGGCCTTCCTTCTCATGGCACCCGATCTCGTTAGGAAATCTTGACGTCGATCTGTTTGGGTTTCGCCTTCTCCGATTTCGGGAGATGCAGGTGCAGGATACCGTCCGAATATTCCGCCTTCACTTTGCTCTCGTCGACCGAATCGGGAAGTGTGAAGCTCCGGACAAACCGACCGTATGACCGTTCGATACGATGGTACTTCTTGCCCTTTTCTTCCTTTTCCTGTTTCCGTTCACCCTGAATGGTGAGAACCGCGTCCTCGACCGTGACCTTTACATCTTCTTTCTTGACCTCCGGAAGCTCGGCCTTAATGGCATACTCGCTTTCGGTTTCGCTGATGTCGACGGTCGGTGTCCAGTCGGCAACGGTCATCACTTCCTTCCCCTGTCCGGCAGGCGCGCCGTTTGACGGTCGTGCAATCATCCGGTTCAACCGGTCGGACATCTCCTCCAATTCCCTGAACGGATCCCATCGTACAATCGCCATGGCGCAACCTCCTTCTGTGGATGTATTGACGTTGTTCAGTTCGAACACCCTACGTACTAGAAAGGAGGTAATCTTCACGAAGCTGAAGTCAAGGGCCTGGCCCGAAGACTTATAGTCGGCGATGGGGTCTTGACATTGAGCCCCCCGTCATTATTTAGTAGCCCCCTTCACACAGGGAGACGATAACCATGTTGGAATTCATGTCTTATGCTCTGCTCGGCGGCATCATGTTTGTCACATCGATTGTACTGTGGTGGTTCATCGGTCGCACGGAGTAGCGGTCTCTCGACTACCGTTTGTCGATCGGCACATAATGCCGGTCATGTTCACCGGAATAGATCTGGTCGGGCCGATAGAGTTTGTTCTCCCGCAGTTGCTCCAGCCAATGCGCCAGCCACCCGCTCACTCGCGCCATAGCGAACAGCGGCGTAAATAGATCCACCTCGATGCCCATCTTGTCGTAGATGATACCCGAGTAAAAGTCGACGTTCGGGTAAATCCCCTTGTCCTTCAGTCGCTCACCCGCGAGTTGTTCTACCGCCACCGCTACTTCGTAGAGCGGAGACGTTCCGCAGACGTTGAAGAGACGCATGCAGAGGTCTTGCAGTACAGTCGCGCGCGGATCTTTCACTTTGTAGACCCGGTGCCCGAATCCCATCAATTTGTTCTTCCCCTCCAGCCTGGCTTCCACCGCTGCGCGGGCTTGAGCGGGTGTGCCGATGTCCCTCAGCATCATCACGACCTCTTCGTTCGCACCGCCGTGCAACGGGCCCTTCAGGGCGCCGATCGACGAGGCCACAACGGTATACGGGTCGGCCAGGGTGGAAGCCGCCACCATGCCGGCAAAGGTTGAGGCGTTCATGGTGTGTTCGGCGTGCAAAATCAGGCAGTCGTCGAACACTTCGCTCCAGAGCGGATGCGGAACGGTTTCGGTCAGCATATAGAGAAAATTATCGGAAAACGGCAGATCGTCCCGCGGCGGGATGTACTCGTCTCCGCGTCGCAGGCGCGCCCAGGCCGCCACGATGGTGGGAAGTTTGGCGATCAGCCGCACCGCCGACCAATAATTGTTGGCCACGTCTTTCACATTGCGGCCGGGATAGAACATGCCGAGCGCCGCGACCGCGGCCTGCAACGCATCCATGGGATGGCCATGCTCGGGCATCACCTTCAGCAGATCGACGATACGAAACTTGATGCGTCGGTGGTGCGTGACGTCATCTACCCATTGTGAGAGCTCAGACGCAGTCGGCAATCGACCGAACAGCAGCAGATAGCTCGTTTCGAGAAACGACGAGTGCTGGCAGAGTTCCTCAACGCGGATGCCGCGATATTCAAGCACGCCTCGCGTGCCATCGACATCGCTGATCGCTGATTTTGCGGCAGGAACACCGGCGAGGCCCGGCATGAAGTCGTGCGGCATAGTCTTCCTCTCCTCTCTTCAACAACACGAATGATGACCTACCACGTATGCGTCCGGCGCGTGGAGCTACCCTCCCGCGTGCCGCTGCTTCGCGCCGCTGTTCACACACGCGCCTGGCCGAGCTTACCATGTTCCGCGGTGCCGACTCAGCTCTCACCTTGAATTGGTGCGGCCCGCTTGGCATACTCACCCGTGACACGTGTAACCCTCTATGAGGCATTGAGTGACCGGTGTGACACGGATCCTTGTGCTGCTCGGGCTTCTGGTGTTGGTTATGGCCTTGTTCATGGTCGGGCGCGATGATCGACCGGCAGGCTCTTCCGTTGAACCACGCATCGGTCGCAGTACCTTGAGTCATGGCGGGCCCGGGGCCGGATCCATCCCGGTCGCGCCGGCAGACGCCTCGTCCGCTGATCGCGGGCTCCCGTCCAATCAGTCTCCGAACGCAACGACGAGGTGAGGCATGAGTTCGTTCCGCTTACGGACGTGGGGAATCGTAACAGTCGTGGCGCTGAGTCTGTTCCTCCCGGCCTGGGCTGATGACGATACGGTGGTGTTTGCCGTTGTCAGTGAAATGCCGAAAGACAGGTCGCGTGTGTCGGCCAAGGCGCTGATTGACGGCGCGGTCTCCGACTTGAAACTCCTACCGGGAGAGTCGATTCTCGGGAATCCGGTCTGGCGCTCACTGGAAGTCTGTCATGCGCTCAAGTTGGAAGGAATGAAGATGGGAGATGGATTCAAGATCAGCGCGGCACGGGTTCTCGATGCCAGTATGCTGCCGATGGCGCTGCAAGGATATGCCGGGGATTGCCTGATTAAGAAGGCGGTGGAAATCGCGCCGTTGGCAGATTAGTCAGCATGCGGAAAATTCCGCCAGCGGCGTTCTCGCATCCTGGGGGCTGTCCGCTACGATGCGCAATCAGGACAGACGGTCGGTTCCTCGTCGGCGTCGCATTCATCGGCCGTGAGCGGAAAGAATTGCTCGCACTGCCGGCAGGTGCGGATTTCGAAATACGCCACGCCCTGTTCGTCGATCTCGGTCGGTAGCAGTAATTCAAGCGGGTCGTAACCTAGTTTCTCGTCGTCATCGAAGCAAATAATGGCCAGGCGGTCATTAAAGACTTCAAAGGTGGCTTCCTTGCCTTTCCGTTCCAACCGGTGCCCGACGACAAACACGGGTTGTCCCTTGCGTTTGGTGCGCAGATCTTTCAAGGTGCGTTGGGCTGCCGATGCACAGGAAAATTTGCCGGCCTGGTTACTGGTATCGGTTCCGAAAATTGGCATAGGTCAACAATCGTGCTCGTAGGGTGAAATCTCGTGTTTCCATGTAACACAGGTCAAAAATTTGCGTCAAGGGAACCTCATCAGAAGGAGAGAGGCTGAAGGCATGGCGGAGGTCACGATTTATCAGAAACCAACCTGTTCAACGTGTCGCGAGGCCGTCCGGATTGTGCGTGAAAGCGGGAAACCGTTTAAGGCGATCAATTATTATGAGCAACCCTTCACGAAGAGCCGACTCAAGGCCCTCTTGAAGAAAGCCGGACTGACGGCGCGTGAAGTCCTACGGACGAAGGAAGACCTCTACAAGTCGCTGAAGCTGTCCGATCCGGCGCTGAACGAAGACGCTGTGCTCGACCTGATGATCCAGCATCCGGATTTGATCCAGCGCCCGCTTGTCGAAAAGGGCGACAAGGCCATGCTGGCGCGTCCCGCGGACACGATCACTCAGATGCTGTGATCTTCCAAGAAGCGTAGAAAACCGGGCGCATGTGCAGACGGCGTTGCTGAGGCGCCGGGCAGGCATGACGGAGGACCGGACCTATGTTCGCATTCAGTGCCGTCGATCGAGTATCGCTGCTCGGGCGTATACTGCAGCGGCTCAACCTTCGCTTTCCGTCCCTCTTTGTGTTGTTCGCCCTCCTCACCCTGGCGGACATCATTGTGCCGGACGTGATCCCGCTGGCCGACGAAATCGGCCTCGCCCTGCTGACATTGTTGCTGGGGTTGTGGAAGGACCGCCGTGCTCACAGCCGGTCCAAGGCCGGACGAGGCGCGACCCGGTAGACGGCGAAGACTAAGGGTGATCGAGGTGGCCGAAGCGGAGTTTGCCGAGCTGCGGGTCGATCCATACCTTCAGATCGCCGGCTAAGACGCTGAGGAGTGTTTCTCCGACCAGTTGCCGCCGCCATCCGCGCAAGACGGGAATGTCCATCTCCTCAACCGGTGAGGCCCGTTCCACCAGGGCCTGCAAGTCACCGGTGGTCGCGATCAACGTAGGAGCAATGTTTTCCACGGAGGCACGGGACTTCAGCACGGCTTGGAGCAGCTCCAGTACCCCGGTGGATTCAGGATCCGGTTTGCGATCGCGCGGGATCTCAGGCCATTCGGATTCCGGTCGCGCCAACGCCTGTTGCATGGTGGCGAGAAGCGCCTGCCCGTTCCGTTCGACTTCCGACGAATACATTCCCCGCATGCCGCGCAGTTGATCCAACGTGCGCGGGGTTTGACGGGCCAATTGCACCAATACCTCGTCCCGCATCACTCGTCCCCGCGGAACATTGCGACGCCGGGCCTCCCCTTCCCGCCAGGCCGCCAGGTCGCGCAGGACGCCGGCCGCGCGTGGTTTGAGGCTATCCCATCCACGGATCCGTTGATATCGCTCCTGCGGGTCCCGCGCCTGTGCGCCAAGAGAGATCTCCAAGCGAGCGAATTCCTCATCCACCCATTCCGACCGACCCATCACCGACAATTTTTGCCGGAGATGCCGGTGCACCGGCAGTAGAAACGTGACGTCGTCCAAGGCATAGACCAGCTGCTCCCGGCTGAGCGGGCGCTGGCTCCAATTCGTAAACGTGTGGGCCTTGTCCAGTTTCACGCCCTGGACACGCTGGACCAGATTGGCA
Source organism: Nitrospira sp. (assembly GCA_040376625.1). GTDB lineage: Bacteria > Nitrospirota > Nitrospiria > Nitrospirales > Nitrospiraceae > Nitrospira_A. Next base: position 1,045 of record JBEIQG010000220.1, on the reverse strand, counting down.
TAGGCCGTCTGCGCGCCGTATCCGACCATGGCGGCGGCGATTTGCGTATCGAAAAACGGTTTCGGCAGACGGCCCGCATGGTGTGCAAACAGTTCCAAGTCCTGCCGTCCCGCATGGAGGACCTTTTCAATGCGGGCATCACAGACGATCTCCCAGAATCGAGCCATCGGCGCGGTTTCTTGGACGGCGGGGAAGTCGATCACCGCCGCCACCCCTTCCGCCGCCACCTGAATCAACTCCAGCCGTGGAATGAAATGCTCTTCCCCCATGAACTCGGTGTCGATGGCGATGACCGAACGGGTGATGAGTTGATCGCAGAGGGTCTCGAGGGATTCGTCGGAAGTAATGAACGTCTGTTCCGGTTCGAGTGTCGACATGGGTTACTCAGTGGGACGATATTCCGCCCCGCGTGAAATCGGCGGTTCGGTGTTGCTCAAGCTCAAGTATTCTTTGAGGAATTGATAGGCTTCGAGGATGCGCCGGAGCTCTGGTTCTGAACTGCGATCGCCATTGCGCGCATCGGGGTGGAGTTCTTTGGCGCGTTGACGGAAGGAGGTAGTCACATCGGCGAGCGGAGTGCCGAACTCGAGACCCAGAATCTGATACGCATCGTAAGCATTGGTGACTTCATTGGTCGCGCCGGTGGGACTCCCCTCTCCCCCCGCCGCTTTGAGAAAGTCCGCCAGATTGATCTTACGGCGCCGCCGCCGCGGGCGTTCCCGCACTTCGCTATCGAGTTCATCCCAGCGGTCTTCGACGAACTCCAATCGGGACTCCAGCCGAACGGCGCCCGAGACATCCTTCACCAGGTCCAATTCGTCTTCGATCTGCTTCAGCGATCGTTCGACTTCTTCGAGGCCCGGTTCGATACGGAAATAACTGTCGACCCGTTCCTGCATCATGAAATCGACGGCGAACTCCATGCTGTCGATGTTCTTGGCGCGCAACATGCCGATACGCCGTCGCATGCCCCGTTGATATTTAAATAGGCGATTGGTCGAAAAAGCCACAAGTCCTCGTTAGGCGTCACCATCCCGGTGTCCGG
>JBEIQG010000101.1:0-12454 GCA_040376625.1 Nitrospira sp. | reverse complement strand
TCCATCTCGCCCATCGGCACCTGATGGGAGCGGAACGTGCCTTCCGTCGGTTTGCCGTCCACTTCCTTCGGACCGGTCCAACCCTTCGGTGTCCGCAAGACGATCATGGGCCAGCGCGGCCGACCGGTAAATCCCTTGGACCGCGCGTCTCGTTGAATGCGCCGGATCGTGACGACGATTTCGTCCAGCGTGGAAGCCATCTGTTGATGCATCGTTGCCGGATCATCCCCTTCCACGAAAAACGGCTGATGGCCATACCCGTTCAGCAGGGATTCGAGTTCATCCGGTGGCATGCGGGCCAGTACAGTCGGGCCGGCAATCTTGTGGCCGTTCAGATGCAGAATCGGCAGGACGGCTCCGTCCCGTACGGGATTCAGGAACTTGTTCCCGTGCCAGCTCGCTGCAAGGGGACCGGTTTCGGCTTCCCCGTCTCCAATGACGCAAGCCACCAGTAATTCGGGATGGTCGAAGGCCGCGCCATACGCATGGGCCAGGGAATAACCCAGTTCGCCCCCCTCGTGGATGGAACCCGGCGTTTCCGGCGCCACATGGCTCGGGATGCCTCCGGGAAAAGAAAATTGTTTGAACAGCCGCTGCAGGCCCGCTTCGTCCTGCGAGATGTTCGGATAGACCTCGCTGTAAGTTCCTTCGAGATAGACGTTGGCAACCAGGCCGGGGCCGCCATGTCCGGGACCCGCGATGTACAGTACCGGAAGATCCTGGGCTTTGATGATACGGTTCAGATGGACGTAGATAAAATTCAAACCTGGCGTTGTTCCCCAGTGGCCGAGCAGGCGCGGTTTGATATGCTCTCGCTTCAACGGCTGCTTCAGCAACGGATTGTCGAACAAATAAATCTGTCCGACAGAAAGATAATTCGCCGCTCGCCAGTAGGCGTGGATCCGTTGCACCATCTCCGGGCTTAGCGGTCGATTCGCCTGCGTCGTCTGATTCATGGATTCCCTCTCTCAGGTTTAGCAGCATGGGGAAAAAGTCCGCCAGCGGCGTTCTCGCATCGCGCAGAAGCTCACCGTACGATACGAGTGCGATTCGCTTCTTTGCGCGCTGCGACCTTGCTGGACGGCCTATTTGCGCATCCCGCGGCGATTCCGCCACCGACAGGGCACGTGAGCTGATCTCGTCGTATTGTGCAACAAATAAGTTGTCGGCCGTCTGTTCGACCGTCGTGACGTATCGCCCCCGCCCGGCATGGGCGATCGTCCTGCATCATCAAAGGCTCGCATTCAATCCCAGCAACCGGCAGACCGATTGCGCAATCTGACGCTCTTCGTCGGTACGGATCACCCGCACCGTTACGCGGCTCGACGGACTGGAAATCACGGCGGCATGGGCCTCATTCAAATGCGGATCGAGACGGATGCCGAGGAATTCCAGGCCTTCACACATCCGTGCCCGCACGACCGCGGCATGTTCACCGATGCCGCCGCTGAAGACCAGCTGTTCCACCCCGCCGAGCGCGGCCGCATAGGCCCCGATCCACTTTTTCCCCTGGTAGCAGAACAGAGCCACCGCCTCTGCGGCGCGGGCATCGTGCCCTTCCTGCGCTAACAGATCGCGCAGGTCCGGGCTGGTCTCCGACAGCCCCAGCAAACCCGACTGCGCATTCACCATGTGATGAAACTGCTCCGCGGTCATGCCTTCGGTACCGGCCAAATAGGACACCAGCCCGGGGTCCAGATCGCCGGACCTCGTGCTCATCGGCAGACCCGAAGCCGGAGTAAATCCCATGCTCGTATCGATACTGGCGCCGTCTCGCACTGCGGCCAGACTCGCGCCGTTCCCCAGATGGGCGAGAATCACCTTGCCCCGCGCGGCCTCCCGGCCAGCCAGCCGCTCCAATTCCTCCATCAAGTATGCGTACGACAGGCCATGAAACCCGTATCGTCTGATGCCCAGCTTCTCATATCGGCGGGGGATGGCCAGGAGACGTGCCACCGGCGGCAGATATTGGTGAAACCCCGTATCGAAGCAGGCCACTTGCGGTACCTGCGGATACTGTTTACCGAAGGCTTCGATGAACGTAATTTCGGCCGGAAGATGTTCGGGATCGTAAGGGCTCAGCCGCCGCAACTCATCCATCACCTCAACGGAGACCACCTGCGGGTCTGCGTAGCGGCTGCCTCCATGCACAATCCGATGACCGATCGCCTGAACGCGCAATCCCCCCATGCTCTGCGCAAGTTGCTCAAATAGCAATTGGACGGAAGCAGCATGGTTCGGCACCGGAACAGAACGGCGCTCGTGCTGTCCGGTTGCAACATCGGTGACGGTGACGATGCCATCGGGAAGCCCGATGCGCTCGATCTGTCCCGCTGCCGTTCGAACCGGTTCTGCACCGACGCGAAACAAGGCCCACTTCACGCTGGACGATCCTGCGTTGAGGGTGAGCACTGCGGGTGATCTGTGTCCGGCTTCAGACATGCTTAGAATTCCCTCTACGCTTCAAGATAGAGCGACCATGAGTTCAGCGCAACCGTAAAATCCTCAGTGCCGGGTCTACTGTCCCTGCATGTCATGGGAAAATGCCGGTTCCGAACTCACAGTGGCATCGGTTATGATGGGGGATGGGCTTGCACATCCTGGCCATACTTATCCTGCTCCTCGGGGCTCCGCTCATTTCCGATGTCGACGCCGCTCCGACGACGGAGGTCGCCCTGCTGGGGGGCACGATTCTCTCGATCGATCAGGAAGCCCTGACCCTCACCATCCGAATGCCATCCGGCGAATCACAAGCCCTCCCGGTCATCAACCGTCGTCTGCTGCAAGGCCTCAGCATCGGCGACCATGTGAGCTTTGAGCTGGACGAAGAAAACCGGCTGGTCAAGATCATTAAATTGCCGGTCGACCCCGCCAATTGACCGCTCGGGCCATTGCACCTCCCGACCGACGACGATCGAGCATCACGCTGCGCTCCCCACCGGGGTCTCATCTCCGGAGAATTCTAGTATACTGTCGCGCAATCTCACATCAAACGGGTTGTCTTCACCCTCAGCTGATACGGAGGCCGAATGAACCAGGGCAGCGACCGCCTTCTCCTTTCCCTCATCGTCGCACTCAGCGCCTACGCTCTCCACTCGCCACTCGAGGTCCAGGCAGCAGAACCGACCGGCGAGGCCGTCACCACTCCGGCCCTGGAGCGGATGATCGAGCAGTACATTCGAACCCATCCCGAAGTCATCGAGCAATCGCTGCAATCCTTGGAAAATAAACGGGCGGCGGAAGAACAAGAACGGCAGAAGTCAGCCCTCGCAGCACATCAGCATGAGCTGCTCAATGATCCTGGCTCCCCGGTAAGCGGGAATCCGGACGGAGATGTGACCGTAATCGAATTCTTCGACTATCGCTGCGGGTATTGCAAACGCGCCGCCCAAGCCTTGACCCAACTCCAACAGAGCGACGCCCGGGTGCGTGTCGTATACAAAGACTTTCCGATTCTGGGAGAGACCTCTGAATTGGCGGCCAAGGCGGCACTTGCCTCGAACCTGCAGGGAAAACACCGGGCCTTTCACGAAGCCCTGCTGGCGACGAAAGACGAGCTCACCAAAGAACAACTCTTCCGCATTGCACGGGAAGCCGGTCTGGACGTGAATCGACTTGATCAGGACATCACACGACCGGAATGGCAACCGATCATCGATCGCAACCGTGCCCTCGCCAAAACCCTCGGCATCACCGGCACACCGGCATTCATCGTCGGTCACGATCTCGTCCCGGGGGCCTTGGATCTGAAGACACTCCAGGAATTGGTCGCTCACAAGCGCAAGCAGTGATTTCCTGCGGCCTACCTGTTTGTCCGGGGATGTGACGGGAAGCAGCCCTGCCGGGGACAGGCGGGGACACGTTCAGCCCATGACAGGCTGCGAACAGGTTCGATCGATGCGCAATACGTAACGGTCGGCTGATGCGCCCGTATGACAGGAAATCGAGAGTGGGCGTCTCAACTCTCAGCTATACGCCACGAGCCGTACGCGCCTCCCCCGACGGGATACGCTTCACGCTTCACGGATACCAAGGACGCCGCTGACGATCTTCCAGATCCCGCAAAACGGAACTGCGGGAGAGCACATGCTGCTCTCCCGCAGTCTTGGTGCTTAGGACCGGCGCTGCATCCCTATGGCGGCACTGACGGAGGGTGGCGCCGCCCCTCTCACCGCTTATCGAGCCGGATTCGAAGTCCGGGAGACAGTGGGATCTCCCGGCTCGGCGCCTGCCCGCTTGATCGAAGGTGCCTGCTGACTCAACGGGAGGATCCGTTGATCGTCATGCGGCAACACCTTCATCAATCCCCACTGCCCCGATTGGGCGTAGGGCAACCGCTGATTGCTCCAGACATAATCGCCCGGCAGGCGGAAACTACCGCCCGCGGACGGAATGAAGGCGTCGAGCGTCTCGGATGCGGAGAACTCCACGACGCTGATCTGGTCGGCGCCGCGCATGAAGGGCTCGATCGGCCACTCATGCTTCTCGACGCTGAACATCCCGTTCTGCTCGTTGCTCGCGCCGAACACATGGATGCGCACCGGATCTCCGGCATGCGCCTCGATGAGCGGCGTCGCAATACTCTCAGGCTTGTCGACCGAGCAAGGCTGGAAAACCTTGCCCAAGGTGCAGCCGCTGGACTCCCGGAACTTATAGGGCTCCGAGCGATAGTTGACGGCCGTCAGACCCGCCGTGTTCTGCACGTAGGGCATGAAGCTCGTCCCGATGATGTTATCTTCGTCCTGGAAGAACAGGGCCGCATCGCGATAGTTCTGGCGATGCTCGTACCCCTGAATCGTCCGATCCACAATGACATCGGCGACCCAGCTGTTCTTCAGGGAGATATCCGCACCCGTCTTCGGATCGCGATACGTGGCACCCTTCGGGCCGATCACGATGCCGCCGTACAACCCGTTGCGGGGATTGGTCATCACATTGCCCCAATCCCACACCAGGGATGCAGTTTCCCCGATGAACGGATCGGCGTAATAGGTGTAGACGCGGCTTTCACCAGGAGCGACCGTTTGTTCGCCCGGATTGTTGCCGACGTTCGCACCCAGTGAATCCTTCGGATCGAATGCCAGACCCAGCGCCGAGAAAGACGCCCGGCCCTCTTTCATCTTGTTGGTCAATTTGATCTTCAGGCAATCCCCGACATTCGCCCGCAACGTCAACGGCATCGGTTGCATGCCGGACGCCACGGTCGACGTATCCTCCTCCAAGGTGTAGATCTTGGCTTCGGGGTTGACCATTTGAATCGTGCGCTCAAAATCAACCTCGATGGCATCGGGCGCCTTCGGGTTCAACTTCATGGACGGGAAATCGATCGCCACAACGTTGAAGTTTTTCACCGGCGCCTCGGCCGGACATACGGCCTGCGCCTTGGGAATTTCGTTGCGACCGCTGTAACCGGCCGGCAACTTCTGCAGGTCGGACACCTCCTTGTCCAGAACCCGCATGATGCCCCAGGCGCCTTCCGAGAACTTTGAGGACCGTCCATTGAAGTGGATGTAGTCACCCGCCTGCAGTCTTGGTCCGCCGGCTTGCGGCACCACCAAGTCGTACCGCTCGGCGATACCGACATGGATGGAATTCTTCCGATTCGCGTCACCCGCATACCGCTCAGTCAGATAGGTATGACCGGACAACGTCCAGACCATGCTTTCATTGGTCATGGTCTGCAACAACCGGAAGACGACCGTATCACCGAGGTACGCCCGTACCATCGGCGTGTACGGATCACCGTGCACGGCGCTGCTGAATAGTTTCGACATATCCGGGTTGGCCGCCATCCGGCCGGAGATAGGCTCCGCCCGGAAATTCAAGCTGCCGCCCGTCGTATGTGTGCCGCCGTTCAGGAACGGCATCGGCGTCATCTTGATGTGGTCCGGAATCGGGAAGGAAATCGTCTTACCCGCTTCCAGGGCCACCTCGACCGGCTGCCCCGGAGGATTGCCGGCCGTCACGATGTTGATCGTGTGCGGCACGCTGTCGTTCAATTGCACCATGAGTTCACGGAAGCTGCCGTTCACTCCGTAGCCGACCGGCTCCGACGTGCGAATGTCCGCGAGAGGACCGCTTCGAATCGGCGCCCCGGTTTTGGGATTGTGATACGTGGACCCCACCGGTTCGACGATCATCGTGCCGAATCCGCCATGGCCCCAGGTGATCCGGCCCAACGCATGGTCGTGCCAGAACACGGTGCCCACATCGGAATCGACCCAGAACCGCTGCCGGACAAACTCGACCGTCACGATATCCTTCACCGGATGGTCGTTCTTCAAGGGACGCACCAGGGTGATCTCGTTGCCCTTGATCGACTTGATCCGGCCGACTTCATTCCCGCCGACATTGTCCGCGCCGATCAGGATTTCAATTTCCGGATGATACTGCGCGGCGTTCTTGACGGTGATCACTCGATCGCCCTTCTTTGCCGCCTTCGTGAAGGTGGTGTTCAAGGGCAACGGCAACCCCTTGTCGGTCTTCTTCTCCAGCATCGTAAACGGGCGCACCGACTGTTCGTTCGAGAAGCCGGTGATCACACCGTCCGACGACTGGTTGTCGAACTGCAGGAAATGCCAATGGGTATTGACCTTCGATGCATGAAAATTGGAGTAGTCATCATCTTCCCATTCGCTGGTCAACATCCAATCGACGCAATCATAGATGTTGGACCGCACGACCAGCGGAAACTTCAGGTCGTTGTTCTTCCGAATGGCCGCTTCCTCTTCATGCAGGACGTAGATCAATCCGCCTTCATCCATGATCGCCGGCGTATTGCCCTGCTTATCGGCCAACATCATCGGCGTATGAATGAAGTGCACATTGTATTTCTTAGAGCCGGCATTTTCCGGGCACAGGCTCCACCGACCGTTTTCTCCCGGCTTGGCGGGGTAGGAACTCGGCAACCCGTCTTCCTCCAAATGGATCATCTCCAACCAGGGAGACGGATTGTGTCCTTTGGAGAACGGCACGCGCCGACCGAAGTGCGGCTTCAAATGCGGCCAGGAGACCTTACCGGTCGCCGGCTCGAAGACAATCGGCAGCCGCTCGCCGGGATGGGCCGATTGATACCGTGGGTTCGGCACCGTGTTCTCCGGCTCCGTCATGGCGCGATTCCCCTGCCAGCCCCAATTCAACACACTCGCGTCATAGGACCGCGTCTGGTCGCGCTCATCCTTCTTATGGCCGGGCAGGCCCTGCGGCGGGAACTGCATGTCGACCCAATCCTTAATGGTCACGACAGCCGGATCCGCCTTCCAATCGGTCTTACCCTTCTCGATAATCTTGAACTGCTTGCCGAACCAATCGACCGTCTTCCCGATCAACTCGTCCGATGTCACGCCCACCTTGATCCTGCCCTTGCGGTCAGGCAACTCCAGCAAGTCCGGCATCACGTCGTTGTGATTCTCACCCTGCTGCAAGGTATTGTAGACACGCCAGTAGCCCCACATGCCCGCAATGTAGTGATGGGCCACGTGGCAATGAAACAGAAAGTCTCCGGCCAGCTGCTGGCAGAGCCCGGATCCGCACTCCGTCTCCAGATCCATCGTCTCGGAGGGACCGATCACTTCCACATCGACGCGATCCGACTTCATGCGGATCACCGGGTACTTCACCGGGCCGTTCTTCGCCGCATGCCAGAGCGGCATTTCGTCGATCGCCCGCGGACTCCGCGGCCAACGGATCGATCCGCCGTGAGGATGATGGGAATGGAACACTTCGGAACCGCCGTGCACCAGGCGGAACTTGGCCGGGTCACCCAGGTAGCTGCGCGGAATCGTGGTGGCCGGATCGCCGAACGTGTAGGCGCTATAGGCCATCGATTCATCTTCGAAGCCGAAATACTCATGCTGGGTCTGCATGTTGTCGACGCCGAACGGCTCGCTGCGGTAGTTCAACGCGCGGGCCACCGGACGGTAGACGTCCGTCAACGGATCGCGCTGTGGAATGAAGTCTCCCTTCTTGTTCAACGGGCGAAAGGCCTCGTCGCCGACCTCATGATAGAACAGCACGAATTCCCGGAAATCCGGACCGTTTCCATTCTTGATGATCGCCTGCCAGCCGCTCTTGGCGGGTTGAGGATCGCCGGTTCCCAGCGGTTCAAGATACTCTGAACCTTTGGGCTCGATCACGAAGGACCCGAATAGTCCCATCACGGTCAATTCGCGGTCGTTGCTGTAAGAATGGAATTGCCGGCTCCCCTCTTGCTGCGAGGGCGGGATGTACCATTCCATTTCGACGGCGTGTCCTTTGGCCGCAATGCTGTCCGGATTCGTGGTGCTGGCCGGCTGCCCCGTCGCCGCCATGACCATGCTGGACCCATGGATGTTCAGGCTGACTTCCTCATCGCCTTCCAATTGATTTCGAAGCGTCAGTTTGACGCAATCGCCCTGGTTGCCGCGAAGAACCAACGGCTGAATCCATTGGTTTTGCAACCCGTTCATCACCGCGCCCGGGTTGTAGCCTTCCACATCCCGCGCCTCTTTGTTCTTCGTTTCTTCCGCGCGCACCTTGTCGATGTTCTCGGTCAACACGTACATATAGCCCGGATAAAAATCGAGCCACATGTTCAGCGTAATCTCGACGTTGATGGCGGAGACATCATACGTGCGCACCGGTGCACTCGCCGGGCAACGCCCGCCCCCGGGAGACACGGGCTCCGCTCCTGGATTGGACATCAGGAGAATATCCTGATTACCCGCGCCGTACTGGTGCATCATGTTGATGTTGTTGTACTGCCCGCCGGTCCGCTGCACCTCGGCGTCATGCACCATCTGCTCATTGATTTTCTCCATGATGCGCTGATGTTGCCGCTCCATCATGGACGTCCGCTCGACGTGCCCTTCCTTGGCATCCTCAACAATGGTCTGTCCCTTGAGCTGCTCCGCCCAAGCGGGCTGATTGTGCGCCGCGGCATGCAAGTCGGTCGGCTCTGCCGACGCGACGTGGAATGCTCCGATGCAGACCGTCGGGAGCATCGCCCCCAGCACATACTTCCAGACTGCCCGGGACCTGGGTGAACTGTACTTCTTAGGCCCCCTTCGTACCGATCTCATTGACCTACCTCCTCTTGAAACCATCAACACTGCACCACGAGACTGCCGCGAGCGGTGCAGGTCCGTAAGGACCTGCACCTCATGAAGTGGAAAACTCCGGAGGCCGGTCCATCGTCTTCCACTTCCCTGCTCACGAACAGTGACACGATGGTGCCTCTCCGGTGCACGTATAAAGACGGCTGACTATTGAGCAACTCCCGTTCCAGCCGTAACAAAGTATAAAAAGTTCACTTTCCCTGAGAATTTAAGGCACGAGGTGAACGGCAGCTGTTACGAATGGGGCGTCGACGCCCCAGCAAAAAAACGCGGGAACGGAAAAGACATTGATTTAAAAGTGAATAGACCTTGTCAGGAAAGTTTGTCCGAATGGGGCATCGATGCCCCATTGATTGCGACGGATGAATGACCGTCAATCGAACCGTGAAGGTACACGGTGAAGACGTGGCGGGAAACGGTGAACGAAGGGTACAACGTGAAACGAAAGACGAAGGAGTGAGACGTGAAAGGCCTGAAGGGACAAGCCTCGCGTCTTACGTTTTACCTATCACGCCGGCTAGAACAGCTCGCGCAGGCCGTGCTTCTTTACCATGCGTTCGATGGTCTTCCGATCGACGCCGGATTCCCGCGCCGCTCGCCCCATGTGGCCGTCATGACGCTTGAGGAGGTCGATCAAAAAGCTTCGTTCAAAGGTCGTCACGGCGGCCTGCTTGGCATGTTTGAAGGAAGCGGCTTCGCCGGAAGCGGATTCCTCGCCCCCGCACTCCCGCAAACGGTCGGGTAAATGCGCACTCGTAATGACCGGCCCATCGGCCAGCACGGCGGCCCGTTCAATGACGTTCTGCAGTTCACGTACATTCCCGGGCCAGGAGTATCCGCACAATAGATCCATCGCTGAGGGATCCAGCTCCGGCGCGAACGCCAGCCCCAGTCGCTGCTGTGTCATGAACCGCCGCAGAAACTCCCGCGCCAGAAGAAGAATGTCCCCTTCGCGGATTCGCAAGGGCGGCAACACAATGGGGATGACGTTCAGCCGGTAGTACAAATCCTCACGGAACTCGCCCCGGCGGCAGGCCGATTCAAGGTCCTGATTGGAAGCCGCGATCACCCGCACATCCACCTCCAGAAACCGAGTCCCGCCGACCCGTCGCATCTGCCGTTCCTGCAGCACCCGCAACAGGCGCGACTGCAAGGTTTGACTCATGCCGCTGACCTCGTCGAGAAAGACCGTGCCACCGGCCGCCACTTCAAAAAGGCCGGGCTTCGAGACGTGGGCGCCGGTAAACGCCCCCTTCTCATGGCCGAACAGTTCGGATTCCAGCAGGGTATCGGGCAGGGATACACAATCCACCGGGATGAAGGGACGGTCCGCCCGCAAACTGGCGTCGTGAATGGCGCGCGCCACGAGTTCTTTTCCTGTTCCGCTTTCTCCATAGACCAGTACATTGGACTGTGTCGGAGCGACCTTTTCAATCAGATTGAACACCGATTGCATGGCCTGGCTCTCGCCGATGACCCGCGACAAGCCGGTTCGCTTCACCGGACGCACCGGCACAGGAGGTTGTTCGAGACGCTCACAGGCCCCCGCGGCCGGCTCCGCTCCATTCTCCCCGAACGCACGACGGGCAACCGACACCAAGTCCGCGCTCGTGAACGGCTTGGTAATGTAATCGAAGGCGCCGTACCGCATCGACGTCACCGCCGTCTGCACGGTGGCATGCGCCGTCAACAGGACCACCTGCACCGAGGGATCGAACCGTTTGGCCGCCGCCAGAACCTCAATTCCGTCAAGATCGGGCATGCGCAAATCCGTCAGGATCAAGCCTGGCCGCTCACGCTGAATGACATCCAGCGCACGGGCGGAATCGCACTCGGTGAGACAGTCATAGGGCACACGACTCAAGATCCGGCGGCAATTCTCCAGCGCATCCTGTTCGTCATCGACGATCAGGATTTTTCCTGCAATCCCCATGATGTTTCCTCATGTATGCTATCCCGCAATCCCACCGCAGGCAGATACACATCGAAGACGGCGCCGACGGCGTTATTCCGCACCTCGATGCGACCGCGATGGTCGGAGACGATTCCATAACTCAAGAACAGACCCAGCCCGGTCCCTTGACCGGCCGGTTTGGTGGTAAAGAAAGGATCGAAGATACGGTCGAGAATCGCCGTCGGCACACCGGGCCCGTTATCGGACACGCTGATCCGCACCCACTCGTCTCCGTCGATCGGCATCCGCGCAGTGCTTACCGTAATGATCCCTTGACTATCGGACCCGGTGACCGCGTCGATCGCATTGTTGATCAGATTGAGCAGGACCGTTTCCAGGCGATCGCGGTCGCCCATGACCGGTGATAACTCGGGGGCCAACTGCGCGTCAATACGCACGGAGAGCGCGGTCACCCGCTCTCCGGCCATGGCGACACAGGTGCGCGCCACGCAGTTGAGATCCAGGGGCTTCAACATCGAGACGGTGCCGCGGGAGAACGTAAGAATACTGCGCGTGACCCGTGAAATCCGTTCCGCCTGCGTGCGGATCGTCACCAGATCCCGCCCGACTTCCTCCGATACGCCGGTCTGTGCCGCATCGGCCTCCATGCATTCAATCCGGTTTAAAATGATGCCGAGCGGATTATTGATCTCATGCGCGATGCCGCTGGCGACTTTGCCGAGCGTGGCGAGGCGTTCGGACAATTCCAGTTTCCGCATCTGGCGGGTAATTTCCGCCGTCTTCTCCTCCACCCGATGCACCAGCTCCGCATTCAACGATTCGAGTTCGGTTCGTGAGGATTGCAACCGGTCCGCCATCCGGTGCACGGCCACGGCAAGCTCCTCAAACTCATCCCCTGTTTTGATGTCGAGCGGGCCATCGTACGTGCCCTGGCTGATGGACTCCACGCCCGATTTCAACAGCTGGATCGGGCGGGCGATCCGTGCCGCCACATACCGCCCCATGGCCCAGAGCAGACACAACATCACGACCCCGATCAACGCGAGGTTCCGCAACTGGTCGCGAATCGGCGCGTAGGTTTCCTCCGGTTGTTGCCGTACGAAGACGTGCCAGGAGTTATCCGGCAGGCTCAGCCCCGTGACCGGCGCATACCCCACCACCGTATCGGTCGCACCATGACCATCGTCCTCGGCAATGCCCCAGCCGGGATTCGACGAGACGATCATGGCCATCAACTGACTCGGAATCCGGTGCGCGCGCCGGGGAAGGATGGGACAGACGAGCGGTTGACCCGCGGCATCGAACAACATGGCATGACCGGTCTGTCCGATGCGGATCTCTTTAATCATCGCGAAGAGGGAATCGAAGCGATAGGATGCCTTGATGGCGCCGATGACTGCATGCTGGTGGTCGTCGAGTATGGGGACCGCGATATCGATGGTTT
>JBEIQG010000285.1:0-3622 GCA_040376625.1 Nitrospira sp. | reverse complement strand
TTCTTCCACAATCTGCCGGAAGACCGTTACCAGGCATTTGTCTCCGTGCCAATTACGACGAAGCAGGAGGTCGTCGGCGTCATCAATGTGCAGCACAAACGGTCGCGCCGCTACCGCCCCGACGAACTGGCGCTGCTTTCGACTATTGCCACGCAGGTGGGTGGAGCCATCGAGAACGCCCGTTTGTACGATCAAATGACGCGCAAAGCCCTGCAGCTCGACACGCTCTCTCAGGTTTCAGAAACCGTGTCGTCGAATCGACTGATCGAAGATGTGCTGCAACTGATTGTGACGATGACGGCTCAAATGATGGGATCGAAGATTTGCTCCATCATATTGTTGGATCAGCCGACCGGCGAACTTCGGATCGCTGCCACACAAAGTCTGAGCGAGCAGTATCGGCGCAAGCCTAAAGTAAAGATCGGGCAAAGCATCAGCGGGCGGGCCGTTCAGGATCGTCGGCCGATCATCGTGCCGGATGTCACGAAAGAAGGTACTTATATGTACCCAGAAATGGCTGCAAAGGAGGGTCTTTGCTCGCTCCTGTGCGTGCCGATGCTGGTGCGAGAAAAAGCCATCGGCGTGATCAATACGTATACGTCCAAGCCGCATACCTTCACGGCGGAGGATGTCAAACTGATGCAGGCAATTGCCAATCAGGCCGCGATTTCCATTGAGCACACCACGTTGCTTGAGAAATCGTTTGAGATGCAGGAAGCCTTGCAGGTCCGCAAACTGCTCGACCGGGCCAAGGGATATCTCATGCGGTCAAAACGGCTGTCGGAAGAAGAGGCGTTCAAACTAATTCAACGCCAGAGCATGGATCTTCGCAAATCCATGCGCGAGATCGCAGAAGCCATCCTCCTGGCCGGCGAAATCGAAGAACGGGCCGATATGAGCAGGAGTTGATCGCCGCTCGGCGAACTTGACGACCATACGGCACGGCGCAGGCCCTGGCAGTTGGATCGATCTTCGCGGTGCTGGGGTTGAGTCCGAGCCGAGCCTGTTAGATTACGTCACGCTCCGTTTGTCTGCTGCATCTCATTTTGCTTCATTGGCGGTACTCTCTCGGAAGGTTCCGGGGTGAGATCGACTTGTGACCCGCCTGACGGCCAAGTGCTACAGTGAACTCATTTCGTTGAATGTTCACAGATCAATGAACGCAACACAGCATATCTTCGAGACTGTCAGGGAATCGTGAGGGTTGGATGGCGAGGAGTCGACGTGTAGCCACAGCGTTTCTGCTGGCGCTTATGGCAAGTGGCTGCGCTACCGGTCACTACACTCCGCTTGCCGGAGCCGACAAGGACCAGGTCGAACAGCTCAAGGGGCATGTCTATCGTGTGGAATACCGCGTCAGTTCGTTTACGTCGCAAGAACAACTGGATGCCTACCTGCGACGGCGTTGTGCCGAGCTGACCTTGCGCGAGGGCTACGATTTCTTTCACCTCGCCCAGCGGGCGGATGTGCTGGGATTCTCACGGCGAACGTCGATGACGGTGACGATGTACAAGGGCAGGAAGCCGGTGGGCGCCGATGACGTCTATGACGCGAAGGAGGTTCTGGCGCAGCCGGACTTTCTTTCCGGCATCCAATGACTATTGTCGTTCGTCGTTAGGGTGTTGCTGTCGGCTTGCGTGGCGCCGCTTTCGGCTTGGTCTTGGAGGCAGCGGCATCCTTCTCAGCTAACTGCCGCCGTATCGATTCCAACTCTGCCTTGAGCGTCTGGAGTTCCTCCGCCTGTTTGACGACCACATCCTTCGTGGACTGGAGTTCCTGTTGCAAGCGACTCTGTTCGGCCGCTGGCGAAGTTTGTGTCGATGCTGCCGCGACAGGAGAGGGCGCAGGAAGTTGACTCAGCGCCTCAAGGGAGACCGCGATACGCGGCTGTTCCGGCTCGACGATCATCCAAGGTTGGGGGGGGTCGGCTGGCTCCAGGCCTTGGGAGGGCGTGAAGGAGAGCTTGAGCGTACCGGGTCTGGTCTGTCCATACGCGGATGTCGATCGGTAGTGAGACAGATTCACTCGCAGCGTGGTTTTGTATACGTAGAGTGTGCCTTGGGTCGTGAGACCGTCATCCTGCATCGTGAAGCGAACGCGCTGGTCAGGCTGGGCCTGTGCGAGTGCGGTGACGATCAGCGGGACCAGAAACTCCACTTCCTCGTGAGTGAACAGCGGATAACTCTCCTGCGCCATACTGCTTCCCGGTCGATCGAGTCCTGAAACGGACAGGCCCGTGAGCAGGCGTTCCGTCAGCGAGGCCGTCAGATGGGCAGGATGCGATGCCTGAAAAGTCTGCGAGGTACCGTATTTGGCGGTGGTACCACGGCTGGCGTGGCGTTCAAGGGCAACGGTTCCCAGAGGACCCTGTCCGACAGGGGTCACGTTCGTCCCGAGGCTGCAGGCGCAGAGGAGGAGGCAGGGAAGCGCCAGCTGCCAGGAGAGCAGGAAACTGCTGAGTCGTGATTGTATTGGGGCGGGACGGCGAATCATGGGCCGCATGGCGTCGGATTGTACCACAGGCTGACCGCGAAACCGCCTGGTTTCCCCTGGGAAAGTGCGATTCAATTGGTTGACAGCCTGTTTAGGCCGGTGGTATACACACGGGATAATTTCCGGGGACAATGGCGTCTCCGAAGAGTAATTCGTTCCGAACGATACATTGGAAGCAGGACAACGACGTCCTCCGATCCACCGAGGTGGGTCTGAGGACGTTTTTTTTATCATCATGCTGATGACTCCTATCAGCACCGAGCGATCAGATGTCGCTCAGGGTCTTGATGTTGATGACTCGTGTTCAGGCTGAACGCTGAGGGTGACAGACTGTAAATATGCGTCCGCTCCGAATTGCCATGGCCCAGATCAATCCGACCGTCGGGGATATCGCCGGCAACACGCGCTTGATCCAGACCTGGATCAAGGAAGCGCGCAGGGCTAAGGCCGATCTCCTGGCCTTCCCGGAACTGGCCATCACCGGCTATCCGCCGGAGGATCTGTTGTTCAAACCCCGTTTCATCGAGGACACGCATCGTGCATTAAAGGCGGTCGCGGCGGAAGCACGGGGGTTGGTCGTGGTCGTCGGGTATGTCGGGCAGGGAGCGACGGCTACTTCGGCCTCGGAGGCCCCTTCATTCCCGCTGGCCGGTCGGCATGGGTTGTACAACGAGGCGGCGGTGCTGTCTGATCGGCGGATTCTGGCCACCTACCGGAAACGGCATCTGCCAAACTACGGTGTGTTCGACGAGAGCCGGTACTTTCACCCAGGCTCTCGCCTGCCGCTGTTGGTCCTCAACGGCGCGACTATCGGGGTCAATATTTGCGAAGACATCTGGTTTTCTGACGGTCCCACTCGTGCGCAGGCTGCAGCCGGCGCCGAGGTCATTGTCAATATTAACGCATCCCCGTTCCATGTCGGGAAGGGACGGATGCGCGAACAGGTGCTGGCGACCAGGGCCCGAGAGAATTGCGTGATCGTGACCTACACCAATACCGTCGGCGGGCAGGATGAACTGGTCTTCGACGGTTGCAGCATGATTGTGGATCAGGCGGGCGAGATCGTGGGGCGAGGAAAGGCGTTTGAGCCGGATCTCATCGTTGCGGATCTCGATGTCGCGGCCGTGGG
>JBEIQG010000107.1:0-11994 GCA_040376625.1 Nitrospira sp. | reverse complement strand
TCGTTCATCGCCGCATCCACAATAAGGAACCGTTTGGTTTCGCCATCCTTCGTATACAGCACCTTCGTCAGCAACACACCGGCGTTCCCGACGATCACCCGACCTGGCTCCATGATCAGGACACACTTCAGGTCACGCACAAGCGGGAAAATCGCCGCCGCCAAATCTTTCGGTTCCGGAGGGGTTTCATCCGAATACGTAATCCCCAGACCGCCGCCGATATTCAGATAATGAATAGGTATTCCCTGCTCGGCCAGGGTCTGCACCATTACCAACACTTTCTTCAGTGACTCGACGAAGGGCGCCACTTGCGTCAATTGCGACCCGATATGTGCGTGCAAACCCACCACTTCGATATGGCTGAACGCTGCCGCCGCCTTGAATTCCTCGATGGCACGATCCGCCGCAATCCCGAATTTGCTCTTTTTCAAGCCAGTGGAAATATAGGGATGCGTTTTCGGATCGATGTCGGGATTGATGCGCAGGGCAACTCGCGCCTTGACGCCCATGGACGCCGCGACATCGTTGATGGCCTGCAGCTCCGCGGAAGATTCGACATTGAACATCAGAATGTCCGCCTTCAAGGCGTCGCGGATTTCCTCCGGCTTCTTTCCGACCCCGGCAAAGACGATCTTGCCGGGAGGCACCCCTGCCTTCAGCGCACGAAACAGCTCTCCTCCGGAAACGATATCGACGCCACTTCCCTCCTTGGCCATGAGGCGGAGGACCGCCAAGTTGGAATTGGATTTCATGGCAAAGGCGACAATGTGGGGAATGTTCTGAAAAGCACTATCGTAGACACGGAAGTGCCGGACAAGCGTGTGGTGGCTATACACGTAACAAGGGGTTCCGACCTCTTTCGCGATGCGGGAGAGCGGGACATCCTCGCAATAAAGTTCACCTTCTCGGTACTGAAAGTCATTCATGGTGGTCATCCTCGATCAACAATTCCATACCCACTCCGGAAAATCCGTTTTTTGACCGAACGCTACATGCCTACACTACGGCCAGAAGCTTAGGTCAGGTTTACCGAGTACCCATCGTCCTCAAGGGCGGAATTGGCAACGGGTCGGGATCCGGAGGAATCGGTGCCTCTTCAATGGTCACCGCACTCGGCGCGCTGGGCCTGGAAGCCGACCCCCAGACATTCGCGCCGGGCGCCAACAGTCCTTCACGTCTCAATTGCCGCTCGATCACCGGCGCTACGCCGACATCTTCAGGGGGAATCGGCGCACCCAATACCCCGCATCCGCTCAACCCCGCTACAATCCAGACTACACCGACGGCACCGCCCCTGCCCCCCAGGCCATATGCCCTGACGAGCCTCATCCCTTCAGCGCCTTCTCAAGCTCTTTGATGCGCGCCTCCACACGCCGTCTCGCCGTGCCACCGATCTGACCCTTCCGGTCAATGGCGCCCCGCACGGTAAGGCAACTCAGGACGTCCTCACCGAAACGGGCGGAGAAGCCTCGCAAGTCTTTCAAGGTCAGATGCTGAATGGGCCGATGCTGTTCAAGTGAGAATCGCACAATCTGGCCGGTAATGGAATGGGCCTCCCGGAACGGGACTCCTCTCGTCACAAGGTAATCCGCCAGCTCCGTCGCGAGCATTCCACCACCTTCGGCCGCCTCAGCCAGGACGGTTTTATTGACGACCAGCCTTCGCATCAACTCCGTGCAAAGCACCAGCGATTGCCCCGTCGTATCCACGGCGTCGAACAACGCCTCTTTATCTTCCTGGAGATCACGATTGTAACTCAGCGGCAATCCCTTCAGCAGCGTCAGGGTCCCCATCAAGTGACCGTAAACGCGACCCGTTTTCCCACGTACCAACTCCGGCACATCCGGGTTCTTTTTTTGCGGCATCATGCTGCTGCCGGTGCAAAAAGTGTCGGGCAAATCCACGTAGCGAAATTCCTGTGATGCCCACAAAATCAATTCTTCGCTCAAGCGTGAGAGATGCATCATGATCAGCGACAGGGCGCTGAGTGTCTCCACCACGCCGTCACGATCCGAGACGGCATCGAGGCTATTCTGCGTCACCGTCGGGAATTCTAACAGTGCAGCCGTATATCGGCGATCGACCGGATAGTTCGATCCCGCCAACGCCCCGGACCCCAGCGGCATCACGTCGAGCCGTTGCCGACAGTCGTGAAGACGCCCCCGGTCCCGGTCGAACATTTCCACATAGGCCAGGAAATGATGCGCCAGCAGCACCGGCTGGGCACGCTGCAAGTGTGTATATCCAGGCATGACGACATCAAGGTGCGCCCGGGCCTGCCCCACGAGGACTCGGCGGAATTCCTGCAATTGACCCATCAGCGTCGAAAGCACATCGCGCAAAAATAGGCGTAGATCCAGGGCCACCTGATCGTTGCGGCTTCGACCCGTGTGCAGCTTTCCACCCAGCGGGCCGATCAACTCAGTCAAGCGGCGCTCGATCGCCATATGGATATCTTCGTCCTGCGGCGAGAAGGGAAACCGCCCGCCATCCAACTCCACCTTGACGAATTGCAGTCCCCGCACAAGCTGCGCCGACTCACGGACGGTGAGCACCCCCGCACGTTCGAGCGTCCTGCAATGGGCGATACTGCCTTGAATGTCATAGGGGTAGAGCCGCTGATCGCAGGCCAGCGAGGAGGTGAACTGCTCTACCAGCCGGTCGGTTTGTTCGGCAAATCGGCCCCCCCAGGCCTTGCCCTTCGGCAAGGCTCGACGGGACCGTTGCGGAGCAGAGACAGACTTTCGTGAACGTCCGCCGGCAGATTGGGACTTCGCCATTACCGCGTCGACCTCTTCTTGCGCTGAGCCCGAATCGCCAACCGGAGCGCGTTCAGACGGATAAACCCTTCCGCATCCTTCTGACGATACACGTCGTCTTCTTCGAACGTCGCCATGTCCAGCCGATAGAGCGAGCGCGGAGACTTCCGCCCCACCACCGTGCAGGTCCCTTTGTAGAGCTTCACTCGAACGGTGCCCGTGACATCCCGCTGGGCTTCATCGAGGGCCACCTGAAGCATCTCCCGCTCAGGAGCATACCAATATCCGTAGTAAATAAGCTCGGCGTAACGAGGGATCAGACTATCCCGCAGATGCAGCACTTCCCGGTCCATGGTGAGCGATTCCAGGCCGCGATGGGCTGCATGCAGTATCGTTCCACCCGGGGTTTCATACACGCCTCTGGATTTCATCCCGACATAGCGGTTTTCCACCAGATCGACGCGACCGACACCGTGCTGGCCGCCCAACTTATTGAGATGGGCCAACAAGGCTGCCGGGCTCATCTTCTTGCCGTCCACTGCCACCGGGTTGCCCGCCACATAGTCGATCTCGACTTCGCGGGCCTTGTTCGGCGCCCGCTCCGGCGAGACCGACATCACGAAAATCTCTTCGGGCGGGGCCTTCCAGGGATCCTCCAGAATGCCGCCCTCATAACTCGTGTGAAACAGGTTCATGTCCATGCTGTAGGGTTTCGCCTTCGTGGCCGTGACCGGAATGCCATGCTTCTCCGCATACTCGATCAACTCACGACGCGAGCGCATGGTCCATTCCCGCCAAGGGGCAATAATCTTGATCTGCGGGTGCAACGCCATGTAGGTCAACTCGAAGCGGACCTGATCGTTACCCTTGCCGGTCGCACCGTGACAGACCGCCTCGGCACCTTCATTAGCGGCAATTTCAATCTGGCGCCGCGCAATCAGCGGACGGGCGATCGACGTGCCCAGCAGGTAGCTCCCTTCGTAGATCGCATTCCCGCGCAGCATGGGGAACACGTGATCCTTAACGAACACCTCTCGGAGATCCTCCACGTAGACTTTTTTCACACCCAGAGACTGTGCCTTCTTTTTGATGGCCTTCAGATCTTCGCCCTGTCCCAGATCGGCGCAAAATGCGATGACTTCGCAGCCATAGACCTCTTCCAGCCACTTCAGAATCACCGACGTGTCGAGGCCCCCCGAATAGGCCAATACCACTTTCTTGTACGATGACCGGCTCATACCACTCCCTTTCACTTACGTGCTCCGTGTAGATTTCTTGCCGAGGAGTCTGACCAGAATGGCTTTCTGCATGTGCAATCGGTTCTCGGCCTGATCGAACACCACCGACTGAGGTCCATCCAGCACCTCGGCACTGATCTCCTCACCGCGATGGGCCGGCAAACAATGCATGACCAGCGCATCCGGCTTCGCGCATTTCAATAGTCGCGCATTGAGCTGATAGGGCGCCAGGATTTTGAGCCGCTTGGCTTGCTCCCTCTCTTGCCCCATGCTGATCCAGACGTCGGTATACACCACGTCCGCATCTTTCACGGCCACATATGGATCGGCGCCGATTTCAATCACCGCACCGGTCTCCCGGGCTTCCTCCCGGGCTCGATCCACAATGCCCCGGTCAGGCTGATATCCGGGCGGACAACCTACGGCGATCACCATCCCCATCTTCGCTGCCGCCTCGATCAGAGAATTCGTCACATTGTTGCCGTCGCCGACATACGCGATCTTGATGCCTTTCAGCCGCCGTTTCTTCTCTTGAATGGTCAACAGGTCGGATAGGGCTTGGCAGGGGTGATTCAGATCGGTCAGCCCGTTGATGACGGGAATACTCGCCTCGCGAGCCCATTCTTCGGCAATCGCGTGGTCAAAGGTGCGCAGGACAATCGCATCCAGATACCGGGACAGGACATGCGCCGTATCGGCGATACTCTCGCCACGCGACAGCTGGATATCGCCCATCGGCAACACCATTGCCTGCCCACCGAGCTGATTCATCCCTGCCTCGAACGACACCCGCGTCCGGGTCGAAGGCTTCTGGAACAACAGGCCCAACATGCGGCCCTGCAGCAGAGGATGGGACACTCCGCGCCGCTGCTTCAGTTTCAGCTGCGCAGCCAGGCGCAATAACGCGCTGAGCTCCGCGACGGGGATCGAGAGCAATTCCAGAAAATCTTTCCCGAGACCGGCCCGGGAGGATGACCGATGCGGACGCCGCGACATACGCGCCCCTACATGATTAATGATGGCTTGTTGTAGTTCGCTGACTCAACACCTGCGCAAGCGCGACCAGCAAGCGATCGATCTCGCGCTCCGTGATGATGAGTGGGGGAACGAAGCGCAGAACCCGATCGCCGGTGCAGTTGATCAACAATCCGCGCGCCAGGCAATCGGCGACAACCGCTTTCCCGTCGATATCCAATTCCACGCCCTGGAGCAGACCAAGGCCGCGCACTTCCTTTACGCAACGATGCCGGTCCTTCAGCACGGCTAACCCCTTGGCCAAGGTCTCGCCCATGCGCCGTCCCTGGTCCAGAATTTTCCCGTCCAGCAGCACCCGCAATACCGCCAGCGCGGCCGCACAGGCCAGGGGATTACCGCCAAAGGTCGAAGCGTGGGTCCCGGGAGAGAAGGCCTTCGCCACAGTTTCCGTCGCCAGACAGGCTCCGATCGGGACACCACCGCCCAACCCCTTTGCCAGGGTCATGATGTCTGGCTGCATCCCGAACTGCTCGTAGCAAAACAGCGTGCCCGTGCGCCCCATGCCGGTTTGCACTTCATCGAAAATCAGCAACACATCGCGCTCCCGGCAGAGATCACGCAATCCCTGCATATAGCCTCGATCAGCCACATGCACTCCGCCTTCAGCCTGAATGGGCTCCAACATGACGGCGGCGGTTTTCGATGTGATCGCGCGTTCGATTTCCGAGAGATCGTTGAACGTCACATGCGAACACCCCGGCATGAGCGGGGCGAATCCCTTCTGCACCTTCTCCTGACCGGTGGCGGTCAAGGTAGCCATGGTGCGCCCGTGAAAGGAGTTCGTCGTCGTGACGATCTCGTAGCGGTCTGCTCCGTACTTATCGTACGAATACTTTCGGGCCAACTTGATCGCCGCTTCGTTCGCTTCCGCCCCGCTGTTACAAAAGAAGACTTTCTGCGCAAACGAATGTTCGACCAGGACCTGAGCAAGCCGCACCTGCGGCTCGGTATAATAAAGGTTCGATGTGTGGATGAGGTGCTGCACCTGTTTTTGAACCGCCAGCACCAGGTCCGGATGTCCATGACCGAGGAGATTGACCGCAATGCCGGCCACAAAGTCGATGTACTCCCGGCCTTCCAGGTCGTAGACCTTCGAGCCACGTCCCCGCACGATCGAAATCGGCTGACGCGTATAGGTGTTCATCAAGTACTGTTCGGCGTTGAGACGTAACTCACCCGTCGGCATGGCACACCTCTCCCATCGTGAGTCGGCGAAGCTACCATAGGGCACAGGTGAAAGCAACCGAACGAACGCCCGTCAGCGGCTCCTGGCGCGGCCGGCGGTCTGGTTCGAACCCTAGCGCTTGTGGGGGGGCCGCCCTTGACGGGGAGAGACGGCGGATGGGATAAGGTGACCGTATGAAATCCTGCGCACAATGCCGACAAGAGAACCGAGATGATGCCCGCTTTTGCCACCAATGCGGCGGCCCCTTTGCCACTGAAAGCAAAGAAGCCGTGGTGGAGCCGGATATCGCCCCCTCTCCACAGACGGACGTGGAACTCTGGAAAGCCTTCATCGGCCCCAATGCCGACCGCTACCTGGAGACCTTCAAAAAATTCACCGGTTCGTCCGGGCCGCAATTCGCCCTGACCTGGCACTGGCCGGCATTCGTCTTTGAACCCTTCCTCTGGTTTCTCTACCGGAAGATGTACGTCTACGCCCTGATTTATGCCATCGGTCCGGCCATGGCGTTCTATATCACCCAGGATCTCTCGGCTGACATCATCTGGCGTGTCATCGCAGCCGCCAGCGCCAACTATATTTATTTCTGGCATGCCAAGGAGCAGCTCGCCAAAATCAAAGCCGAACGGACGACAGGCGGAGAAGCCAGGCAGCAGATGTTGGGAGAATTAGGCGGCGTGCAACCGTATGTCGTGTGGGTCGGCGTCGGCCTCCTGGTCCTGAAGATCGGCCTAGTCGTCGCCATGTTCAAGGACGGGCCACCGGACGGGTTAAAGAACCCTCCCGCCAAACCCCACCCCGCCAGCGTCACACACGTCTAGGGCGACGGTGAGGCCCCATTCACGAACCCTCTGTGTTATCCGTCAGAGATCCGCTGCCGCTGCCACTCGATCCAGGACACGAACCAGTCGAAATCCTGCTGGTAGGCGGCCCCGCTCAGATCAGGCGCGGCCTGGGTCTGCTCCAGTTGCGTGTAAGTGCGTGGCCAGTTCTTTTGCCACCAGGACTTGAGCTCGTCCGGACCGTACGGCTGCCCGTTGGGGTTGGTGATGCCGGCTGCTGCGCAGAGCCCGGCCACAAGCGGCCAGTAGCGATCCTTGCCGAGACCCACGCTCCTGAAATGCTCGCGGAGCAGGAAGACCACCCAGAGCTCGGCGCTGTTCTTCTTGTTATGTTTAAACGGCTGCGTTTGTCGCAGTGGAACCGGGTCGAAGGTCTTGATGACCGACGTGTAATCCGGACCTCCATAGCTCCCCGCCGACTCGGCGATCCCCTGTAACATATTGGCGAGTTCCACCTCGACGACCGGCGAACGGGCCGGGTTGTGGGCAGGGCCTCCGGCACTCAACGGATTGGCCGCCGTCAGCAATTCAATCAACGGCTTGAGCTCACGCAACCGGACGGCGGCGGCTTTGAGAATCTGCTCGGACTCGAGCCAGTAATCCGGATCGCCCTTGGAGGCCCGTTCCCGGCCAGGCGGCGGCAACACCACGGGAATCCAGTAGCGCACCAGTACAAACAGCACATATTCAACCTCGCCACCGGCCTGGGCGACGCCTGCCAGCGCCTGACTGACCCCAAGCGCCCGCCGAAAAAAGGCCTCCACCCGATCTTCGACCAGCAAGCGCCGTCCCATGGCGCGCCACCACTCCTGCAATGGAGTCCAGTCTGAGGGGGAAGGATCCGTCATCGATACGCTCCGGCGTAAGGAGAAATCCGCGGCATGGTACTGGCTGCCTCAACTGATTGCAACTCAACACTGCGGAACCACGGCCGGCCTCAATTGAGGCATCCCGCTTGACAGGGCGAAGGGGAAATCGCATAACCTGTCATGAAACCGTTCTATCCTTTCGGACAAGGAGACGAGGCACGATGAGCAAACTGGTCCTCATTCGTCATGGCGAGTCGCAGTGGAATCTGGAAAACCGTTTCACCGGCTGGGTGGATGTTCCCCTCTCCCCGAAAGGCATTGAAGAAGCGAAGGCCGCAGGAAAAAAACTGGCGGGTTTCACATTCGACCGCGCCTTTTCATCGGTACTGGCTCGCGCCAATGAAACGTTGCGCCTCGTTCTCGAAGGGATCGGACAGACCGGCATTCCCATCGAAAAGGACAAGGCGCTGAACGAGCGCATGTATGGAGAGCTGCAGGGACTCAACAAAGCCGAGACGGCCAAGAAGTTCGGGGACGAGCAGGTGAAAATCTGGCGCCGAAGCTACGATGTCAGACCGCCGGGCGGAGAAAGCCTCAAGGATACCGCCGAGCGGGTACTCCCCTACTACGACAGCCGCATCAAGCCCTACGTGCTCAAAGGAGAAACCATCCTCATTGCCGCCCATGGGAACAGCCTGCGGGCTCTGGTGATGCAACTCGAGCAGCTGACCAGGGAGCAGGTCCTCGAACTCAACATTCCCACAGGAGCCCCGCTGCTCTATGAACTCGACAACAGCGGGAAGGTGCTGTCACACCGCTACCTCTAGCAGATCATGACAAACCCGTGAGAACGCCGCTCGTGCACCTTTTCAACAGCCTACACACACTGGCTCAATAATTCCTGATACTTATCCAAGGGCACCAGATCGGGCAAGAGCACGAGCAACTTTGGCCGGTCCTCCGGCTGAATCAGGCCCTGGTTTTCGAGCAGGTCCGAGATTTCTTCCGAGGCGGCGATGGCGCCGCCTTCGTAATCCCCCACCGGCGCGTAGAGCGCGCGCCGTTCTTCCATTTCGGCCAGATAGTCCTCCCACTTCATCGACTCGAGCTTAAACGTCGCGGCCCAATCCTGCTGAATCAATTCCAGTACCCGCTGAAACAGTACCTCACGATACTTCCGCGGAATGTGGGCGTTGACGGCCGCATGAACCCAGTAGAGGGTGAACGAGAGCAGCTCTCGCGTCATCGTCTCCTCATGCTCTTCCCGGCCCTCAATGCCATATTCGCTTAATAGCTCAACGGAAACCCGGCGTGGAATCAGCTGGTACAGGGCGTCGGCCACTTCGGCCGGTGTCATGGCTCCTTTTGGCATACTCCTCCTCCCGAAAGGGGACCAAGCATACTGGAGGCCCTCGCGCGTTGACAACCCTGCGCAGGAAGCGATCGCAGGCCCTCGAATGCTTGTCCGTCCGGAAGGCCTATGCTACATAGAACCACACCACCGTGAGATGGAGAACCATGACACCTATGCGACGTGTTCGAGCGCTGTTCATCGGCCTCGCATTCCTCGGCATCCTCTGGGCAACACCGGCCGCAGCAGCGGAGATGCAGGAGGGGCGCTGGGGCTTCGCCACTGATCTCGGGCTCTGGACCGGCACCACCAATGACACCACGTTCGCCCTCGGGTTCGGACTGGACTACTACATGGACCAGAATTTCTCGTTCGGCGGAATGGCACTCTTCACGCCGGTGGGAGACCTGACGCAGATCGGCATTGCAGGAGTCGCGAAGTACCATCTTCGCCTGAATAGCGGATTCAATCTGGTACCGTTCGCGGGACTAGGCATGCTCCACGCAGACCTGAACCGGGGCAGCGGCCCCACGAAGGTCGATCGCAACGACACGAGCCATTTTATTCCGCTCGGCATGTCGCTGGAATATCAAGTCGGCCCCAAAATCGCCTTCTCGACCACCCTCATGGTGAACCTACACCACATCACCCTCTCGCCACCCGTACCAAACGACAACACCAGCGTCGCGCTCCTCTTCGGCATCCGCTGGGGGCCGTGACGCGTCGGCGGCGCACGATGGAAGAAGGCTACCTGTCTGTCGAGGCTTTGCCCGTAACGAAAATTCCGCTGGAGCTCTGGTCAATATTTTCGCGGATGTCCAAGCGGGTCTTGAGGCAAGGCCGCAGCAGCGCGAGGAGGCGAGGCGTACCCTTGCGGTACGTCGAGTCTCTGAGCGAGACGAGAACGGAGCTGGGGAGCCGTTTCAGCGGCTGTCAGGCGGCTTGGGCGGGGCGCCATCGAAGCCCTACATGCAACAATTCCTGCAGCAGGTCTTTGTAGGCGAGATCGGCTTTCCCGGCCGAGTCCGCAAAATCTTCGCCGTTGGCGATCTGAGGATTGGGATTGGCTTCGAGCACGTAAATGTTGCCGTCCTTGTCCATTCGCATATCGATGCGAGCATAGCCACTCAGCCCCAATGCACGATAGACGCGTTTGGCCAGATGCTGGATATGGTCGACGACGCCATCCGGGAGATTCCTCGCTTCGCACGAGCAGATGCCATACTTATCCTGGTACTTGCGGCTCCACTTCACCCGCTCCGTGGCGATGCGGCGTGCCTCGTCCGGCATCTTATCCATCACGAGCTCCCAGACCGGAAACACCTGCAGGTGCGCATTGCCCATCACCCCGACATAAAGCTCGCGCCCTTCGATATACCGCTCGACCAGGGCCCCGGTGCCGACATTGTCGTGGATGAACGCCACCCGTTCCCGCAACTTTTCATCGTCATCGACGATCGAGGCCTGCGAAATCCCCAATGAAGCCTCTTCGCTGATCGACTTTACAATCAACGGGAAGGGCAGATATTTCGGTCGCCGTACCATACGGTGCATCGGTACCACCATGAATTCCGGGTACGGAATACGATGGTACGACATCACCTGCTTCGCCAGCGCCTTGTCGCGCGCCAGCATGAGGCCGCGTGGATTGCAACCGGTGTAGGGGATGCGCATCAACTCGAGATAGGACACCACGTTCTGGTCATAGACCGCCCGCCCGTCGAACTCCTCCAGCAAATTAAACGCAATGTGAGGCTTCCAATCTTCGACGGCCGCACGAATCACTTCCAGATCGCTCTTGACCCCGAGCGGCTGAACATCATGGCCGAGTTTTCGAAGGGTGGATACGACGTCGTACTCGGTCTTCCAGGCGGCCCCTTCAAGGTCCTGTCCGTTCAGTTGGTCGGGAGGGACAAGATCTTTATGCATCAACACAAGCACGCGCAATCGTCTCATAGTGCCACCTTATGCCGGCCGCTGTGCAGATAGTTCATGGTCTGCACCGTCAGGAGGATCGCAAAATCCAGCTTGGCCTGCTCTTTGTGCTGGGTCAGGTGTAATTTCGACGCCTGACATCGTTCGATCATGCCTTCCAACACCTGATCGATGGTGTACTGATATTCGCCGGTCCATTCAGCGACCCGGCGACGGATTTCTTTTCTCGTGCGACGAAGAAACTCGGCGGCGCTGGGATTTTTGGCATGGGCAGGCCCGTCGGAAAACAGCTTCTTCAAATCCGTATCGTACGACGGCGTGCGGCCGATCCCGTAGTGCTTCCGCTTCTCCTCGTAGTGATCACGGAGGGTCTTATAGATGCGCGGGAGCGGATCCAGCAGTTGCCGTCCGGTGACGACCGGTGTCGTACCCGCCAACTCGCCCATGAGTCGATCCATGAAATCCAGCTTCTTCATGACCGGCCAGCCTCGATACCGTTCCTTCCAAAGCGAGTGCGGATCAAGCCACACGGCAAAGGTTTCCGCGAAGTCTTCATCCGGATGGCTCTGGGCATACCAGACATCCAAATGGCGCACGAAACTCCGGCTATAAGGGCGTGGCGTGTAATACTCTGGATAGGGCTGGGACGAACGTCCGAAAAGTTTCTGCCGGCGGCGACGGCGACGGAGCAGGTAAGCGTTTTCAATGGCATGGCCGGCCTCGTGCCGGAGGATCCGCATGCACCAGTCCCTGGTGCCGCCTTCCACCTCCAACATTTGACTCGCTTCCAGTTTTGCCCACCGGGGATGCGCAAGATAAAACGGCACGGCAATGCCGGGTAC
>JBEIQG010000298.1:0-2734 GCA_040376625.1 Nitrospira sp. | reverse complement strand
GGCTCCGGTCTAAAGCCGGTGGGAGAATGGGCGAAGATTGGCGAGACGGACAACTACGTTTACTATGCCGATTATGCGAGCCTCAAACGGGCCGACGAGACGGTCGTCATGCTGGACCTGTTCGACAATAAGAGTGCGCAGACCGAAGGTGGAAGTGCCCCCGCCTTCTCGAAAGCCACCGAACGCGAATACGACTGTCAAAACAAGAAGAGCCAGGCACTCACATCGAGCTGGTTTTCGGGACAGATGGGAGCCGGAACCGTCGTGCGCTCTGCCGGCACGTCGAACCAATGGGTCGTGGCCACGCAGGGCACCGCCACAGGCGGGCTCCTGAAGGCCGCCTGCGGCAATTCCTAAAATCGCGGTCGATTCATGTAAACCGGACTGGCCGCATTTCCGGAGGAGCTTCTTTACCCAAACAGGTGCACCCTGATCTCCTGGTCTCCGGATTGCCTTCCCTACAGCTCCAGCACCTTCTGATAGGCCCGCAGCAAGTCGCCCACAGAAAGCACTCCGATGATCGTGCCGTCCTCCGTGACAGGTAAGTGCCGGATGCCCTCTTTCTTCATCAATCTGAGCGCCTCCATCATCGGCTCGCTATCCTCGATGGTGACCACGGACTTGCTCATGCAGGAGAGCACCGTGGTCGTGTTCGGATCCAGTCCCTTGGCAACGGCCTTCCGGCTGAGATCCGTATCCGTGATGATGCCGATATACCGCGATCCGTCGTCGACCAGCAGGGAACCGATCCGCCACTTCTGCAGCAGACGGCCCGCCTCCTTGATTGACGCACCCTTATGCACACTTCGGACTTCGCCCGACATGAACTCGGCTACCGTGTGGCCATCGATCCGCTCACCGAGGGTCCGCCGCCAATCCCGACCGGCTCTGGTGGCCTTTCTCAACTCCAGCTGAGCCAGGCAGCTTTCCAACACCTGCTTGCGTTGATGTAGGCTTTCGCGATCCACGTTATGGGTGCCGGCCTCCTGCGCTTCCTCCGGCAGGATCGCAGCCTCACCTAGCTTGGCATAATGATAGGCTTCAAGTTCCTCAGACGCTCCACCGAAGGTTTCACTCAGCACCTCTTCGGTCTGCTCATCGAATCCGTCCAATGAGGCGGTAGTCTTACGTCTGGATAGGAACGGCTGAATCGCCACCAACGTCGCTTGTATCTGCTCTATGTGCCGGCTGAGAAGATCCGACGGCTCCTGACTCGATTTCGCTCTCTTGGCCATGCTTCCTCCTTGTTGAGGGCAAGAGAATAACTCAACTATGGCAGCGGCTCAAGCCTTCTCCCGGCAGGATGCTGAAAATCTCCGCCCGCTTTGTTCTCGCGTCGTTCAGAGCCTCGACGTACATCAGAGGTACGCCTCGGACTTCATTCGCTGCGGCCGCACGGGACAGGCATTTTGAGCATCCTGCTGGGAGCACTCCCTACTGCCATCTCCCTGCTTACATTCTGCAGCTTCCAAAACAGTCTAAGCAGGAAGCGGTTGGGGAGTGAGCCCCGTCGTCTCGTTACCGGATGCCGTCGATTTCGATGCCCCCGTACCTTTTGGCAGGGCCTTCCCGCGCACACGATGCATTTTTTCGCGCGTGTGGTAGGGCATGATCATTTCCAACACCGCTGGAAGCCGGTCGCAGGGCACATCCTCCATGATTTTGGTGGCAAGCTTGGGATCGGGGCCCGAGCGCCCGCCCACGAACACATCCACGGCATCGACGACCTTGCCGCCCACCTTCGCCTTCTTGCCCAAGAGTCCGATATCCGCCACGAGATGGTTTCCGCACCCGGCCGGACAACCGGACCAATGCAAGGTGATCGGCTTGAGGGTATCGCCCAGCTTCCGTTCCAACACCCGCGCCGTTTCGACCGCCCGGCTTTTGGTTTCAATGACGGCCAGATTGCAGTAGTCACTTCCCACACAACTGACCAGTCCCTTGTAGAGGGCGGACGGGTTATAGGCGAATTGCTTCACCAGCGGCTCTTCCGCCAGTTCACCCACCAGCCGGTCGCTGATATGAGGGATCACAAATGCTTGCGCCGGCGAGAGCCGCACTTCTCCGTTGCCGTATCGCAACGCCAACGCGGCGATGCTCCGAAGATCAGCCGCCTTCACCCTCCCGACCAGCACCTTCAGGCCGACATAGTTCATGCCCCGTTGTTTTTGACGGAAGATGCCGATGTGGTCGCGCTCCGCCGCTCCCCTCGCATCCACCCCCGCCGTGGGCAGGGTTCTCCCGACCAGCCGTTCGACTTCGTGCCGCAAGCGAGCTTCGCCCCAGGCCTCTACCAGAAAGGCAAGGCGCGCTTGAGTGCGATTCTCACGCGGTCCATGATCGCGATAGATATGCA
This sequence comes from Nitrospira sp., assembly GCA_040376625.1. Classification (GTDB taxonomy): domain Bacteria; phylum Nitrospirota; class Nitrospiria; order Nitrospirales; family Nitrospiraceae; genus Nitrospira_A. The sequence goes on along the minus strand of JBEIQG010000298.1, from coordinate 378 downwards.
GCAACGTCCGGCAGACCTCGAAGGCCTCCGCCGGATTCACGAACATGTCCAGGGAACCGGCAATGCGATAGCCGCCGGACCCCAATTTTCCCCCGACCAGCACGTTGTACCCGTAACACTTGTCATGCCCCAGGTCGTGATAGGCCGGGACCAGGGCAATGTCCTGCGTCTCGGTATGGAGGCAATTGTCCGGACAGCCGGTGACCGCAATATTGCACTTGCGCGGCAGGTTCGTATAAGCCGGATTTCCCAGCACTTCGTGATTGATCGCGCGCACGATGTCCGTCCCGTCGAGCAACTCGTTGGGATTCAGGCCTGCCACGGGACAGGTCATGATGTTCCGTACTGTGTCCATTCCGGTTTGCAACGACGTTAGGC
>JBEIQG010000070.1:0-15725 GCA_040376625.1 Nitrospira sp. | reverse complement strand
TTTTCGACTAGCTCAGGGTCTTTACCTCCGGCGTGTATGGCTGCGGCTTGTCGCTCAATTGCCTTGGGATATTCGTTCAGCAGGCCGGCGATATCGCGTAACAGTTCATCGAGCACATTATCTTCTCGTTCCATGGGATCCTCTCAGTGCTCAGTTCAAGAAAAAAGCCCCATAGCGTGAGACGCCATGGGGCCTTGCGACAACGCAACTCGCTACCCTTGGTAGGCTTGTCCGAGGCCTGCGGACTCGCCCTTATGGCTCATCAGCTGCCCTGTGGCGCTGACTGCCTGCATTTCAATCGCCTCGTGTTTGGCAGCGTTGCAGACAACGACGCAGAGTTCACATCCCTTACAACGATCAATTGTGACCTCCGCCACCATTTTGGTCGAATTAAGGTCCAGGCAGTTGGCTTCCGGGCAATACATGATGCAGAGGCGGCAGCCCTTCTTGGCCACGCACTTCTCATCGATCACTTGCGCTACGTTATACATGCGACGTGGTTCCTTCTCTCTCGTTAAGCTGCAACGGCAGGATTGCCAACCCGCAACTCGACCTTGTTCTTATCAGCCCATTCGCTTGCGATTTCGTAGGCTCGCTTGACTGTTGCCAGGTTCTTCGCCAATAGCATTTCTTTCTTGGCGAACTTCTTCTTGATCGCTTCGTCCAAAGAGGCGGTACCACCAGATGCGACAAACTTCTTGCCGAATCGTTCCTGCAAGGCGCCGTCGAGGGCTTCCATTGAGACGCATTTGGTAATGCCTGCTACCGACCCGATCATCGACATGTTAGTCGAGAGTTCGGTGCCAGCTACTTCGATCGCGAGTTCGGTTCCCGCAATGTAAAACAACGCCACGTTCAGGTCCTTGAGGCGATTTATATCTTCTTCTGACAAGAGAGGCTGGGCTGAGTTGATGATGACGACCCCTCCTTCTTTGACACCGGAGTAAAAAGGCATAGTGTAGCTCTTGCCCATCGTAATGACTTGAGGATGAAATACTTCGATTACATCGGGAAATACCAATTCGCCGCGGTCATAAATCCGCTCAATCCCGATTCGACAGTAACTTTCAGCGGGAGCCATTCGTTTCTCGGCGCCAAAAAATGGATTCGAAATAGAAAACTTTCCGTCTCGATTGGCGGCCATGGCCATTACGTGGGCCGCTGTCACGGCACCCTGCCCACCCAGCCCCGACATGCGAATATTGAGTCTCTTCTTGATCATGAGCGACCTCCGATTCCTTAAGCTTTTCCCGCTAACTGTTTTGCGGCGGCTTTACGTTCCTTGTCCTTAGCAGCCAGTTCAGCCAGGAACTGCTTAGCCGGCTCGCTGACATACTCCTTGTAAGCAAATCGCTCGGTCGGCTTTTCAGAGTCACGCATTTCCTGGAGACCTTCCATGCTGTTCTTGCCGATTTCAAGAATGCACGGTGTATATAGCTGGATATACGTGGGTCCTATCTCACGTGCGATGAGGACGGAATTCCGAATCACCTTCTCCACGAGTGACGGCTTACTCACTGTGCAGTTTACTACGTAGTGACAGCCTGACTCTCGGGCAATTTCAGGCAAACGGACTTTGTCAAACAGTTTTCCAACCGGCGCCATTTTAGCAACGAAGCCTTTTTGCATCAGGCCGCTCTCCTGGCCACCGGTATTGGCGTACAGCTCATTGTCAAAACAGATGGTCGTGAACTTCTCCTGGCGGAACCAGGCTTGCAGGGTCATGTCCAAACCGATATCCACCGTCGCGCCATCACCTGCCAGGACGACCACGTCTTTCACTCGGTCAGGGAATCTAACGCTCAGGGCTCGCTTCAGCCCAGATGCAATGGCGTTTTGATTGCCAAAGAGGGAGTGGATGTTGTGTACAGCCACCATGGGGAACACCAGGCTGGTACAGCCTGTGGAGCCAACCATCACCGTATCCTCAGGGTTTGGGAGGGAGGCTAGGATATAGCGGAAGGCCATGGATTCGGGACAGCCGGCACATAGGGAATGCTGCTCAATCAGTTCTTTAGAGGTTCCAATATCTTTCCAGCCACGGTCCTCTTTCCCATAGGTCGCACTTTGAACGAGGTCCTGGTAGTCCGACGGCATGATGTCGTATAGATCCGGCGAAATTTTGATTCGCTCTTTGCTCATGTATGCCTCCTCAAGGCTTGTCTATCGCGTAATGATAGCTCAATGGACGGTTTCACAGCTCGGTTATTATCAGCTACCTCTTCCAGCCAGTGACTCGGATCGCAAGCCTAGAGCCGTTTTGATCTCTGAGACAATGATTTCTGGAGGCATTGTCATGCCGCCACACACATGAGGGCCGGCATGAACGCGTTCGCTATTAGGAATGGTGGCCTTGATTTCCTTTGCCAACCAGCCTGTTACGTTGAATTCCGGCACAAAAATGTGTTTCGCATTCTTGGTGGCCTCGCGAATTTCCTCTCCGGGCCAGGGACGGAGTGATTTCACCTTCACTAGGCCGCAACGCACGCCTTCGTCCTCGAGCAGGCGAATAGCTTCTCTGCCCTGTGAGACCGCAGTGCCTGACGCAACAATTACAACCTCAGCATCGGTGTTTTCTGCATCGATTAGACCATCGATCCACTTGATCGTGTGTTTGCGTGAACGTTCGATCGCTGCCCAAATTTCCTGTTGCCAAGAAGCGTGGGTGGCATAGCTGATATAATTGCTTTTCATAATGAACGGATCACGCATCATCCGGACCGGCGGACATTCCATGTCCATGCAAGGCACGGGTGAGCGATAAGGGTCGTAAGGTGGAAGGCACATATCCGCTGGGGTAAGGTTCACAACATCTTTTGTGTGGGTCACAAAGAAGCCGTCACAGCATAGCGCTAGAGGTAGGTGCACTTCTGGCTCTTCCGACACCATGAAGCCTTTAAGGATCCAATCGAAAAAGTCTTGCGCCGTTTCCGCGTGCCAAACCAGCATGCCCGTGTTTAGTAAGTAGGAAATCTCAATAGTATCAGGCTGAATTGACAACGGCGAGTTGATGCCTCGACATGTGACGATCATTTGAATTGGCAGACGCGCACCCGCCCACATCGGAAAGTTTTCCATGGCGCGCATGGTGCCTGGGCCTGCAGTCGTGGTGAATACCCGCGCTCCACCAAAAGCTGCACCGGCACATTGGGACATAACTGCAAACTCACTCTCTCCTCGGAAATAGTCTCCGATATAACCCTCAGCGAACAATTCGCCGATCAGGGCAGCAGCTTCGCTTTGGGGGGTGATGGGGTAGGCAATCATCACATCGCAGCTGGCACGCCGCAAAGCCTCTTTAATGACCTCGCTGCCGGTATAGAAGGACGGGTTGCGCGGGGCCTCGTGCATCATCTTCCACGCATCTGTATACGTCTGGCCTTTTTTATTCTGTGTCCCGATGTGGGATTTTATTTCCGCCATGGAATCGGCCTCCTTTTAATCGTTAGAAGTGCTTGACGCCACTTAGTTTGACGCGCTGGTCTTTGCTGTGGTCAGCCGTGGTTTTACCGTTCCTTTGAGTTTACGGATCCACTCGCCTAGCTTGAGGATTTTCTCCACGGAGGCATCTCTAAACGAGAGCATGGCATCTTCATGCCCTGCCTGGGCGCACATTGCGACCGTATAGCAGGAAGTTCCGCCACGGATGATCTTAAGCGACAGGTTCGCCTGGTGGCAATGCACCCCGATAAACATGCAGCAGTCGATTTTGTTATGCCAGATGGTCAGGTTCGGGTGGTTGGGATTGATCTCGACTTCGGGATTGATTTTGGGATACTTGGGGCGATAATCCGGCATCGGAATGAGCATCGGTTTTTGCCCAGGCTGAACGCACTCCTTGAGAATTTCGTACAGCTGTCTGACGGCAGCGGCTTTTTTAGCGGCTTTTTCGTTCCAGGCCCATAGGACGAGTGGGCCTGGGAAAATGGTGGGTACCTGCGCCATTAAAAACTGGCGTGCCGCTTCTTCATATGCTTTTTCCTCAGGAACGATCACACCGTTGATGTGTGCCTCGCCTGGATTGGGGAGATAGATACCCATGGAGGCTGCTGCCGGTGGCAGGAAGTGTTCTGGGCCTGGTAACACGCGATACTGAGTCATTCGAACCTGCTCTCTTTTTGGGGTTAACGACTTGGAGAAGGGACACCCTCGGTTAAAGCGTGGGGTCAAGTCACTCTATGCTTTCTCGATGTTTCTCTGCAACACGGCAGAAGGCCCACTTTGGGGAAATTTAGGGCCAGCGCTGGAGAAGGCCGTTAGGTCTTTTGAACTACGGTGATTCGGCCTTCACAAATGGCGCTAAGTCCGCATTATAGGTGGCGATCTTTCGGGTTGTCAATCTGATGAATGTGGGGGACGTTTGGTTGGCATAGGCTTTAGCCCAGCGTGCACTCTTGCTGGGAATAAGTAATTTATGGTTCCGCAAGTGGGTTGTTTAGGTCGGCGCTTGAGAAGAAGGAAGCACCTGTTGGAAGGGATGAACTTCTACGCGTTCGAAAATTCCGTGCACTGTGTAGGGGTCTCCCTCGGCGATCCGTTTTGCTTCTTCGAGTGAATCTGCTTCTATGATGATTAGGCTCCCAGCTTGGTCAGTGAATGGGCCAGCTAGGAGCACCCTTCCCGCACGGTCCAGTAGCTCCAGTCCAGCCAGGTGAGCGGTGCGGTGAATTTTGCGTTTTGCTTGGCCGTCGGGCGCATCAAAGCCAAGGATAACGAATTTCATGGAAGGCACCGTCCTTTGCTATCTAGAGCCTTCGTCAAGCGGGTGGCGATCCTTATATCCGGAGGAGGTTTCGTGCCACCATCGAATTTCGTCTTCACCGAACTTCCAGCACAGATAGACCACGCGACCTTCGAGCTGATATGGAAAGTCACATAGCCCGAGATCGACGTCTTTGATGACCACGCCGAGTTCGTGAATCGCTTGTAGGCTCCCGCTGATCTCGTGGAGGGCTCGAATATACAGTGCTCCAACGGGGCTGCCGCCGCCTGATGCGGCCTGCGCACTGGCTTTGCTTACCTCCTCCTTCGTGCTCGCGATAACGGTTTTTGCGCGGCGCACAGCGGCAAATCGTTGATTCAATTGAGGGAGGAGCTCGTTGGCCTCGGCCAGCGTGAATATGCGATCCGGTGTGTCGTTGTCTGAATTGCCCATTTATATTTCCTTGGCGATCTTTAACATATCATTCCGTGGCCTGCAACCAAGGACGTAGGTCCACACACTTAGGTTTTACTTATACGAGGCATCATATAATGTGATGGAACGTGATGGGGCGTAAAAATGAGTATTGTGGTTCAAAGGACGACGGATCAGGCGGTAATGTGTTGACAATGTTCGGTGCCGGCGCTAGAATCAGCTCAACTTCGCGATTTGTAGAAATTGCTTTACCTTCTGTGCATCAGCTTCCGAGACCCATCTCAAGCATAAATTCCCAAGGGCAGTGCAGCAGCGGTTGTGCAATAGTGGGTTGTTTTCATTTCCGCAAAATCTAAATCGACAACACCTTCATCGAACCATCCTGCCGTAGACAACAAGCAGGTCGACATCTAGACAATCACTTCTGTGAATTCGTTCATGACCACTAAATCGTTTTTCTCATTTTGGGGAGCTGTCGGGTTGAGAGCCCGATAGGGAAGAGGTATGACACAGGTTAAAGGGGAAGTTATGCATCTCGCGGAACTCAAGCAAAAGTCGATTGCGGACCTGAATGAGGTGGCGCGAGATCTGAAGATTGAGGGGGCGGCAAACCTGCGCAAGCAGGAGCTCATTTTTGCCATTCTCCAAGCACAAACAGAAAAAAACGGTGTTGTGTTTGGCGAGGGAGTGCTGGAGACCCTGCCTGATGGTTTTGGGTTTTTGCGTGCACCTGACTCGAACTATCTCCCGGGGCCCGACGATATCTATATTTCCCCCTCACAGATCCGCCGATTCAACCTAAGGACGGGTGATATTGTGTCGGGCCAAATACGTCCGCCCAAAGAGAGCGAGCGCTATTTCGCCTTGCTCAAGGTAGAAAAGGTTAACTATGAGGATCCTGAAGTTGCGCGTGACAAGATCCTGTTCGATAACCTGACCCCCCTCTATCCTGAAGAGCGCCTTAATCTTGAATTTGACAGGGAAGAGTACTGCACCCGCGTGATGGACCTTACGACGCCGATCGGCAAGGGCCAGCGAGGCCTGATTGTCGCGGCGCCGCGAACCGGAAAAACCATGCTGCTGCAGGCGATCGCCCGCGCGATTCTGAAAAATCACAAAGAAGTCACGCTGATCGTCCTGCTCATTGATGAGCGACCGGAGGAAGTCACGGATTGGCAGCGGCAAGTGAAAGCCGAAGTGATCAGTTCTACATTCGACGAACCGGCCCAGCGCCATGCCCAGGTTGCGGAAATGGTGCTGGAAAAAGCGAAGCGTCTGGTGGAGCACAAGAAGGATGTTGTAATCCTCCTCGATAGTATCACCCGGCTGGCCAGGGCATATAATACGATTGCCCCTCCCAGTGGAAAGGTCCTCTCGGGCGGGTTGGATTCTAATGCGTTGCAGCGTCCGAAACGGTTCTTCGGGGCCGCCAGAAACATTGAAAACGGCGGGAGCCTGACGATCATGGCGACCGCTTTGATCGATACCGGCAGCCGCATGGACGATGTGATCTTCGAAGAATTCAAGGGAACTGGTAACATGGAAGTGCACTTGGATCGTCGTCTGGCCGACAAGCGTTTGTTCCCGGCGATCGATATCAGTCAGTCCGGAACCCGCAAGGAAGAGTTGCTGGTCGACCGCGATCGCTTGAACAAGATGTGGATCCTGCGGAAGGTGTTGAGCCCATTGGGGACGATGGAAGCCATGGAGTTCTTAATGGACAAGATCGGCGGTACCAAAACCAATCAGGAATTTTTGCAATCCATGAATCGTTAGGTGTCGCGCTTGCCAGTGCGGGGCACTCCAGTGTAAAGTCGAGCACCCTGGCGAGCAGGACCGGGCGAGTCAATGAATCAAGGGCAGTAGAGGAGCTCGTATGCAAAAGGGAATTCATCCAGTCTACCGTGAAGCGACTGTGCATTGTGCCTGTGGGAATACGTTCAAGACCCGATCTACCATTGGAAACATCAAAGTCGATATTTGTGCCGGGTGTCATCCTTTCTTTACGGGAACCCAGAAAATCGTCGATACCGAAGGGCGTGTCGAACGGTTCAAGAAGAAGTACGCCAAGAAAGATAAGTAGGCCTCAGTCAGGACATCATGGAGACCCTGCTTCCTTTTGGGGCAGGGTCTCTTGTTTTTTGGGGGCCAAGCGGGCTACGGCCGGAACGGGCGGGACATGGAAGACGGGCTGATCAAGAAGTGGGAAGGCATGGCTGCGCGCTTCCAAGAGTTGACCAATCAGCTCATGGATCCGTCTGTCCTTAATCAGCCGGGTATGATCCACAAGCTGAACAAGGAACGGACAGAGTTGGAAGAGCCGGCGCTTCAATTCGTGGTTTACTGCGAGGCGAAGAAGCAGCTCGAGGAGGTGTCCGCATTGCTCCAGGATGCCTCGACAGGGGCGGACATGAAGCAGTTGTTTGCGGAAGAGAGCGAGCACCTGCAGCAACAGGTACTAGACATCGAGCACCGCGCGAAAGACTTTCTCACTCCGAAGGATCCGCGCGATGAGAAGAACGTATTTCTGGAAATCCGGGCGGGAACGGGTGGGGACGAGGCGGCACTGTTTGCCGGAGATCTATTCCGGATGTACCTCAAGTATGCCGAGCGCAACCGGCTCAAACTGGAAGTCGTGGATGCGTCTGAGACCGGAATCGGTGGGTACCGAGAAGTGATTGCGCTACTCGAAGGAAAGGGCGCGTACGGTCGCCTTCGGTACGAGAGCGGAGTGCACCGCGTGCAGCGAGTGCCAACCACTGAAGCCAGTGGAAGAATTCATACCTCGACGGTGACGGTCGCGGTCATGCCGGAGGTGGATGAAGTCGAAGTGCATATCGATCCGAAAGATTTACGAATCGACACGTTTTGTTCGTCAGGTGCGGGCGGGCAGAGTGTCAACACGACTTATTCGGCGGTCCGTATTACCCACCTCCCAACCGGTGTGGTCGTCAGCTGTCAGGATGAACGGTCGCAGCTCAAGAATCGGACCAAAGCCATGCGGAATTTGCGGGCGCGGATTGTCGAAGCCGAGCGTGAAAAGCAGGATGCGGAAATCGCACAAAACCGGAAATCCCAGGTGGGAACGGGCGACCGAAGCGAAAAGATTCGCACGTACAATTTCCCTCAAAACCGTGTGACCGATCATCGCATCGGCCTGACGGTGCACAAGCTCGATCAAGTCCTGGCTGGGGATCTGGAAGAGATTGTTCAGGCGCTGCGTGCGCACTATGAACATATTGCCTCATTGGAAGCCAAATGAGTACGGAGCAGCTCGGCATTGCCTCCACTCCCACAGCGACCATCCGTTCCTTACTGGCAGAAGTTGAACGGAGCCTGGATGCGGCCGGTATCGACCAGCCGACGTTAGAGGCGGCCTGGCTGTTGGAGCATGTGCTGCATCTCTCGCCGCTCATGCAGCGGGTGAGGGCCGGGCATCCCGTATCGGCGGTTAATTATGGGAGTGTGCACGCGCTCGTCGCACGGCGTGCCAACCGTGAGCCGCTGCAGTATCTGCTAGGTACGCAGGAGTTTTGCGGACGGGAATTCCGTGTCACATCCGCGGTCCTTATTCCACGGCCGGAGAGTGCTTTACTGGTTCAAGAGGCGATCCGTCGGTGCGGGCAGAATCCCGCCGCGATGGTGGTGGATGTGGGAACCGGGTCCGGTTGCCTGGCTGTGTCTGTGGCCTCGGCCCTCCCTGCAGGGCGAGTGTTGGCGATCGATGTCTCAGCTGATGCTTTGGCTGTGGCGCAGGCCAATACGGAACAACACGGACTCGATGCACGAATTGAATGTATACAGGGAGACCTGCTGACGCCGTTGGCCGAGCGTGCCTGGACGAATTTGGTTGATGCGATTGTGTCGAATCCTCCTTATATTTCCGATCTCGATCTGGTGACGCTCCAGCCGGAAGTGCGATGTTTTGAGCCGCACTTGGCGCTAGCCGGCGGACCCGATGGTATGGACGTGCATCGCCGGCTTCTACAGCAGGCTCCCACGTACTTGAAGTCGGGAGGGGTGCTGCTGATGGAAGTGGGCTTTGGTCAGGCAGCTTTGGTCTGTCGCGAAGCCGAGAAAAGCGGATGGTTCCGCACCTATGATGTGCTGCGGGACGAAGGTGGTATTGACCGCGTGGTCTGTTTCGAGAAGAAGGAAGAGAGGTCGAAGCCCTTAATCGTCAACTTGGCATGCTAGCGGCAATGAGCGGATCGTCTTCTTAATCATCATGGACCAGATCATTATCCAAGGCGGTAGGTCGTTACGAGGAGAAGTTCGCACCAGCGGGGCGAAAAACGCGGCATTGCCCATTCTCGCATCGACCATTCTTGGTGGCGGCGAATGTGTGCTTTCGAATATGCCTCAGGTCGTCGATGTGCTCACGATGGGGAAGTTGCTCGGCATGTTGGGCATCTCCGTCCTGCAAGAGGCGAGTCATACGGTGGTGCAGGCTCAGGCGATTGCTTCTACCGAAGCCCCGTACGATCTCGTTCGAACCATGCGGGCGTCCGTCCTAGTATTGGGCCCTCTTGTGGCCCGGTTGGGTGAAGCGAAGGTGTCGCTTCCCGGCGGGTGCGCGATCGGGTCTCGACCGGTCAACTTCCACCTGGCCGGCCTGGAAAAAATGGGCGCGACCGTCGAAATTGAGCATGGATACATCAAGGCGACCGCACGGCGATTGAAAGGGGCCCGCATTTATTTCGATACGCCCAGCGTGACCGGCACTGAGAATCTGATGATGGCAGCCGTCCTGGCTGAGGGTAGCACCGTGCTCGAAAATGCGGCGAAAGAGCCTGAAATCGCCGATCTAGCCGCTTTCCTTGTCAAGCGTGGTGCGCGCATCACCGGCGCCGGAACGGACATGATTACGATCGAGGGCGTAACAGCACTGCACGGCGCGGATCATGCCGTAATTCCAGACCGGATCGAGGCGGGTACCTATCTTATTGCCGGAGCCATTACCGGCGGTGAGGTGATAGTCGACCGCTGCCGCCCCGAGCACATGGAGCCGTTGTTGGTGAAGTTGCGGGAGAGCGGCGTGGAGTTGACCGAGGAAAAGGAGCGGATTCGCCTCATGGTTACCGGCCGCTTGAAGGGAACGAATGTCCGGACAAGCCCGCACCCTGGGTTCCCCACTGATATGCAGGCGCAGTTTGTCGCGCTCATGTCGGTGGCCGAAGGGACCAGCGTCGTCACCGAAACGATTTTCGAAAGCCGGTTCATGCACGTGGAGGAGTTGCGCCGCATGGGTGCGGATATTCGAGTCGAAGGAAACCGCGTGGTCATTACAGGGAAGGAGCGGCTAACGGGTGCGCCGGTGATGGCCTCGGACCTTCGTGCCAGCGCCGGCCTAATTGTGGCCGGACTCGCGGCCGAGGGCACGACGGAAGTCTCGCGAGTCTACCACCTGGACCGAGGCTACGAGCTTCTCGAGGAAAAGTTCAGAGCGTTAGGTGCCAGCATAGAGCGAAGAAAGGGGAAGTGACCGTGGTGGCGATGAAATCACACCGCAGGCAGTCGCAGGGCCTGACCATTGCGCTATCTAAGGGAAAGTTATTGGGACCGGTCCTGCATCTGCTGAAACAGGCCGGCTATTATAGTCCCGGCCTATCAACGGAAAGTCGAAAGTTGGTGTTTGCCTGTTCGTCCAATGATGCCACCTTCCTGATCGTCAGACCCACCGATGTGCCGACGTACGTTGAGCATGGGGCTGCGGATGTCGGGGTGGTGGGCAAAGATGTCTTGCTGGAGCAGGGTAGCGACGTCTACGAGCCGTTGGATTTGAAGGTTGGAGCGTGTAGAATCTCGGTCGCCGCGCTCCAGGGGCAGCCCTCGCCGGATCGGTGGTCTTCGAAGATTCGGGTGGCAACCAAGTACCCCAATGTAACTGAGCGGCATTTCAATCAGCGTGGGGTGCCGGTCGAAATTGTGAAATTGTACGGGTCTATAGAACTGGCGCCGATCGTCGGATTAGCCGATCGAATCGTCGATTTGGTTGAAACAGGCAGCACGCTCAAGGCGCATGATCTCGCGGAAGTTGAGGTCATTACACACTCGACCGCCAGGCTGATTGTGAATCGGGCAAGCCTTAAGTTGAAACACGAACCACTGGGAGTGTTGATTGAGCGATTGCGTGCCGCGGTGGCGGTGGAAGACCGTGGCCGGGCCGCATCGCGCGCATTAGCATAAGAATCTGGGTTTCATGGCGGGTGTCGCGGTGGGATGGATGATATGAGCATTCTGGCGAGTACCGATCGGGCCTATGACAAGGCGTTGCGAAAAATCGTGACCCGCTCCCGAACACAAGGCGCAGGGGTGGAGAAGAGCGTCCGCACGATTCTGAAGGCGGTGGAGCGGGGCGGGGATCGTGCCGTGCTCCGGTACACGAAAAAGTTCGATCGATTGTCCTTAAAGCTCGATCACATGCGTGTGACTTCCGAAGAGGTGAAGGAAGCCTACTACCACATTCGCAAGGATGAGGGGGATTCCCTCCGCTATGCCGCAGAGCGTGTCCGGCAATTCCATGAGCGTCAGCGAACCAAAACTTGGATGTACCAGGAGCAGAACGCAACACTTGGTCAGATGATCACACCGTTGGATGCCGTCGGAGTGTATGTGCCGGGCGGCAAGGCCGTGTATCCCTCGTCAGTGTTGATGTGTGCGATTCCAGCGAAAGTGGCAGGGGTTGGGCGTATCGTTATGTGCACTCCGACTCCAAAAGGGGAGATCAATCCCTATCTATTGGTAGCCGCGGATATTGCCGGGGTGGACGAAATCTACCGTGTGGGCGGAGTGCAGGCGATCGGCGCGATGGCGTTCGGGACGAAGACGGTCGCCAAGGTCGATAAAATTGTGGGGCCCGGGAATATTTTCGTTGCCACCGCCAAGCGTCTGCTATACGGCACCGTCGGTATCGATATGGTGGCCGGCCCCAGCGAGTTGCTCGTGGTCGCGGATGACGATGCCAAGCCCGCACATGTGGCGGCGGATCTCCTTTGCGAGGCGGAGCATGACGAAGATGCGCAGGTCTATCTGGTGACCACCTCCGCCTCATTGGCTAAGGAAGTGGTACGACTGATTCAGGTGCAGTTAAAAGGCTTGCAGCGGGAGAAAATTGCGGCGAAGTCGATTGCCCGGCATTTTGCGGCATTCGTGGTTCCCACCATGAACGAAGCGATTGAGGTGGCAAATGCAATTGCCCCTGAGCACCTGACCCTCTCGGTTGACCGACCGTTTGATTACCTGGAGCAGGTCCGGCATGCCGGGGCGCTGTTTCTAGGCCGCTATACACCGCCCTCGGTCGCGGATTATGTCGCGGGGCCAAACCATGTGTTGCCGACCGGAGCGACGGCCCGCTTCTTCTCGCCATTGTCGGTCAGCGATTATGTGAAGGTCAGTAACATCGTGCATTACACCAAGGAAGAGTTGGCGAAAGCCAAGGACCATATCGTCCGACTGGCGCATATCGCGGGCTTCGATGCGCACGCCAAATCAGCCCAAAGCAGGTTCGTATGAAAAAGAACGATGCTCCCCGGCAGGCCTCGCTTCACCGTGCCACGAAGGAAACGGATATTTGCGTGGACTGGAATCTCGACGGCACTGGGCAGGGAAAGATCGACACCTCCATCCGGTTCTTCGACCACATGCTGGATCTTCTCGCCAAGCATGGTTTTTTCGACCTGGCGATCCAAGCTAAGGGCGATATTGAAATCGACGAACACCATACGGTGGAGGATGTCGGAATCGTCATGGGGAAGGCCTTGCATCAGGCCTTGGGTGAAAAGGGCGGGATCAAGCGATTCGGATTTGCGTCGGTCCCGCTGGATGAAACCCTCGCTCAGGTGACGGTGGATCTGAGCGGACGCCCCTACCTGGTGTACAACGTCAATTTGCCGGACCGAAAGATCAAGACATTTGATCTCGGCCTCTTCGAGGACTTTTTTCAGGCCTTTGTGACCCATGGTGGGTTGAACTTGCACGTGAATCTCCAATACGGACGCAATCCACACCACATTATGGAAGCCATCTTCAAAGCGCTGGCTCGAGCTCTGGATCAAGCCACTACATTAGAGGAACGTTTGTCAGGAGCCGTCCTATCCACGAAGGGAAGCCTCTAAGTGAAGCCGGTGGCGTGATAGGGACAGTATCTGCTGTCCTGTCCGTAATCCGCAAAGTCCCCACAGGCCCTTCCGAACGCGATATATGATTGCCATCATCGATTACGGTATGGGTAATTTGCGGAGTGTCTCCAAGGCCTTTGAGGCGATGGGGCATCGAGCGGTCGTCACACGCGAGGCTCGCGTCATTGCTGATGCTAGTCACGTGGTGTTGCCCGGCGTGGGGGCCTTCGGGGATTGCATGGCGAATCTCGAGCGGTATGAATTAATTGCGCCGATTCACGCCGCCGTTCAATCCGGAAAACCTTTTCTCGGTATTTGCCTGGGTTTGCAATTATTGTTCACGGAGAGTGAAGAGTTCGGTGTGCACGCAGGACTCGGCATCATTCCAGGTCGGGTGAGAAAATTTGTGCTAGAGCCTCCGCTGAAGGTGCCGCATATGGGGTGGAACACGATTCAAATCGTGCAATCCGCTCCTCCGTTTGCAGGCATCCCCACCGGCAGCTATTGTTATTTTGTGCATTCCTACTACGTTGAGCCGGTTGAGCCTTCGGTGATCGCTACCGTGACGGAGTACGGGCGGTCCTTTGCGTCCGCTGTATGCAAAGGCAATGTCGTCGCTTGCCAGTTTCATCCTGAAAAAAGCCAGGCTGTGGGGCTTCAAGTGATCAAAAACTTCGGGGCCTGGACGTGAGAGACTGGTCTGTGCGGACCCTATTGATTCCGATGACGTTGCTGCTCCTGGTGGGCTGCAGTGGGGCAAAAGTCACATCGAAACCTTCGTCTCAGTTTGGGAAGTATCAGGTCCGAACGATCGCGCTCATTCCATTTGAGACAATGACGACTCCCCAGGCGATAGAAGCGTCCGGGCCCGCGTTTCACGTCCCGTCCGGGGCACGACGGTCTGATATGGCTGTCGGGGGCCCTCCGATGAACGGTCAAGCCGTGCGTCACACTCAACGAGTGCCGGCCTTCGCAGGCGAGAAAGTTACCGACCTGATGTGGGCGAAACTCAAAGCCAAATCCGGATTGGACCTGCTTTCGCCCAACGAATCAGCAAGGATTGCGCGGGAAATTTCCGGCGGGACGGGGACGGAGCCTATGCCTGCCCACCAGATAGCTCAACGACTTGGTGCCGACGCGGCACTCAGCGGTAAGGTGCTGGTCTATCAAGAACGTGTCGGCGGTCGGCTGGGTGCGGACCCACCGGCCGCCGTGGGATTCGAGGTGAAGCTGGTAGCGCCTGATGGCATGGTCCTGTGGGAGGGCAATTACTATGAAAAGCAGCGGCCGATGACGGAAGATTTCATGGGTTTTGTCCAGCGTTATGGCGTGTTTGTCACTGCCGAGGAGTTGGCTGCTTATGGGGCGGAACAATTGGCGGATGCGTTTCCATATGGCGGCACAGTAAGCGGGGGGAAATAAACGTGTTGCGACAGGTGGTGGCATGCGTGTGATTCCGGCGATCGATCTTAAAGATGGCCGCTGTGTGCGATTACGCCAGGGGGACATGGCCGCTGAGACGGTGTATTCAGATGACGTGCCCTCAGTGGCCGGTCGGTGGCAGCAGCAGGGTGCGGATCTTATTCATGTCGTTGATCTGAACGGGGCCGTCGATGGGGCGCCGAAGAACCTTCCCCAGATCGAAGCGGTAATGAAGACGGTCAGTGTGAAGGTGCAGGTAGGGGGCGGAATCCGGACGATTGAGACTGTGCGGCGATATCTCGATGCGGGTGTGGCGCGGGTGGTGCTCGGCACGGCTGCGCTCATGGATCGAAAGTTTCTGGTGCAGGCCTGCCAGGAGTACCCTCGGCGTATTTTGTTGGGACTCGACGCGCGAGACGGGAAGGTCGCGGTGAAAGGCTGGACAGCGGTCTCCGAAACGAGGGCCATCGATCTTCTTAAAGAACTTGCCGGTCTTGAACTGGGGGCCGTCATTTACACCGATATCGCCCGGGATGGAATGCTCAATGGGCCGAACCTGACGGCGTTGCGAGAAGTCGTTGATTGTTCGTCGTTTCCCGTCATCGCGTCCGGTGGCATCACGCGTGTGGAAGATCTGCAGGCGGTGCATGCGCTTGGTCCTCGCGTGGAGGGGGCCATCGTCGGCAAGGCCCTCTACGACGGGAAATTGGATTATGCGGCAGCGGTTGCAGCCATCGGAAAACGTTGAGGATCTTGCATGCGGCTGGACGAAAATAAAACCGGCTCGCTTCACGAGTCACGCTTGACGAACCTCTATGCTGACTAAGCGCATCATTCCCTGTTTGGATGTGAAGGATGGTCGAGTCGTCAAAGGCGTGAGCTTCGTGAATTTGCGGGATGCCGGTGATCCGGTCGAGGTGGCTGCCATCTATGATCGCGAAGGCGCGGACGAATTGTGTTTCCTGGATATCACCGCCTCACACGTAAACCGCAAGACCATCATCGATGTAGTGGAGCAAACCGCCGCTCGTGTGTTTATGCCGCTC
>JBEIQG010000212.1:0-6257 GCA_040376625.1 Nitrospira sp. | reverse complement strand
TCTTTTCCCTAGAGAATCCGGTAGAAGTGCTGTTTCTAGCGATGGCGCATGAAACGGGAGGCGACTACCGACAAGGGTGGTGTCACTTTGAGCACTGGGCATCCACAACTCCTGGCGGAAATCAGGGCTGAAATTGCAGCCACTGGTCCGATTCCGTTCGCCCGTTTTATGGACCTCGCCCTGTATCATCCGAAGTACGGCTACTATGTTCGCCCCGTCGATGATCCGACCCAGGAACGCATCGGATGGTCGGGCGATTTTTATACGAGTTCCGACGTGCATCCGATCCTCGGCCAGGCGTTAGCCAGACAGGCACAACAACTCGACACCCTCCTCGGGCATCCAGACCCCTTCACGGTGGTGGAGATGGGAGCGGGCAAGGGACTGCTGGCGCGGGATTTCCTGACCGCTTGCCGGAACGCGCCCGCGAATCTCGGCGACCGCCTCCGGTACATTTTGATCGAGCGCAGCGCCGCGATGCGCACTCAGCAGCAACACCACTTGGCGCCCTGGGCGGGACAGGCAGGACGCGTGGCCTGGCTCGACCGCCTGGACGATCTGCCGCCGAACAGCGTCACCGGACTATTCTTTTCGAATGAACTGGTGGACGCCTTTCCTGTTCACCGGCTGGCCGTGATCGACGGCCGAACGCAAGAGATCTATGTCGAATACCGCGAGGATCGATTTCGAGAGGTGTATCGCCCCCTCTCCAATGAGCTGACCGCTTACCTGCGAGAGGGCGGGATCGACCTGCCGGACGGCTATCGGGCTGAAATCAATCTGGACGCAATCGACTGGATGACGCAGGTGGCACAGGTGATGGCGCGCGGCGCCGTGCTGACGATCGATTATGGTCACACCGCCGAAGACCTCTACGGCCCGGACCGCAAGAACGGAACGTTCCTCTGCTACTACCACCAAACCACCTCTGAGGACGCCTACGACCGGGTGGGTGAGCAGGACATGACCTCCCACGTGGACTTCACCGCCCTGGCGCAAACAGGTCAACAGGCCGGATTGGACGTCACCGGATTTACGAATCAGATGAGCTTTTTGATCGGCCTGGGCGCCGAACAGTTGCTGGAATCGCTTCAGCCGGAGTCGCCCGAATTTTACGCGGCGATACACCTGCTGCGGCCGGACGGCATGGGTCGCACATTCAAAGTGTTGATACAGCACAAGGGCATGGCCAAGCCTGAGCTCGACGGACTGAAGTTCCAGCCTTTCTTCGGATCGATTTTGGCGGCGCGCTCGGCTGCATGACAGGAACCGGGAAGGACATGATCATGGCGGCCGTCGCTTTACGTTTCACCTTTCACGACTCACGGATGAACCATGGGTAGCGAAGCCGCACCGCTGAACTACATCCCGATCCTGATCTTTATCGTGATCGCGTTTGCGTTCAGCGCCGTCCAGATCCTCCTGGGACGCATCGTTCGTCCCAGCCGGCCCTATCGCGCCAAACTTGCGCCATACGAGAGCGGCAGCCCGCTCTTTTCCGATGCCCGTATACAGTTCCCGATCCGGTACTACATCATTGCGATGCTGTTCGTGATCTTCGATATCGAAATCGTCTTCATGTTCCCGTGGGCCGTGGCGTTCAAGAAGCTGGGTCTGGTGGGGCTCGTCGAAATGATGGTGTTTATCGGCATCCTCGTCGTCGGGTTCTGGTACGCCTGGAAAAAGGGGGCGTTAGAATGGGACTAACGGCCGTAAAACGAGAGGCGTCGAACGTGCGTAGTGCGGACGAGGCCCTGTCGTCCTTCCTGTCACGTTTCATCTTTTACGTTTCACAAGGTCAGATATGAGCTTTTTAGAGCGGCAACTGGATGCGAATATTCTGACGACGAATCTGGACGCCTTCGTCGGGTGGGCGCGAAAATCGTCGCTATGGCCGATGACCTTCGGGCTGGCCTGTTGCGCCATCGAAATGATCGCCAGCGTGTCGTCGCGCTACGACATCGACCGCTTTGGCGCCGGCGTCTTCCGCGCGTCGCCCCGCCAGTCGGATTTGATGATCGTGGCCGGTACGGTGTCACGCAAGATGGCCCCCGTCATCCGCCGCATCTACGACCAGATGGCCGAACCCCGGTACGTGATCTCCATGGGATCCTGCGCGACGTCCGGTAATCATTACAACAGTTACGCCGTTGTGCAGGGCGTGGACCAGATCGTACCCGTCGATGTGTATATCGCCGGCTGCCCGCCTCGGCCCGAAGCGCTGTTGGACGGGTTGTTGAAATTGCAGGAAAAGATTCAACGCGAAAAGATCTTCGTGAAGTGAGGCAGGAGCAGAGGAGTTTCGCTTATGAGCGCGAGCTTCTCTTGCCATCAGCTATAGGCCATACGCCATCGGCTCTTTGAGGACGATGCAACCGCTGCTTGAACGACTCATGACTACCTTTCCCGACGCCGTCCGCGGCGTGGAGGTGGATACCGCCCGAAACGAGATCACGGCCCGCGTGGCCGCCGCTCGTATCCTCGATGTCGCGCGGTGGCTGCACGACACGCCGGAGGCGGCGTTCGACCACATCACCGACATCTGTTCGGTGGACTACCCTAACGACCCTGAACGGTTTGAGGTGATCTATCAGCTTCTCTCTCTCGCGCACCGCCGGCGCATTCGCTTAAAGGCCCGCGTAACCGAGGATACCCCCCAGATTGCCTCGGTGACCGGCATCTGGAAGGGCGCCGAGTTCATGGAGCGTGAGGTCTACGATCTGATGGGCATCACCTTCGTCGGCCACCCCGATCTCCGGCGCATCCTTCTGCCGGAGGACTACGAAGAGGGGCATCCCCTGCGGAAGGATTTCCCGACAGAAGGACGTGGCTGGCGCAGCTCGTTTCCGTTCATTCCGCGCCTGGATGAAGCTCCGGAAGAACAGACGGAAGGAGAAGTTCCCGAGCAGGAGAAGCAGGCGTACCTCGTCGCCGAGCACCAGGGCGGCACGCGGCGCCGCGAAGAACTGTTGCTGAACATGGGCCCGCAACACCCCAGTACCCACGGGGTGCTCAGGGTAGTGCTGGAACTGGACGGTGAACGGATCGTGAAGGCCACGCCGGACCTCGGCTACTTGCATCGAGGAGTCGAGAAGTTGGCGGAAGGCCTGCACTATATGCAGGTCATCCCGCATACCGACCGGCTCGACTATGTCTGCGCGATGACGAACAACTACGCTTATGTGCGCGCGGTGGAGAAGCTGCTCGACATTACCGTGCCGGAACGGGCGGAATACGTCCGCACCGTCGTCGCGGAAATGCAACGCATCATCGGCCACCTGTTCTGGCTCGGCACCCAGGCGCTCGACATCGGCGCCATGACCGTTTTCTTCTGGACCTTCCGCGAACGCGAAGTGCTGCTGGACATGTTCGAAAAGCTGTGCGGCGCGCGGCTGACCTTGAACTACTTCCGTATCGGCGGTGTGGACAGCGATTTCACCCCGGACCTCGTCGTCCGGCTGAAGGCGTTCCTGCAGACGTTTCCCGAGAAGGTCAACGAGTACAACCAGCTGCTCATGTCCAACCGGATCTGGGTCGGACGGACCAAAGACGTGGCCGTCATTTCGGCAGAGGATGCCATCAATTTCGGGCTCACCGGCCCGACCCTGCGTGGATCTGGTGTCGATTACGATGTGCGCAAATACGAGCCGTACGGCGTCTACGATAAGGTCGAATGGGAAGTGCCACTCGGTAAACGCGGCGACACCTACGATCGCTACTGGGTGCGCATGGAGGAAATGCGGCAGAGTGCGCGGATCATCGCCCAATGCCTTGACCAGATGCCGGAAGGCCCGATCATGGCGGACGTGCCGCACGCGATTCCTCCGCCCAAAGAGAAGGTCATGCGCGATATGGAGAGCCTGATTCACCACTTTATTATTTTCACGCAGGGGTTCAAGCCGCCGAAAGGCGAAACCTACTGCGGTACGGAAGCCCCCAAAGGAGAGCTCGGGTTCTTCATCGTCAGCGACGGAAGCCCACGACCCTATCGGCTGAAAATTCGCGCCCCCTCGTTCATTCACATGGGCGCGTTCGACCACATGGCCCGAGGCTACCTGATCTCGGACATCATCACCATCTTCGGAACCTACGACATTGTGATGGGAGAATGTGATAGATGAGGGAGTGCCGCCAGAAAGAGGGACGCTTGACGATTCATCGTGGTGCGGGCATAGGGACACGGTAGATGCTGAAAGAGACGCACAAGGCAGAAATCGAAGACATTCTGAGCCGCTATCCGGTCAAACGGTCCGCGCTGCTGCCCCTCCTCTACCTGGCACAGCGCGAACAGGGCTACGTCACGGAAGCCGCGATGCAGGAAATCGCCGGAATCTTGAGACTGACTCCGCCGCAGGTTTACGAGACGGCCACGTTTTATACGATGCTGAATCTGAAGCCGGTGGGAAAGTTCCACCTGCAGGTCTGTAAGTCGCTCATGTGCGCGCTGGTCGGCTCGGACACGGTCATCGGCTGGATCAATGCGAAACTCGGCATCAAGCCGGGCGAGACCACGCCGGATAAGCTCTTCACCTTGAGCATTGTGGAATGTCTGGCGGCATGCGGCACCGGTCCGATGATGCAGGTCAACGACGACTATTACGAGCGGCTGACGGAAGAGAAGCTGGATCGCATTCTGGCCGACCTGCGCCAGACCGGCACCTGTTCGCTGAAGACCGGCCCCTTCATGTGGCCGGAACCGAGCGGAGTGAAGAGCTAATGGCCGATAGACTATGGCGCATGGCTGCAATCAAGGAAGCATGTCCGTGCTATCAGCTATAAGCCCTACGCTCTGGAGTTAAGATGCCGAAGTACGAACCCATTCTGCTGAAAAACATGCTGGAACCCGGTTATACAGGGTCGCTGGCGGAGTATGAACGTGTCGGCGGCTATCAGGCCCTCCGGAAGGTGCTGGGCAAGGTGAGCCCTGCGGACGTGACCGCGGTGGTCATGAAGTCCGGCCTGCGCGGGCGGGGCGGCGCCGGGTTTCCGACAGGAGTCAAATGGGGGTTTCTGCCGAAGGACTACCAGGGTCCGCGTTACCTCTGCTGCAACGCCGATGAAAGCGAACCGGGCACCTTCAAAGATCGCCAGCTCATCGAACGTGACCCGCATCAATTGCTTGAAGGCATGTTGATCGCCTGCTACGCCATCGGCGCGGCCAGTTCCTACATCTATATTCGCGGAGAATTCGTCTTGGGAGCCAAGATTCTCGAACAGGCCATCCGCGACGCGCGCGCGGCGGGTTATATCGGCAAGAATATTTTCGGCTCGAACACTTCGATCGACATCTGGGTCCACCGGGGAGCCGGCGCCTATATCTGCGGTGAAGAAACGGCGCTTCTGGAATCACTCGAAGGCAAGCGCGGCCTCCCTCGCGTCAAGCCGCCGTTTCCGGCCACACACGGGCTCTACAACAAACCGACCGTCGTGAACAATGTCGAGACCCTGGCCAATCTGCCGCACATCCTGAACCGGGGCGCCGAATGGTTCGCTTCGATCGGGTCACCACCGAAGAGCACCGGCACACGAGTCTTCTGCGTGAGCGGACATGTGGCTCAGCCCGGCAACTACGAAGTCCCGATGGGCATTACCTTTCGCGAGTTGATCTACGAACAGGCCGGCGGCATGCGGTCGGACAAGAAATTGAAGGCCTTCATCCCCGGAGGCGCCTCCGCGCCCTTCCTGACGCCCGATCATTTGGACGTCAAGCTGGATTTCGAATCCGTCGCATTGGCCGGGTCCATGCTGGGGTCTGGCGGTGTGACGGTCATGGAAGAGGGCACCGACATGGTGTGGGCCGCCCTGCGCCTGATGGAATTTTTCTATCACGAGTCCTGCGGCAAGTGCAGTCCCTGCCGCGAAGGAAGTTCCTGGCTCGTGCAGATCATGCGCCGCATCGTCAACAAGCGGGGCCAGATGGCGGACCTTGAAACCCTGACCGACCTGTGTAAGAACATTGCCGGTCGAACCGTCTGCGCCTTCGGCGACGCCGAGGTGTCGCCGATTCTGAGCACACTCAAACATTGGCGGCACGAATATGTCGCCATGATCCACGCAGCCGAGGCGGCAAACTTAATACGGCCGGAACCGGCGGGAGCCAAACATTGACGCATTTCATGACCCACAATAGTCCCATGAAATGTTGCATACTCGACTCTCATTGTTCGATGAACATTCACCGTTGAAAATTGAACGTTAAGAGCTGTTCACATAATGCCTGATTCAAAACCAGAAACAGTTCGGCTCACCATCGACGG
>JBEIQG010000122.1:0-11315 GCA_040376625.1 Nitrospira sp. | reverse complement strand
TTATTTTCGGCTTCCAATTCGGCAAGTCGATCGCGCAGAGGTTGCACGAGTGCTTCAACCTCCTCTTGTGTGAACCGCGGTCGAATGTGCTGCCGGCAATTGATATCGAATGCTTCAACGTGAAAACGAATGGCCCGTTCGGACTTTCCTTTGTAGCCCGGGTCGGTGAGTTGCTTCACGAGGCGCGGATCATCAACGACCTCGGCTGTGCCCCAGATTTTGACCCGGGTTTGATTCACATAGTCCATGAGAAATAGGAAGGCCTGCTTGTTTTCCGCCAGGTTCCCGACAGTGATGTACTGCCGATTCCCCGCAAAATCGGCAAAGGCCAGGGTGCGCTCATCCAGCACCTTGAGAAACCCCTTCGGCCCGCCTCGGTGCTGGATATAGGGCTGACCCTTCGCGTTGGCGGTGGCTAAATAAAACGAATCACGGTCGCCGATGAAACCGGCTAGATCCTTGGAGATTACATTCTCCCACCCACCAGCCGTTTCCATCCGTTCATAATGCTTCCGTGACCCCATGCGTTGCTGAACCGCCTTCACAGATTCGGTAAACGCAACGTCGCTGAGGGGTCGTTTCATCGTCGTCCTCTCCCGAACGGATAGGGCCGCTTCCCCACTCTCCGCTTAAGCGCAATAGGCGGGAACATACCCTGCGGTCCCTACTAGTGTCTAGCGCGGAACGATTCTGTCAGACGGGTTTTGATTGCAGGAGAAGGCGACGAAGCCTCGCCGTGCCGGCAGGGCTCGCCCGAACGGCGCAGTGTTTGCCGAATGGTGTGCAATTGAACTCGGTACCGCGCGCAGGCGTCACAGATCGAATAATGGAGGCTGAGACTGAGCCGGGTCGTCCAGGGCAACGGTCCATCCATAGCTTGAGAAGCCAACCGGGTGACTTCTTTGCAGGGGAGAGTGATACGAGCCAGTAACGTGGTGATCATATTGGGTAAAACTCTTCGGTTCTTTCCGCTCCTCAGAACTTAACATCAGAGATTGAGCGGCGCGTCTTTCCTCCGCCCTCGTTGCACAGACTTGTCCTTCTTCTGCTGAGTCGATGGAGGAACCGTTTCCTTACACTGACGCACAAGAACTTGTCTTACCATAGTTTTTTCGGCCCTGGCCCGAATGCCAAGGTCTTCCACCAACGCCCGCAGGGGCTCCGCGATAGACCAGGCTTGAGCGAAACAACCCCGAGGCTGGTGGGGCGCTTCGGCATCGAATATTTCTGAGACGTGCCCCAGACAGGCTTCATGCAGATGCGCCTCAAGGCCGGCGAGAAACCCGCGCACGGTCTTCCGCACTGCGGCGCTTTCACCGAATATTTTGACCCAGGCGGTCACAAACGGACCCAATAAGAACGGCCAGACCGTACCCTGATGGTACGCGCCGTCACGTTCCGCCACGCCCCCTTCGTATCTCGGGCGGTAACGAGGATCACGCGGCGACAGGGTACGGAGCCCCACCGGCGTCAAGAGTTGCGCTTCGACGATGCAAAGAATCTGCTGCGCACGGTCGCGCGGGACGAGTTCTTCAACCAAGGAGATGGCATAGAGTTGATTGGGACGGAGCGATGCATCGTCGCCCTCCGGACCGTCGATGACATCGTACAGATAACCGCCTGGCTCGTACCAGAATCGATCGCGGAACGACACGATCGCGTGGCTGCGGTCAGCCCGGCACCGATCGGCATAGTCCGCTTCTCCATACAGGCGCGCGAGTGTTTCGCCGACTTCCAGTGCTCGAACCCACAGCGCTTGGATCTCCACCGGTTTTCCATGGCGCGGGGTGACGACCCAGTCGCCGATCTTCGCGTCCATCCAGGTTAATTGTGCGCCGGGCAATCCACCCGTAATCAACCCATCCTCATCCATCCGAATCCCATACCGCGTGCCGCGGCGATAACCGTCGAGGATCTGTTTCACCGCCGGCCAGGCAGTTTGACGGATACGGACCTCATCCTGCGATGCCTGAAGGTAACGATCGATCGCATGGATGAACCAGAGCGAGGCGTCGATCGTATTGTATTCCGGCCGCTCGCCGGCATCGGGAAAACGATTCGGCACCATTCCCTCCGAGACATGCGCCGCAAAGGACTCAATGACCTGCCAGGCGACGTCATGGCGGCCGGTGACAAGACAGAGTCCCGGCAATGAGATAAACGTGTCTCGCCCCCAGTCGGTGAACCAGGGATAGCCGGCGATCACCGTCTGCCGGTTCCTTCGCGCGGATAGATAACATTCCGCGGCACGCCAGAGTTCGCGGGCCAAAGAATCATCAGCCGGGGCTGCTTGTCGGACTGTGTCGCGGCGGGCCTTCTCACCCTTCACGAGGGCGACGACATTGGGCCGATCGACGGCCTCGCTGGTAAGGATCATGGCCTGGGTGGATCCGGACTCGAGATCGAACGTGAACTCTCCGGGCGACCACCAGTCTTCCTCGCTATCCAGCCCCCGTTGCCGTTCGACGGGAAATTGGAGGTGGCGATACCATTCGGGTTCATGACGATACCTTCCCGAATGAACCGCTCGCACTGGCGGCACATCGGGGTAGAGCTGCCAGGCGACGAGCCCGTCCCCGATCGACGCCTCCGTCGAGAGACTCCCGTTTTCGCGATGCGTCCCGTGATAGTCGCGCGCGGTGAGTTTCGGTCTCACACGAAGCAAGGCCCGTTGGTTCTTCCTGCCGAGCAGCGTCCATCGCACAATGACCAGATCACGACCCTGAATCAACAGGATCTCCCGCTGAAGCCTCATGCCGTTGCAGGCGAACGTCCAGATCGGCCAGGGGTCGATCGAGAACTCGACACAATTTTCATATCCGGCCGGATGGACGGCGCCTGGATAAAGATTGGTGGACAGTGGAATGACGTGACCGTCGATCGCGAGCCATTCTTCAAGGTGGTTGACCAACACGAACCGTTCACTCGGCGGTTTGCGAGCGGTCAATAAGAGCGCATGGTACCGGCGGGTATGGGCCCCCGAGACCGTACCGGAAGCGAATCCCCCTCTCCCGTTTTGCTCAAGCCATTCGAGGCTCAACACCCGTGCGAGGTCTTGGCAGTCTTGCGGGCCGATCTTCATGTCAGACTCCCAGCGTTCAGCCATCCACCTTTAAAAGAATGCCTCCGTTGCCTGCGCTTGCTGATTGTGAGAGCTGACGGCTGCTTCACTCCCCCGATTGCTGAATCAGCTTGGCCACTAATCCCGTCCAGCCCGTTTGATGGCTTGCCCCGATCCCGGCGCCATTGTCCCCATGAAAATATTCGTAGAACAAGACATGGTGGCGCCAATGGGGATCGTCTTGGAATCGCCGGGTTCCCCCGAACACCGGACGCGATCCGTCGGCATTCCGGAGAAAAATACGGATCAACCGGCGAGAGATCTCGGTCGCCACATCCCCCAGCGTGGAGTGACGGCCAGACCCCGTCGGACATTCCACCCGATACTGCTCGCCGAGAAAGTAGTGGAACTTTTGCAGCGACTCGATCAAGAGATAATTGACCGGGAACCAGATGGGCCCGCGCCAATTCGAATTCCCTCCGAACAAGCCTGTGCCGGATTCCGCCGGTTCGTACTCCGCGCGATGCTCACGGCCCATGACCGACATCACAAAGGGATGATCGCGGTGATAACGCGAGAGCGCGCGGATGCCGTAAGGAGACAGGAACTCCTCTTCATCCAGCATGTACCGCAACACGGATTTCAGGCGATCTCGGCTGACAAGCGAGAGAAAGCGCCGCACGCCTCCGTCGCAGGACTGCGTTTCCAGATGCTGCGCAAAATCCGGCCGGTTCTCGATGAACCACTGCATCCGGTGTTTGAAGCGCGGCAGACTGTCCACGAGTTCGGAATCGAGCGTCTCGACCGCAAAGAGAGGAATCAGACCGACCATCGACCGGACCTTCATGTGCTGGGTTTCCCCGGTCGGCAGGTGCAGCACGTCGTAGAAGAAGCCGTCCTCACGATCCCACAACTCGATGTTCTCACCGCCGATGTTATTCATGGCGCGACAGATATAGACGAAATGTTCGAAGAATTTGCTGGCCACGTCTTCATAGGCGCGATTGTCCCCGGCCAGTTCCAGCGCGATCGTCAGCATGTTGAGACAGTACATGCCCATCCAGCTGGTCGCATCCGACTGTTCGATGTGGCCGCCGGTGGGCAGCGGCGCGCTCCGGTCGAATACCCCGATGTTATCGAGGCCGAGAAACCCGCCTTGAAAGATGTTCTTGCCCTCGGCGTCTTTGCGATTCACCCACCAGGTAAAATTCAACAGCAGTTTGTGAAAGACCCGCTCCAAAAATCGCCGATCGCCGATGCCGTTCCGCTTCTTGTCGATCTTATAGATGCGCCAGGCCGCCCAGGCATGGACCGGAGGATTCACGTCGCCGAATGCCCATTCATAGGCCGGAATCTGACCGTTGGGGTGCATATACCATTCGCGCAGCATGAGGACGAGCTGCTCCTTGGCGAAGGTCGGGTCCACCAGGGCGAGCGGGATGCAATGAAACGCGAGATCCCAGGCGGCATACCAGGGATACTCCCACTTATCCGGCATCGAGATGACATCGGCGTTATAGAGGTGTGTCCAGTCCGAGTTCCGTCCGTGGAGGCGTTCACGCGGTGGGGCCTGCCCCGCCGGATCGCCCTTGAGCCATCGATTCACGTCGTAATGATAGAACTGTTTGCTCCAGAGCAGTCCGGCAAAGGCCTGCCGTTGTATGCGGCGCGCGTCTTCCGACAGCTGGGCCGGGGCAAGGCCGTCGTAGAACTCGTTCGCTTCACGAATGCGCGCCGCAAAGACGGCCTCGAAGTCCTGCTCCGCGAACCCCGGGCTCCGGCTATCATCGGTCAGTCGCAAGCGGACGGTCTGTGTTTCACCGGGCGCGAGCGTGAGCACATATTGAGCCGCAGCCTTGGTGCCCAGATGATCCGGATTCACCGCCTCCTTCTCACCTTTCACGACATACTCGTGAAAGCTGTCCTTCACGTACCGGGAGCCTGTGTGGTCGCCATAGAGGCGGCGGCTGTTGGTATCATTTTCTGTAAAGAGCAGGGTGGGCTCGCCTTCGCAGAGCAACCGGCGCAGACCATAATGCTCGTGCTGCGTCTCGATGACTCTCACGTGATCGATCGACTCCCCTTGCCTGAAACGAGGTCGCCGGATGTCCGTCCCCCAGGACCAGGTGTTGCGAAACCAGATCGTCGGAAGCAGCGTGAGTTGAGCCTCCTCAGGTCCGTGATTCACGACCTGAATACGGATGCACAGATCTTCCGGCGTCGTTTTGGCATAGTCCACGCACACGTCGAAGTACCGGTTCTCGTCGAAGACACCGCTGTCGATCAGTTCGAACTCCGGATCATGGCGCCCTCGGCGGCGATTCTCCTCGACCAGCCTGGCATAGGGGAACGCTGCCTGCGGATACTTGTACAGGTATTTCATGTAGGAATGCGTCGGGGTCGAATCGAGGTAGTAGTAGTACTCCTTCACATCCTCGCCGTGATTGCCTTCGTTGCCGGTGAGTCCGAAGACTCGTTCTTTCAAGATCGGGTCTTTCCCGTTCCACAGGGCCAGGGCAAAGCAGATGATCTGATGGCGATCACAAATGCCGGCGAGACCGTCCTCGTTCCAGCGATAGGCACGCGACCGGGCCTGGTCATGGGGAAACGCGTCCCAGGCTGTTCCATACGGGCTGTAGTCCTCACGCACCGTTCCCCAGGCGCGCTCGCTCAAATAGGGTCCCCAGCGTTTCCAGTGGCGCCGGCGCTGCGCGTCCTCGTCAAGGCGCTGCTGTTCTGCCGTAATCGGCAGCGGTGGAGCGGATGGAATCCGACGATGTGAAGCCATATGACTCCTTGGGTTGAAACGGTACTGAGCGAGAGTCGGCCGGCGACGGAATGTCTTACAGGAAGCTAGTAGCGGTCCGCGCCTGTAGTCAGGCGAAGACGATAAACCGATGAACCACCAGTCATGAACAGGGTCTGCCCGTCTTCTCCCCATGCGACATTGGACATCGGTTGCCCGGTCTCGATCGTGCCCAGGAGTGTGCCGTCCGGCGCGATCACGCTGATCCCTCCCGGCCGGGCACCGAAGATATTCCCCATCCGGTCGACCTTGAATCCGTCCGGCCCAAAGAATGGATCTTTTCTCCAACGCGTCGCGTCAAAGAACATGCGGCCATCGGCGACCGTGCCGTCTGCTTTCACACCGTAGGCCAACCAGGCCGCACGCTTCGGATCGACATCGGACACGTAGAGGGTCTTCTCATCCGGCGAAAAGGCGATCCCGTTCGGAGCCTTGATGTCATTGATGAGCAGCGTGAGCGCTCCATCGTGAGAGAGGCGATAGACCCCTTGCACCGGAGCCTTGCCCGGATCATCGAAGGCTTTCGGGAGTCCGAACGGCGGATCGGTGAAATACAAATCGCCGTTGGATGCGAAGACCAGATCGTTCGGACTGTTGAGCTTGTGCCCATCGTAGTGCTCGACAAGCGGGACGATCGTTCCATTTGACTCCAAGCGCCCGATTTGTCGATCGCCATGGCGGCAGAGGACCAACCGGCCTTGTGCATCAAGCGTGAGCCCGTTCGAGCCCGGCTCTCTTCCGGCAAACGGCATCCTCCCGCTGTAGCCGCTCGATCTGAGATAAACGCTCGTCCCCTCCCTCTCATTCCATTTATAGACCGCGTTGGCGGGTATGTCTGAAAAGAGCAAATACTCGCCCTGCTTGTGCCAGACCGGTCCTTCGACCCAGGTAAACCCATCAGCGATCCTTTCCAGCCGGGCATCGCGCGGAACGAGTTGATCGAAGCGAGGGTCGAGGCTGGTGATCACCGGAGCAACAGGTTCAGCCCCTATTGTGCCGCTCTGAACGAGCATGCCGAGCAGCGTGGCCGCTACAAGTCCGAGACGGAACGCGTTCATGGCCGCACCCCCGCAATATTCAGCCTGATGCGATAGATTCCGGTGAGCGCCGTGATGTAGAGGGTCTTGCCGTCGTCGTCGCCCCAGGCCATGTTGTGCGGATCCTCCGGCCCCTTGATGAGGCCGAGTTGTCTGCCGTCCGGCGAGAGGATCCAGAGCCCGCCCGGCCCGGTTGAATAGACGTTGCCTTGCTGATCGACCTTGAGACCATCGAGGGCGTCAGATCCCGGCGCATTGGTCATATCGAAGAAGAGCCGGCTATTCGAGAGCGTGCAATCCGGATTGACGTCGTACCGTATGATCACCTTCCGTTTGTCGTTCCAGTTGTTGACGTAAAGGGTCTTCTCGTCCGGAGACAGCGCGATGCCGTTGGGCGCATCAAGCTCGGTGCTCACCAATTTCACCACGCCATCCTTCACGCAATAGACGCCGCTATAGGGCAACTCCTTGCCCGGATCGTCGAAGACTTTCGGGAGTCCAAACGGCGGATCGGTGAAATAGAGGGCGCCATCGGAGCGATAGACGAGATCGTTGGGGCTATTGAGTCGCTTGCCGTCATACCGGTCGGCCAGCACCGTGATGTTGCCGCGCGGCTCGACGCGAATGACACGGCGATTGCCATGCTGATTGATCGTGAGACGGCCCGTCCGGTCAAGCGTGAGCCCGTTCGAGCCAGGCTGATGGTAGTCACCGGCATTGAAGCCGCTGTAGCCGCTCTTGGTGCGAAAGACGGATACCTGCCCTTCCGCTGACCAACGATAGATCGAATTGGCGTTGGGATCGCTGAAGAGGAGGTATCCCCAGGCATCGGCGGTGGCCGGGACCCACACCGGGCCCTCGGTGAAGAGAAAACCACCAGCGAGTTGTTCCATCTGCGTGCCCGGCGCAACGATCTGATCGAGCGCCGGATCGGTCTTCACGATCTCAGTCGTGACGAACTGCGTTGGCCCGATGTGATCGGGCCTGTAGAAATCGAGTGTGGCGGAGCGCACCCATATGAAATTCCCCGGCGGCTTCGAGAGCGGGCCGTTGATGCCGAAGACCGCAAGCTGAATCCTTTGACCTGGCTTGGCGTTCCGAGTCAATACCACCCGGTTCGGCGCATTGAAGCCCTTGATCAACTGGCCCCCGGACTGCCCCAAGACCAGCGGCAACCTGCCGTCCACCCACACCTCCGCATAGTCATCCATGGCAATCTCAAAAACGACGGTGGAGCCTGTGGGATTGAATGGCCCGATTCTATCCGGGATGGTGAGGCTGGTGCGGTACCAACTGAAGCAGAGCCGTCCGGTCGAACGCCGTTCTTCCAGTTGAATCGGCTTCAACACCTCCCACTTGGAATCGTCGAAGTCCGCGGCGCCGGCATGCAGGTCGATGTCTTGCGTCCGATTCGGAGGACCAGACGGGGCGAGATCCGCACCAGGGCCGTGATGATCGACATCGATAATCTTGACATTGCTGTACCGCCACTGGCCCTTGACCAGGGCCAGTCCTTCGTCGGTTTTCAAATCGACAATCGCCTCCGGCCGCACCCCCGGCACATCACCGGTAACCTGCCCCCAGGTAAAAGCTGGACAGAGCGTGAAGGCGAGAGCTGCAAAAAATATCATTCCGTTCCTTCGATTGTTCATTTCACGCTCCGTCCTCGCACGATGCTCAAAACGGTCATCCAACAAGGCCGCAGGCGATGCAAACACCGCAGGCGTACCCTCAGGGCACGTTGAGTATGGTTGCGAGCCGAGAACAAAGTTGGGGCCCGTTTTCAGCATCCGTCTACCGCACCTTGACCACGTAATAATCAAACGGCGCCTCCACTTCCTTAAACCAGTGCGGCACCCCGTTCGGAATAATCACCACATCGCCCGGCACGAGCCTCCTCGTTTCGCCGCCGTCCACGGAAGGCGCGCGGAATTCATGCGGCGCAAGCATCTTCATGCCGACCGGCGTGCCGCCGGTGATGACTTGCGCCGAGCCCTTCAAAACATAAACAATGTCCGTGTCCAACTCATGGATCTCGACGACACCGGCCTTATCACGATGGCTGGCATGCACCATGTAGTTCCGAGCGGCATGCATCATGTTCTCGTCCTCACCGACCAATACCGCACCGTTCTCAAAGGCCGCGGACACCCTCCGGCTCTCGATGTAGGTGACCGGCAGCGGAACATGCCCGTTGTTCCTGCCCGTCATCTCCATCGAGCCCAGGGACCCGGCACCGACGATCGCGAGTTCCTCATCCTGCTGGGCGCTGGCCGCGCCGCTGACGCCGATTGCTCCCACCACCTTGCCCTCCCATTCCAACGGAATACCGCCTTGCAGGGGGGTGAAGTTTTGAAGGTCGCCCCCGAGCGTCACCATCGAAGTCCGGCCGTTCTTGATCGCGTCTTCGAATACCTTCGTCGATTTCTCGAACAGCGCCGCGGTGCGGGCCTTGCCGATCGCGATATTCGCGCTGGCGGCAAACGTGTGGTCCAACCGTTCAAGCGCCAACAGATTCCCGCCCTCATCGACCACCGCAATCGATCCGCCCGGCGCATCAGCCTTGCGCGCCGCGTCGACTGTTGCCGCAATGACTTGCCTGGCTCCCTCGAGCATGAGCCCGCGCTTGTCGGCGACCGATTCGGCGTAACCGGTGGAAGCCGACATCGCAATGGCCGCTGCCGTCCAGGTTGTTACGAGGTATCTCATGGTCGTTCTCCTCTTCCTGAGAATGAGCGGTCAGCCGCCTTTGGATGTTTCTGAACGGATCGCCGAAAGCCGACGGTTCCTACTTGGTAAACGACGCGGCGACCGCCGCACCAGCCAGGGCGATGTCTTCATCCTGGTCCGGAGTCTCTCCGCTCACCCCGATGGCGCCGATCACCTGTCCGTCGACGACGATCGGCACGCCCCCCTGTAACGGCACGGCTCCATGCAACGCCAGTGCGGCCACGCGCCCGTTCCGGACCTGCTCCTCAAACACTTTGCTTGGTCGCCGGAAGATCGCGGCGGTTCTCGCCTTGTCGATGCCGACGTTCACGCTGGCCACTTGCGTGTCATCAAGCCGCTGGAGCAGCAGGAGGTTTCCGCCTTCATCCACCACGGCAATCACGACCCTGGCACCCTCCAGCTTTGCCTTGGCTTCCGCGGCGGCGACAATCTGTTTGGCGCCCTTCAGGGTCAACGCCTGCTTCTCAATCAGCTGAGCCTGCGTGGTGCCGACCATCGCACCCAGAATGGCGATTGCGAAGACCATCGAGTAAATCATGATATCGCCCTCCTCCGTCTGAGCGGAAAGCGCTCCGCCGTCGGCGGCCAGCCTCACTCTCCCAAAGAAGCTGAGCGCTGATCGCCGACAGCTGATGGCTATCCGCTAACGGCCCATCGCCATACCGTCATGCTTCATCCCGCCGTCGGCGTGCATTCCGTTGGCGCGGGACTCACCCGCGACCGTCATGATCGGCCTGGCAAAGGACGCTTCGCCAAGCAAGGCTTCGGCCCAGGCGCAGTAGATCTGCACCTTGGCTACATCGTGGATATAGGCCGGAATCGTGATCGTACGGTTCTCTTTTTCTCCGCCGAGCAGACCGCCTTTGATCTTCAGTCGATTGAGCAGATAGACGTTGCCCTTCGAGTCCACCACCTGCCAGTGCGGCGCCGGGGTATCCGGAATCTTGAACTCCTCGGACCAGGTTAAGGTGTCGTTGTTCCCCGATCGGCCATGTGTCGCCATGCCGCTGTTGGCCTTCACACCTTCAAACTTCGTCGTACTGTGGGCATCGGCAGCCAATCCGGTGGACGCCACGAACAACCCTGCCCCAGCCACCATGGACAGGAACCCCATCTTGAATACGTTCGTCGCACGCATAACGCCTCCTTCTTCTGTGAATTGTGTGAGTGACCTGCGGGGCCGAGGCTCTTCTGCCCTCCGACCTCCCGCATCTGCACGTCTGTCGAGCGACGGAGTGAGACCTTACAGGCGATGCGCGAAGCAACTCTCGATGGAACTGTTCAACGATGACTTTTCAATGGAGCAGTGAGAATTGAGTATTGAACAGTCCCGAGCAGCAAGAGAGACGTGTAAGGGGAAAGGAGATCCGAACGACGAGATACCGGAGGTCAGGCTTTATAGCCGCAACGGAAGATGCAACGTGTGTTGTTGTGATGATGCAGTTTTGCGCAGAGGACCCGATGCGCGCCGTGCACACGCACATAGACTTCCGCGGCGAGCAACATGCCGATGAGAGGAGCGGTGAGGTAGATCCAAAAAGCGGTCCAGAGATGAGCCGGCAGGGCCGAAGCGAAGGAGCGCGCGGGGTTCATGCTCATGCCGGAGAGGGGCGCTTCAATCGCGATGTAGGTGGCCACGAGCGCGCCGGCAACGCAACCGGTCCAGGCATTGAGCGACGTC
>JBEIQG010000222.1:0-5890 GCA_040376625.1 Nitrospira sp. | reverse complement strand
GCTGCGAGATCTTCTCGAGGGAGGGACCGGTTGCGGGTCCTGACCATGACCATGTAAGGGACCGATCGATTGAAATAGGCCATATGCGTAGGAGCTTCCCCATCGCCAGCCGTCAGATCTACAGCCTCTTGCTGTGGCTAGGGCTGCTCACCTCAGCGCTGCTCCTGCCCTGCCTTCCGGAGTGGGGCCATGCCCAAGTCACGCCGCCCATCACGGCATCGGGCTTGAATACGACCGTGACCAAGAGCGGGTCCATCTATGACATCACCGGCGGAACCAGGCCTGGCAACGGATCAAACCTCTTTCACAGCTTCGGTGAGTTCGGCGTGCCGACCAGTACGATCGCCAATTTCGTCAACGAGACGGCGCTTCCGACCACGAACATTCTCAGCCGCGTGACCGGCGGCAACCCCTCCAATATCTTCGGGACCATCCAAACGACCGGCTTTGGCAACGCCAATCTCTTCTTGATGAATCCGGCTGGAATTATCTTTGGCCCGAATGCCTCTCTGAACGTCGGCGGGTCGGTCAGCTTCACCACGGCCGAATATCTGCGCTTGACGGACGGTGCAAGGTTCAACGCGATTGCCGGGCCGCAGGATGCGGCCATCTCCAGCGCACCGGTAGCGGCGTTCGGCTTTCTGGGCTCGAATCCGGCCTCGATCACCGTGCAGGGTGGGCAGCTTGCGGTCTCGGAAGGACAAGGCCTCTCGCTCGTCGGGGGAAATATCGAGATCACTGCCGGCAGGCTTGAAAATGGTACCTCTGTACCCTCCCGCATCACGGCTGCAGGTGGACACATCAACGTGGTGAGTGTAGTCGGCGCCGGAGAACAGAGTCTCGGTGGAACTCCGGCCGGTCTCGCCGGAACCTCTTTCGATCCTGCAAACGTTGCCGGGCAAGGCGGCACGATTCAGCTCACCTCGGGAGCTGCGCTTGAGACCAGTTCGAGCACCGGTCGTGCCGGACCGATCCTTATCAGAGGCGGGCAACTGGTTATGGAGAACGCCGCCCTTGTAGCAAACACCTCGTCCAACACAACCGATGCAATCCCCTCCTCGACCGCGCAGGGCGATATTTCTGTTCGGGCTGAACATGTCAGTCTGAGCAACGGATCGACTCTCAGTGCCTCCACGAGCGGTGCCGGCAATGCAGGCAACATCACGATTGAAGCCAGGACGTTGGCCAGTAACATGGGCGGCGATGGCTTGCCGCTCAGCGGCGCGGCACCCGTCACCATCGCCAGCAACAGTACCGGGCAGGGAGCAGCCGGAACGATCTTTGTGAGAGGACCGGGAGGGCAGGCTGCCGAGATACTTGCCCTGAGTAACACAAAGATCGTGGCGAGTGCGAGCGATGCCACGATTCCCACGCCGAACTCAACGGGCGGGGAGCTGGTGGAACGCGCACATCGTCCCGACTTTACTCCCAAGAGACTATCGGCGGATATCGAGATTACGGCAGAGAAGGTCGCCCTTGTCAACGGAACGGTCATTCAGGCGGACACGACCGGCGGCGCAGACGCCGGCTCAATTACCCTCAATGTTGGCACACTGAAAACCGCCGCCGGTCCTG
This sequence comes from Nitrospira sp., assembly GCA_040376625.1. Lineage (GTDB taxonomy): Bacteria > Nitrospirota > Nitrospiria > Nitrospirales > Nitrospiraceae > Nitrospira_A. Next base: position 4,315 of record JBEIQG010000222.1, on the reverse strand, counting down.
ATGGGCGGGTCATGGTGACGAGTACCAGCAATTGCCAAGGATGCCCGGGCGGCCAACCCGGCGACATCATCATTCAGGGCATACCAGGGGTGACTCCGACCGCTCTCCGCCGGTACGTGTGGGTAGGCCGGTCGCGTGGAGGAGCCGGCGACGTGTTTGAATACTATTTGGCAGAGTCTCTTGATCTCCACGGGACGGATATACACGCAAAAGCTTTCGGGAATGCGCCGGGCGCGATCGTGATGATGCGAACGCAAGGTCAAGCAGCGTTTACCGATACGACTATCTCCGTTACGACGCAAGATTTCAACATCCATGAAGACAAACCGAACGGTGAGTTTGCACGCAATCAGGGGTTCAGCCGTATCGACATTATCGCTCATGATATCGCCCTGAAAGACAGCACCATCGCGGCTGATGCGAAGGTGTCGGATATTGGATCGTGCCCCTTATGTCAGGGGGGGCCCAGCGCAGGTGAGATCTGGTTGCGCGCGCAGAATTCCGTAACGGCCGACAATTCTTCGATCACCAATACGAGCAGCGGACGAGCGCAAGCCGGCATCACGAAGATCATCAAGGATAACTTCTTTTCGTTCGGCGCCATTTGGGAGCCGGATTTTCCCGATCAACCGACCAACACGATCCAGCTTACCAATTCCGAGGTGACGGTCGAGTCTAAACATGAGGGACTTCCAGGGATTCTCAGGATTCGAGCCGACAATCTCGTGTTGGACCATTCCGTGCTGAATTCCCAAGTCAACAATGTCAGCAACGTCAAGGATAGTAATGGACAGCTGATCGATGTCGTGGGAGCCGGTGAGAGAAGCCGCGCTCTGACGGATGGGAGAGGTGTTCAAGGAAGTCTGCTTGTGTCGGCTAAGAATCTAGACATCACGGGAGGCGGAATCATTGCGCCGACGCACGGCAATCGTATCGGGAGTAGCATCGAAATCCATGCCGACCACTTGACGACTCGCCCGGGAACCGGGCCCGGTGGAACGCTCGGCGAGCCCCGGATACTGAATTCCACGGATCCGGCCCGAGTGGTGATCTCCAGCAGCAGTACCGGACGCGGCGGGGCGGGCGCGATCAGTATCACCGGTGAAAGCGTACCCATGCCCGAGGGGACGCCGTTCCCGCCCGCCTCCTCCATTAATCTTGCCGGAACCAGCATGGAGACGGACACGAGGGTGGATGCGCTGGGAGGCAAGATCGAGCTGAAAGCAAGCGGGCCGATCCGGCTGGAAAACACGACCATCTCATCCAATGTGAACAATGTCCGGCCGCAGTCGGCGAACACGCAGGATCAGGGCGGCAGCATTGACGTCTCGGCCGGGACCCTCATCATGCACGGCAGCGGTATCTCCACCGTCTCCAGCGGAACTCAGAATGGCGGGAATATCGTCGTCAGTGGACAAGAATCAATCACCTTAGGTCCCGGTTCGACTATATCAGCAAGTAACACCGGAGGGGCCGATGCCGGCAACCTTTCAATCAACGCCGGTTCTCAGTTTCTCAGCCAGAATGCTTCCGTGACGGCGCAGGCCCTCCATGGCAGCGGAGGGAATATTACAGTGCAAGCCACCGATGCGATTCGCCTCGCGAACAGCCAAATCAACACCTCCGTGCAAGGAGGGCCCAACACCTCCGGCGGGAACATCCTCCTTGATCCCGCCGTGGTCACTCTGCATAACAGTCAGGTCTTGGCGCAAGCCACGGAAGGAGCGGGCGGCAACATCAACATCATCGCCGGGACCTTTCTCACCGACCAGACCAGCGTGGTGAGTGCGTCGTCCCAATTCGGGTTGAGCGGTTCGGTGAACATTCAATCCCCTGTGTCGAGCCTGAGCAACACCCTGGCTACCCTGCCGCAACGCCCGCTGCAAGCGCACCAGCTTCTTACCCAGCGCTGTGCCGCTCAGGGGAACGGTCGCTTGAGCAGCCTCGTGGTCTCGAGCAGGGATGCCCTCCCGGCAGAACCTGGCGGCTGGCTGATGAGTCCCTTCTTGTCGGCTGACTCCTCGACGCAGTTACACGCTGAAACTGCCCATCGGGAACGAGTGATCGTGGGACAGGTGGCGGACCGGATTAGTCCATTGCCGCCACATGGCGTGCAGAGCCTGGTACCAGGCTGTGGATCGTGACAAGTCGGGCCTGAGGACCAGGCGAATAGGGATCTTACGTGCGACTGTGGAATTCACCCACTCCATCATTGTGCGCAGGCCTCCTCATGAGCATGTGCCTCTACGACGTTCCGGCCATGGCCCAGGTCGCGCCGCCGCTCCCTCCGATTTTCGACCCGACCGGCCGATCGGGAAAACCTCCCGCGCCGTTGAGGGAAGAGTTCAAGGCGCCGGACACCCCGCCGCCCAGCCCCATTCTTCCTGAGGTGCCCCCCGCATCGTTGACACCGCCCCAGAACCGATTGGGATCGGTGCGGGTCTTCGTCCATGACATCCACGTCACCGGCAGTACCGTGTTTTCTGACGCGGAGCTGGCCGACGTCGTCGCCCCCTATCGCAATCGTGAATTGACGACGGAGGATCTGGAGCGGGTCCGTCTGGCTCTTACCCTCCTCTACGTGAATAGAGGCTATCTCACCTCCGGAGCCATCATCCCCGACCAGGATGTGACCTTCGGCACCATCGTCATTCAGATTGTCGAGGGCCGGCTCTCTCGAATCGACATCGAGGGCAACCAGTGGTTCCGCAGCTCGTATCTACGCGATCGCGTGGCGCGCGGCATTGGCACTCCCGTCAGCATCCAGCCGCTCCAAGAACGGATTCAACTGCTGCAGCAGGATGCGCGCATCGAACGGGTCAACGCGGAGTTGAAACCGGGCGACGTGCGGGGCGAAAGCGTGCTGAACCTGCGGGTCAAAGACGCCAATCCTTTCAGGGCCTGGCTGGACTTCAACAACTATCAAACCCCGGTGGTCGGCGCGGAACGGGGACTCGCCACGGTGGCCCATCAAAATCTCACGGGTCATGGCGATCAGTTCATCTTTACCTATGGTCGCTCCAACGGGGTGAATCCGATCATCGATACCTCGTACAGCCTGCCGCTTAACGCGTACGACACGACGCTGACGGCCTATTACCGGAAGAATGCGTTCCTGGTGGTGGAAGATCCCTTCCGCACCCTCGATCTGAATGTCGATACTCAAATCATCGGCCTGGCCATCCGGCAACCGGTCTACCGTACCGTCACCGACGAGTTCGCGCTCTCCCTCGTCGGGGAACATCTCTACCTGAAAACGACCTCCGCCTTCGACGCGCCGGGACTTCCCTCCCTGTTCATTCCCGGTTCGTCCACCACAGGCGTGGCGACCGTCAGCGCGCTTCGATTCAGCCAGGAGTATACCCATCGCTCGCCTTCCTTCGTCTTTGCGGCCCTGTCCCGAATCAGCGTCGGCCTGAATGTCCTGGGTGCCACGATCAACAGCGGTCCCTTGCCGGACGGCCAATTCGTGTCCTGGCTGGGGCAAGCCCAGGCGGTCAAGCGTGTGGAAGAGTGGTGGGGCGTGCAGTTGTTAGGACGCGTGGCCGCACAGCTCGCCAACGACCGGCTCTTTCCTCTGGAGCAAATGCCCGTCGGCGGACGATTCAGCGTGCGCGGCTATCGGGAGAATACCCTCGTGCGGGACGATGCCGTGCTGGCGTCATTTGAATCGCGCTTTCCTCTGCTGCGGTTCGCATCCGGCGAAGACCGGCTGCAGTTTGCGCAATTCGTCGATTTCGGCCATGCTTGGAACGCAAAAGGCGAGACGCCCGATCCTCGGACCTTGGCCAGCGTGGGGGTCGGTTTACGGTGGGCCATTCTGCCGCAGGAGCGTGCGCGGTTCGAAGTGTATTGGGGACAGCAGCTCAATCATGTGCGTGGGGGCGAAGGCAACCTGCAGGATCACGGCATTCATCTACAACTGGTGGTGCAGGTTCTCTAACTTTAGCATGCTGAAAAGGTCCGCCGACTTCTCGCGCAACAGCCGTGAATCGTGACGCGTATCTCGTTGGGAGTAAGAGCGCATGTCTGATGTATCGCTGATAGCAAGAGGCCCGCTCTCAATTTCCGGCCATACACGTTGAACTCTACGCTATAGGCTCTTTGGGAGAACGAGAGCCGAACGACGCAACGGGAAGGCATCAAATGGTATTACGGGTTCGCGCGTCAGTTCAGACGGGGCTCAGATTCGCGATCATGCTCCTGCTCGTCTGCTCGGTGACTTCCGCCGCCGACACCGGACCATCGGCCGATGAGCTGATGCAGCAAGGCCGTTCGGCGGCGCAGCGAGGCAAGTTGGAACAGGCGCTCGTCG
>JBEIQG010000042.1:0-20006 GCA_040376625.1 Nitrospira sp. | reverse complement strand
CTCAGTGAAGTGGCCTAACGATTTGTTGATCGGCGACAAGAAAATCGGCGGCATTCTGTGCGAGCAAACCACGGCCGCTGACCGAAGCCTAGCCATCATCATCGGCATCGGGTTGAACATTAATACCGGGGCAGATAGTTTCCCGAAAGAACTGCAGGCCTCCGCCACGACGCTTGCGACGGAAACCGGCCGCCCGCTCGACCGTGTGACGATCCTGACTGATCTCCTCCTCCAACTGGAGCAACGAATGGATCGGCTCTTCCATGAAGGACCTTCCGGCATGATGGATGAATTCACGCGACGCTGCTCCACAGTCGGCAGGACCGTCCGCGTGGCTCTGGAAGAGAACGGGAACGTGCAGGGGATTGCGGAGTCGATCGGCCACGATGGATGCCTCCGTTTGCGTGTGACTTCCGAGACCTCCCTCGCTTCCCCTCACCGATTGCTGGAAGTTCGAAGCGCGGAAGTCATCCACCTGCGGGGATGAAATCGGACAATGGGTTGGGGTAGAGTGGGTGTACGATGCTGCTGACGGTCGACATCGGAAATACCAATGTGGTGTGGGGCCTGTTCGAAGATTCCACCCTACGCGGGCATTGGCGCCTGGCCACCGAATCACGGCGGACCGACAATGAATACGGTATTCTCTTGCTCAATTTGCTCCATAACGCCGGCTTCACCCCGGAGCAAATTACCGGCTGTATTCTCTCGAGTGTCGTCCCCGCACTGACCGGCACCTTCGACTCCCTTGTGCAAGCCTACTTTCACCGTACCCCTGTGATCGTCGGACCTGATACGGACTCCGGCCTTACCTTGCGGTATGCCAACCCGAAGGAAATCGGCAGCGACCGCATCGTCAACGCTGCCGCGGCCTATGCGCGGTACCGATCCGATCTGATTATCGTCGACTTTGGAACCGCCACGACCTTCTGTGCCGTGACCAAGTCCGCGGAATATCTCGGCGGCGTCATCGCCCCGGGCCTTGGAATTTCAGCCGATGCCCTCTTTTCCAAAACCGCCAAGCTTCCCAAAGTTGAAATTATCCGCCCTAAGACCGTCATCGGCACCGATACGATCGGCGGCATCCAAAGCGGTCTGCTCTTCGGGTATGTCGGATTGGTGGACGGTATTGTCCGACGCATGGAGCGGGAGCTCGGACGGACCTCGACCGTCATCGCAACCGGAGGACTCGCGACCGTCATTGCGCAAGAAACTGAAACGATCCAAGAAGTCCGCCCCTTCCTGACGCTCGAAGGCTTAGAACTCCTGTACCATCGAAACCGCTTGACCTAGGTCCGGCTCACACAGGCTGACGTTACCTTCCGCCTCACACCCCTAGGAATCTGAAAAAACGATGATTTCTTTTTATTCCCCGTTGACTTCCATTCTCCGGTGGCTATCTCACTCCCCAGCAAAGGTGTAATCAATGTCTGAAGACGATAAGAATATTCACAGTATCGACAACTTAGACGGTTCCAACGAGGCATCTGCAGGCACCATGGAGGGTGTGAACGAACTTCAGCAGGTACTGGATGCTAAGTCCGATGAATGCAAAGCCCTCAACGAAAAGTATTTGCGGCTTGCCGCGGAGTTCGACAACTACAAAAGGCTGGCTCAACGCGACCAACGTGAGCAAATCAAGTTTGGAAACGAACAAATCCTGAGGGAACTATTGCCCGTTGTGGACAATCTTGAGCGCGCCATTAAATCGTCGAAGGGAAGCGGGTCCGTCGATGCCCTGACAGAGGGCGTGGAATTGACGCTGAAGCAACTTGTGGGGGCACTGACGAAGTTCGGTGTCAGAGCGGTGGACAGCGTCGGCCAGGCCTTCGACCCGGCCACGCAACAGGCAGTCGCCCAGGTTCCGTCAGACACAATCCCTGAAAACCATGTCGTGGAGGAGTATCAAAAGGGATATCTCCTCCAGGACCGCATCCTCCGCGCCGCCATGGTCACCGTGTCGACCGGAGCCGCAAACTAGGGCCGAATCATTGAAGAACTGGTTTCAGAAGCACAGCTGACACGATCGTTCACGTATTGATATTTTTTGCGAAGGAGCCAACCCATGGGCAAAGTTATCGGAATCGACCTCGGCACGACGAACTCCTGCGTCGCCATCATGAGCGGTGGAGACCCGGTCGTCATCGCCAATGCGGAAGGAAGTCGCACAACTCCCTCGGTGGTGGGCATTACAGATAAGAACGAGCGCCTGGTAGGACAAATCGCCAAGCGGCAAGCCATCACCAATCCGGAAAACACCATCTTTTCAGTCAAGCGCCTGATGGGACGCAAGTTCCGCAGCAAAGAAGTGCAGGAAGCCTTGAAGCGGCTCCCCTACAAGGTGGTCGAAGCGGACAATGGCGATGCGCACGTCGAATTACGCGGGAAGCGTTATAGCCCGCCGGAAGTCTCAGCTATGATCCTGCAGAAGATGCGCCAGACCGCCGAAGATTATCTGGGCGAAAAGGTCACTGAAGCGGTCGTGACGGTGCCGGCCTATTTCGACGACAGCCAGCGCCAGGCGACCAAAGACGCCGGACAGATCGCCGGGCTAAACGTTCTCCGCATCATCAACGAACCCACGGCCGCCTCACTGGCCTACGGTCTCGACAAGAAAAAGGACGAGCGCATTGCCGTCTACGATCTTGGCGGTGGTACGTTCGACGTGTCCGTCCTGGAAATCGGCGACGGCGTGTTCGAAGTCAAATCGACGAACGGCGACACCTATCTCGGTGGTGACGACTTCGACGAGCGAGTGATGGATTGGCTGGTCGAGGAGTTTAAGAAAGATCAAGGCATCGACCTCCGCAAAGACCGGATGGCGTTGCAACGCCTCAAGGAAGCGGCGGAGCGGGCCAAGATCGAACTCTCCTCGTCTCAGGAAAGCGAGATCAACCTGCCCTTCATTACTGCAGACGCCAGCGGTCCGAAGCACATGGTCATCAAACTGACCCGGGCGAAGTTGGAGCAGCTGGTTGCCGACCTCATCCAACGGACTATCGAGCCTTGCCGCAAGGCGTTGGCGGATGCCGGTGTGAGCGCGAAGGACATCCAGGAAGTCGTGCTGGTCGGCGGTATGACCCGCATGCCGAAAGTCATCCAGGTCGTGAAGGACTTCTTTGGAAAAGAACCGCATCGCGGCGTGAACCCGGACGAAGTCGTGGCAATCGGAGCCGGCGTCCAGGGCGGCGTGCTCAAGGGCGAAGTCAAGGACGTGTTGCTGCTGGATGTGACGCCCTTGTCGCTCGGTATCGAAACCCTCGGCGGCGTATTTACGAAATTGATCGAGCGCAATACCACCATTCCCACGAAGAAGAGCCAGGTGTTCTCGACCGCTGCCGACAACCAGACCGCCGTCACCATTCGCGTGTTCCAGGGTGAACGCGAGATGGCAAACGACAACAAATTGTTGGGACAATTCGACCTCGTCGGCATTCCTCCCGCTCCACGCGGGATGCCTCAGGTCGAAGTTTCCTTCGACATCGATGCCAACGGCATCGTGCACGTCGCGGCCAAAGACCTGGCCACGCAGAAGGAACAGTCCATCAAGATCACGGCATCGAGCGGACTCAGCAAGGAAGAAGTCGATAAGCTGGTCAAAGATGCCCAGTCCCACACCGAAGACGACAAGAAACGTCGCCGGGTGGCCGAAGCCCGTAACCAGGCTGACTCCTTGCTGTACAGCACAGAAAAGAACCTGACCGAACATGGCGACAAGATCGGCGAAGACGATAAGACCAAGATCACCGAAGCCATCGCCGGACTCCGTAAAGCGATGGAAGGCGACGATCCCGCCGCCATCGAAACGGCTACGCAGACGCTGACCACGGCATCCCATAAGCTGGCGGAGGAGATGTACAAGAAAGCCTCTGCCGGTGCCGGCGCCGGGGCTGATTCAGCCGCTTCCTCCGGAGACGGCGGCGCGCAGGCCAAGACCGATGAAAAGGTCGTGGATGCGGAGTTCGAAGAAGTCGACAAGGATAAGAAGTAACACTCTCACCGATTGCACGACCGAGTATCACACTGGTGATACTCGGTCGTGTTGCACATTTAACCGGGTAAGAATCCTCCGTGGCTAAGCGCGACTACTACGAAACTCTCGGCATCGAGCGAACCGCGTCCGACGACGAGATCAAGAAGGCATTCCGGAAACTTGCCCGCCAGCACCATCCTGATCTCCACACATCGCCCGAACAGAAAAAAACCGCGGAAGAAAAGTTCAAAGAGCTGAACGAAGCGTACGAGGTCATCAGCGACCAGGAAAAACGGCGGCGATACGATACCTTCGGTCATGCCGGTGGACCGCAGGGGGCAGAGGGATTCGATTTCGGCGGACAAGGCGGATTCGGCGACATCTTCAACGATATTTTCGAGGACTTCTTCGGCCAGCCGCGAGGACGCGCCCGCGCCGAACGCGGCAACGATCTCCAATACAATCTTGAGGTCACGTTCGAAGAGTCGGTCTTCGGAAAGGAAGCGAAACTCAAGATCCCCCGGTGGGAGACCTGCGCCGATTGCAAAGGGACGGGTGCTCGTTCAGCCACAGCGATCAAGATGTGTCCCGCCTGCAAAGGACAGGGCCAACTCCGATTCCAACAAGGATTCTTTAGTGTCAGCCGGCCCTGCGGTCAATGCGAAGGGGTCGGACAGATCATTACTGAGCCCTGCCAGGCCTGCGGCGGGCGGCAGCGTATTCGCAAGGAACGGATGCTCTCCGTGCAGATTCCGGGCGGTATCGAGACCGGCATGCGCCTGCGGCTCGCGAATGAGGGCGAACACGGTGTTCAGGGCGGCCCGCAGGGGGACCTGTACGTTGCCATCACGGTAAAGCCCCATCCCCACTTCCGCCGCGAAGGTCAGGACATTGTGTGCGATCTCCCAGTGAATCTCGTCACCGCAATTCTGGGCGGCCGCGTGGAGGTACCGACACTCAAGGGCAATACCTTCATGAAAATTCCAGCCGGCACCCAGCCGGACAAGATCCTTCGTCTCAAAGGCCTCGGTTTTCCTAACCTCAAGGGCGGCCATACCGGCGACCAACTGTTTCACGTCAAAGTCGAGATTCCGACCAAGCTCAATTCAAAGCAAAAAGAGCTACTCGAAGAATTTGCCAAGGAAAGCGGTTACACAAAAGACACCGAAGGTGAAGGCTTTCTCGACAAGATGAAAACGTTCTTCGAATAGACCAATCACCGCCCCGCCTGATCCGCCGACCACCATGCCGGCTTTCTTCGTCTCCTCATCAGACATTCGCGAAACCCGGATCACTCTCACGGGCGATCTTTGCCATCATGTGCGGGCCAGCCTGCGCGTCAAACCCGGTGAAGATCTCTGGCTTACCGATGAGCAGCGACGACGATATCGCGTGCGAGTGATGCACGTGGCCCAGCAGGCGGTGACGACAGAGATTCTCGAACAACGGCAGGGCCCAGTCGAGACCGGTCCTCCCTTGTTACTCGCACAAGCCTTGCTCAAAGGCGACCATATGGATTGGGTAGTGCAAAAGGCGAGCGAGTTAGGCGTGCGGACAATCCTACCCCTCGTCGCGCGCCATGGGGTCGTACGACCGCAGTCGGACAGGATCTCCTCTCAAGTGGCCCGCTGGCAGCGGATCGCCAGTGAGGCCGCCCAACAATCGGAGCAGTGGCAACCACCTCAGGTGTTGGAACCGCTGGAATCACGCCGGTTCTTTTCTACCCTCAAAGCATCCTGCTCGCTTCTCCTGGCAGAACGCCAGGAGGCTCTCGCATTGGCCAGAGTGCCCCTGTCGAATCTCATCTCGGAACAACTCGCCGTGATTATCGGACCTGAAGGGGGGTGGGCGGAAGAAGAGATCGCCCTGGCCTTAGCACAGAACTGCCAGGCGGTGAGTCTCGGCCAGTGCATCCTCCGTGCGGACACCGCCGCAGTCACCGCGCTGAGTATTGTGCAGAGTCGATTGGGCCGACTGGGGTAGGGTCAGGATCTGGCCAGCCCTACCGGCGTCCGGGACTGATCGAAATAATGATGCCCCCTTCGCCTCCCGCCCAGCCGGCAGTAGTGCGAGGAAAACTCAAGGCCATGAGCGAGCGCTTCACCGGGCTGGCTTCTTCCACCCAGTTAAAACCCGCATCGGTGGTTCGCAAAATCTGGCCATGCTCCCCCACGATCCAGCCCTGTTGCGCATCGGTAAAGCGGACGCGGATCAGATCGGTCATTTTATTACAGGTCCGTCCGCAGGGTAAGGTCCGATCGATCCAGTGCGTGCCCCCATCGGTTGTTTGAAACAACGCCCCGGCATTGCCGACCACCCAGCCGTTCACATCATCCGCGAAGGCCACATCGAAAAACGTGGCCGAACTCTGGCTAACCTGGGGTGTCCAGGTCGCGCCGCCATCGGATGTCGTGAGAATCGTGCCCAGTGCGCCAACGATCGCCCCGTGCTGCTGGTTCGTCAACACGATGGAATGTAGCGCGGCGTTCGTGCCGCTGGCTTGATCGGCCCAGTTCTCTCCCCCGTCGGTTGTCTGCAGAATCGTGCCGTTACCGCCGACCAACCAACCCTTCTGAGGCGTCACGAACGCAATCCCATAGAGCGGGGCCTGCGTGGATACAAACACCACGCTCCAGGTTTCTCCACCATCCCGGCTGGTCCGCACGGTGCCATTGGCGCCCACAACCCATCCACGACGGGCGTCCTGGAAATACACGGCCGTCAGCAGCGATGTGGTACCGCTGGACACTTTCTTCCATTTGCGACCGCCGTCGGTCGTCTTGAGAACCGTGCCGCCGGACCCCACGGCCCAGCCAAGTTGAGGATCGTGAAAAAACATCCCCAGCAACGTAGCTTCAGATCCACTCTTCTGCATAGCCACAGTAGCCCGGATCGCCGGGGAATCCGCCTCGGCCGTGCCTGCGCACAGAAGGGCAATGAGCAACCAGGACGCACCTGCCAGGATGTGCAAAGTTCGACGCCTCATTGTTGATGGTGAGTATTCTCTGAACTGGGATTCCGCCAGTAACTCGCATCAGGCAATCCCTTCGACTGGATAGTAAACGTGCCGGCCTCAAGCGTCACCCACTTCTTCGGCGTGCAGCAGGATCCGTCCGGCAGAAGGTCCCACGATCCTCGACGGACCACGAGCGGCCCGGACGTCAAATCCGGATTAAACTCACCGAGTTTGCCCACCCCATAGGAATGACGATGAGGAATCTTGACTTTGATTTCCGTGTCCGTCCATGACTGCACGATCGCACCGATTCCGTTGAACAACACTTCGGTGCGGGACACGTTTTCTCCCAACACAGGAGCAAGCCTCGCATAGACACTGTCCGTGATCAGCTTGCTTGGTTCAGCCGTCTTGAGAAACTTACCGAACCCGCTCCCCTTGATTGTGACCACCTCGTCCAATCCCCCGCTGGTCGGACTGTAGGAGTCGATCTTCGGCGTGACCAACGTAAACATACCGACTTCGGTCTCAAGCACCTTCTTATCGGCACAACAGGTTCCGTCTGGATTCGGGGAATTGGCGGCACGTTTCACAACCACCGGGCCGCTCTTGGCACTATACGGTACCCAAACATCGATCCGGTCATTGCCCCACCGATAGACAATGGCCTGCACCCCACCGATCTCGACCGTGTTTTCACTAAGAGAAAAATCGATGTAATTGTAGGGAGTTGAGCCGGCTTCAGAATAGAAGCCGAAATTGTCTCCGGTAATTTTCAGCAGGGTTCCGATCGGAGCCTCAGCCGGGGTCAGACCCGTTGCCTGGGGCGTCTGCACCGTATAGCCGCCGACCGTGCGCTCCTGCCCGTTTCGTTTTATCACCACGGGGCCTGTTTGCGCATCGAGCGGCACATGCACCACGATGGCCGTATCAGTCCATTGCGACACCGTGGCCAGGTGGCCGCCGAACGACACCCCATCTTCAGGGTTTCTCGTCGCGCCGAATCCCTTCCCGAACAGGACGACTTTCGTGCCCACCGGACCACTCACCGGATCGACGCGCACTGAAGCCAGCACCCGTACCGGCAGGCTGTTGCTCACTACTTGCTTAACGGGTGCGCAACAAGAGCCGTCAGGTAGCGGGTCGGACGATGCCATGCGAACCACGACATCGCCGGCCTGCACATTGGCAGGCAATTCAACTTCGATCTTATCGTCGCGCCACTTGCGCACACGAACAGTCACGTCGCCCACAGCAACGCTGTTGACCCCGAAAATCGTATTGGGATCACGCGGTCCGGCGGTATTGCCAAAATGTTCGCCGGTAATCTCCAGAATCGTGCCCGGTTCCGCCTCAGTCGGCGACAAGGAGTGAATGACGGGCTGTAACCGCGTAAACGAACCCGCCTTCAGGTGCTTCCTCCCGATGATGACGTCGACCGGCCCATTGGCCGCCTGAGAAGGCACGCGCACTTCAATGAGATCGGACTCCCAGCGCTGCACCAACGCCGGCACGCCCTGGAAGGTGACCTGATTAAACTTCGTGGACTTATACGGCCCGAATCCTTTTCCGGTGATCGACAGGGTCGATCCCGGTACGGCGGCATTGGGATGAAGAACCGGTGTCTCTGCCCTGGCCTCGCCGGAAACGACCGGGCCTGAGAATAGAACGATACCAAGCACGATACGAGCGATGTATTGCATGGGATGATACTCCCTACCGAGAGCCTCTGCATGGGCCTGAACAGCCGGCCCGGGCAAGGCTGAAATGATGATACATCAGACGAACATTCCACACGTGGCACGGAAACCCCACGCAACTGCAGCGAGGCTGGGTGGTGGGTACGACAATGAACGAAGGGGCTCACGGACTATAACAAGCGGATTTTTTTGATGTCAAGGCGAGCGGGCAATGCAGAAGGGACACAGAAGCAGGAGAGTTTCTTACGGTCTGACTTGGACCAGCAATTCAAGTTCAATCGCAGCGTGCAACGGCAACTCCGCCGCACCCAGTGCCACCCGAGCGTGGCGTCCTGCCTGGCCGAATACCTGCACCAGCAGATCGGATGCGCCATTGATGACCGCCGGCTGCTGCACAAACCCGGCAGCCGACGCTACATGACCCACGACGCGAACGATGCGCTGCACGCGATCCAATGAACCTAGCTCGTGCCGGATCACCGCTAAGGCATTCAGGAGCGCCAGCCTGGCCGCCTCGGCCCCGCGCTCGACCGTGACCTCCTGACCCAGTTTCCCGGTAATAACGACCTGGCCGTCTCGAAACGGCAGCATGCCGCTGAGATACAGCAGATCGCCGACGAGGACTGCCGGCACGTAACTGGCAACCGGCTTCGGCGGAGCGGGCAATTCGATCCCGAGAGATTGCAACGTCGCATCGATCGACACAGGTACTCCTTTCCCTCGCCGCCACTATTGATGGATAACCACGCGCTAACGGGACTGCAGGGCGTCCAGGAAACTATCCCCCCAAGGCAGTCTCGTCGCCCCTAACGCTTCGCCGATAGTCTGGCCGAGGTCCGCTGCGGTCGTCCTGGTTCCAAGGTTCACACCACGCGCGAGCCGCGGACCGGTGACAAGACAAGGCACATACTCCCTTGAGTGCCCTGGATTCGGCCTGGCACAGTCGAACCCGTGATCTCCCGTGATGATCAGCACATCCCCGACCTTGAGGGATTCTTGCAAATCCCGCAGGCGGCGATCGATCTGCTGCAAGGTGGACACCGTAGTCTGAAGGTCGGGATTGATGACCGGGAGGTTGGCATAGATGAGGCCGCGAGGCACCTTGCTGAACATGCCGATCACTTCTTCCATGACCGCCTCCGCCTGGAACAGCGGCACGGATCTCGTCACCCCGCGCCCGCTGAACAGATCACCGACCTTCCCCACCCCGATGACGAGCTGGCTGGCCCGGCTCAAGTGATCCAGCAATGTCAGCCCCGGCGGTTCCACAGCAAAATCCCGGCGTCGCTCCGTCCAAACGAATTCCGCCGACTGCCCGACGAAGGGACAGGCGACCACGCGCACGATCGGCACCATGCTCTTGAGCAACTTTCGGGCTTCACGGGCCAGGCGATATAGTTCTTCAGGCGGCACCACCTGCTCGTGCGCCCCCAGAAAAATAGTCCCCGCCGTATCGATCCAGGCGATGGGCATCCCCGATTTTTGATGCTCCCTGCCGAATTCGGCGATCGGCTCCTGCGTGACCGCACGGCAATTGCCCAGGGTTTTCTGTCCCAGCGCAGCCTCCAGCGCCGTCGCCAGCTCGGTCGTGAAAGTTTCACAGGGGCGCTCGCCCTCTTCGATTACGTATCCGGCGATTTCCCAATGCCCGGAGAGAGAATTCTTTCCCTTGGTCGAAAACCCGAGAGTCCCGTAACAGCCTTCCGGCTGCACCATCGGGCGAATACCTTGAAACTGGCCCAGATGCCCGAGACCGAGTTGTTCGAAGTTCGGCAGGGCGAGCCCCTTGGAAATGGCAGCCAGCCGCTGCAGGGTGTTGCAGCCGGCGTCGCCATACACGTCGGCATCGGGCAAGGCGCCGATTCCGAAACCATCGAGCACCAGCAAGACGATTCGAGTCATCATGAGCGCACTATATCAAATCCACCGGAACGAGCAAGGCTTTCACGCAGCATGAGAGGTCACCGTACCGCAACCAGCGCGGCGCGCCATTCATGCAGAATCTTCAGACTCGCGCTGGTGCCGATCCGGTCGGCGCCTGCCTCCAGCAACTCACGCGTGGCCTTCCAATCTCTGATTCCACCGGAAGCCTTCACCTTCGCCCGTCCCGCCACGGCCTCTTTCATCAGCCGAACGTCTTCCACTGTCGCTCCGGCCTGATTGAATCCGGTCGAGGTCTTCACGTAGTCCATCCCGGCCTCGACAGCCAGGCGGCAGGCCGTGATCTTTTCTTCTCGCGTCAGCAGGCAGGTTTCCAGAATCACCTTGTGATTCACGCCGGGGGTCGCTTCAACGACGGCGGCCATATCCTGCCGTACAAGATCGTGGTCGCCGGATTTCAACCGACTGATATTGATGACCATATCCAGCACCCGCGCGCCGTGCGCCACCGCCTCCATGGCTTCGGTGACCTTGGCGTGAGTCGAATGCCCGCCGAGGGGAAAGCCGATCGGAATGCCTACCCGGACATCGGTCCCTGCAACCGCGGCAACCGCCTCATCCACATAACAGGGCGGCACAAAAATCACGACGAAACCCTCTTCCCTGGCTTCGGCACAGAGGCGCAACACATCGGCCCTGGTGGCCTCCGGACGCAGCACGGTATGATCCAGATACAGCGGCAACGATTCATTCCACGGGGTCACACTCATACCAATATTCCTTTCACACTCCCAGATCGATGAGGCAATGAGACGGGGCCTGTAGCATCCGCTTCGTTCGATCACGCACCATGGGCGACCAGATTGCCCCGGGCACGTTTGCGGAAGTACTGTTTCTGATACTTCTCCACCGCTTGATTGTGCTCGGCCAGCGTGGAAGAAAACTGATGGGTTCCGTCATTCCGAGAGACGAAGTACAGGTAGGTTGCCTGGGCAGGAAACAGCGCCGCGCGCAGTGAATGGGCTCCGGGACTGGCGATCGGTCCCGGCGGAAGGCCCTGCACGCGATACGTATTGTACGGGCTCACAACGGAGAGGTCACGCTTGTGAATGTTGCCGTCGAAGGCGGGCAACCCGTAGATCACCGTCGGGTCGCTTTGCAGCGGGATCTTTTTCCGCAAGCGGTTGTGGAACACCGCCGCGATGAGTTCCCGCTCGTCCTTCGTTCCGGTTTCCTTCTCAATGACAGAGGCAAGGGTCAATACCTGATGCAACGTCATTTTCATCCGGGCCGCCTGTTCCTGCAACTCGGCGTCCCAGACGCGATGGAGACCGTCGACCATCGTCTTGATCACCTCCCGCGCCTTCGTACCCTTTGCAAAGGAATAGGTTTCCGGAAAGAGATAGCCTTCCAGCGAATCCGCTTCGATGCCAAGGGTCGAGATAAATGCACGATCCCGCGCCAGCCTGGTGAATTCGTTCATATCCGTCACCTGCTGCGCCGCCAGCACCTCGGCAATCTGCGTCAGACTGTACCCTTCAGGGATCGTAACGGGATGGAGCACCACCCGACCGGCGAGCAGCTTCGCCAGGATATCCTGCGAGGACATACCGGCATCCAATTCATACTCGCCGGGACGGACTCTGCGATCGTTGTCCCGCGTTTTTCCCAACAGCAAAAACGCCGATCGGCTCCGGATCAACCGCTCGTTTTTCAGAAGAGTGGCCACCTGTTGAAAGGTGCTGCCTTCGGGAATGAAGACAATGTGTGAGGGAGGCTTAGGAGGTCCGCTCGCGACGGGACTTTGAGCCCAACGCAGCACGAGATATCCCGCGAGAACCGCGAGCATCGCTGCCGCCAGGACCAGGCCCATGATCGCTTTCTTCTGCATCATCGACTCGGGGTTCGTCAAAGGCCCAGGGATCAATTTCCACGGGTCCGATCAGATCGTTCGCCTGACCTCTAGCCGGCTGCTCCAAACTCGCCAGATAACTCTGGAGGAGAATCGCCGCCGCAATACGGTCGACAATTCCTTTCCTCTTCCGGCGACCGACGTCGGCCGCGATCAGGAGGTCTTCCGCCGCGCACGTCGTCATCCGTTCATCCCAGGTGATCACCGGGACTGACAGCGCAGGCTCCAGTAACTGAATGAACTCCGCGACGACTTTGGCCGCGGGACCGATCTCGCCATCCAGCCGAAAAGGCATCCCGACCAGCACCTGCCCGACTTCGTGCTCACGAACCAGGTCCTGAATATGCCGGATGTCGGCATCGGGATTTCGCCGGTAAAACGTTTCCAGCGGCTGGGCCGTCCACCCGAGTTCATCGCTCAGGGCAAACCCGATCCGCTTGGAGCCGTGATCGATGGCGAGAATCCGTTGGCCTTTCATCAGTTTACCCTTCAAGGGCCTTCTGGACCAACCCAAAAACTTTTTCTAACGCGGTGTCGAGTCCCTCCGGATTTTTTCCACCGGCTTGAGCCATCTCAGGTCGCCCGCCCCCGGTTCCGCCGACTTCCGTCGCCATTTCCTTGATAAGTTCGCCCGCTTTCAGACGTCCGATCAGATCCTTGGTCACCACGACGAGCAACGACACTTTGCCGTCGTTCGCCGCCCCGAGCGCCACGACTCCGCTGCGCAGTTTGTCGCGTAATTGATCGGCCAGCGCCCGCATACCGTTGACGTCAAGCCCGTCCGTACGTTGCGCGTGAACCTGTACCCCCTTGATCTCGCGAGCCTGCGCATCACCGGAGGAGGTACTCGCCATCCTGAGCTTCACCTCCGCGAGTTCCCGTTCCTTTTCTTTCAGTTGTTCGCTTAACTTGCGCGTACGGGCCAAGACTTCACCCGGTGCCACTTTCAAGAGGTCGGACAACTCACGAATATCCGCTTCCAATCGCTTGAGCGAATGCAGTGCGCCGCTGCCCGTGAGACATTCAATGCGGCGCACACCGGCAGCCACCCCTGACTCGGACACGATGCGGAACAGACCGATTTCGCCTGTACGCCGGCAATGCGTGCCACCGCACAATTCCTTGCTGAACGTGTCGATGTGAACCACGCGAACCTGATCCCCATACTTGTCGCCGAAAAACGCCAGCGCGCCGCCGGCCACGGCTTCCTGCACCCCCATCACATCGGTTTGCACCGGTTGATCCTGGCGTACCTGTTCATTCACGATCGACTCGATCTCGTCGATGTCGCGTGACGCGAGGGGGCGAAAATGCGCAAAATCGAACCGCAACCGGTTCGGAGCCACCAGCGAACCATACTGTTTCACATGCGGCCCCAACAGATCCCGCAAGGCGGCATGCACCAGGTGGGTCGCCGTATGATTGCGGGCTGCATCGTGGCGAGTGCGGCTATTCACGGAGAGCTGTACTCGTTCCCCTTCACGGATCGAACCGGACGTGACCACACCTTTATGCACGATCAAGGTCGGCACGGGTCTGGTGGTTTCACGAATCTCCACACGGCCATCGGGACCCGTCAGGAGTCCTTGATCGCCGGCCTGTCCTCCGCCCTCCGCATAAAACGGCGTGACATCCAGCACGACTTCGACGTCATCACCTTCACGCGCCTCCTTCACCAGCCGATCGCCCTTAAGCAACGCCTGCACGACACCGTCCGAATCCAGATGCTCGTAACCGACGAACGCCGTGGTACCGACGCGTGCGGCCAGTTCGCTCAATGCGGGGCGAGCCGTCTCACTTTCGAAGCCTCCCGTCTTCCTGGCCCGCGTGCGCTGTTCTTCGATGGCTGATTCAAATCCCGTTTCATCGAGTCGTATATTCTGCTCTCGGCACGCTTCCGCGATGAGGTCCATCGGAAAACCATACGTGTCGTACAACTTAAAAACTTCGGTGCCCGGGAGCATGTTCTGACCCGAGACCCGCGCCTTGGTCAGCATATCGTTGAGAATCGGCAGTCCTTGATCGAGCGTGGCGATAAACCGTTCTTCCTCGCCCCTCGTCGCTTCCGCCACCGTGCCCGCCGCCGGGCGCAGTTCATGATAGGCCTCGCCCATCTGATCCACGACCGTCGCAGTCAGTTCATGCAGGAACGGTTCGGTAATACCCAACAACCGGCCATGGCGGGCCGCGCGTCGAAGAATCCGGCGAAGCACATATCCACGTCCCTCATTCGACGGCAACACCCCGTCGGCCATGAGGAATGTGATCGCACGCAAGTGATCCGCGATGACGCGCATGGAACGATCGGCCTGCTCCGCCGCGCCATACCGCGCCCCCGCTCTGGTCCCGATCGCCGCGAGCAAGGGAGCGAACAAATCGCTGTCGTAATTGCTGAGCCGCCCCTGCGCTACCGCTGTCAGTCGTTCCAGACCCATACCGGTATCAATGCTCGGTTTCGGCAGCGGATTCAGGGTGCCCGCACTGTCACGATTGAACTGCATGAACACCAAGTTCCAGATTTCGATGACCCGGTCGCCTTCTCCGTTCGGCGTGGCATCGCCCGGCACCGAAGGGCCTTGATCGAAATGGAGCTCTGAACAGGGGCCGCAAGGGCCCGTATCCGCCATCTGCCAGAAATTATCCTTCTCGCCGCAACGCACGATGCGGCTCGGGGAGACGCCGATCTTCCGCCACAAACGGTCCGCTTCGTCGTCCTCACGGAAGATCGTGATCCACATCCGGTCCTTCGAGAGCCCGACGACGGAGGTCAGAAATTCCCAACCGAACCGGATAGCTTCCTCCTTGAAATAGTCGCCGAAGGAGAAGTTGCCGAGCATCTCGAAAAAGGTGTGGTGCCGCCTCGTGTAGCCCACATTTTCGAGATCGTTGTGCTTGCCGCCGGCGCGCAGGCACTTCTGCACGGTCACCGCCCGGCTGTATGCACGCGTCTCCTCGCCCAGGAACACCCGCTTGAATTGATTCATACCGGCATTCGTAAACAGCAGCGTCGGGTCTGCCTGTGGAATCAAGGGAGCGCTCGGAACCGCCCGGTGTCCTTGCTGTTCGAAGTACTGGATGAAGGCTCGTCGCAGATCGTTCACACTTTGGCTCATAACTCGTCCAACCCCGCCTCCAAATCTACCTGAGTGACTTGCTGAATCGTGTCGTCATCGAACCCGCGTTGCCGCAGAAACCTGACCCATTGCGCCGGACGCGTCCGGCTCGCTCGCCCTTCGAGCGCCTGGCAAGCCAACTCCTGCTCGGATATCGAGCGGTAGGCCTGCCGCAAAGCCCGCTCAGTGACGCCTTCTTCAAAACCGCGGCTGAGCAATTCAACCTTAAGCCGTTCGCGTCCCATCGGGTGTCGCGACAATCTGGCTTCCGCCCATCTCGTCGCATAGGCCTGATCGTCCAAATAACCTCGACGCTCCAGTTCACGAACGACCAGGCGCCCCTGGCCCCGGCTCGCACCCTTTTCCTGAACGTACCGCTCAACCTGGGCCACGGTCCGATCGGTTCGGGCGAGATACCTGATCGCCAGCGTGAGGTAATCCGGCGCCGGTTTCGAACGCCGCTTTGTGCTGCGCGCTCCCCGCACTGCCTCCACCTAGGTCGTCACTCGGGCACCGTGACCGCGTTTGTCGTCCTGGCGCCCCTCGGCCTTCCGTTCAGTTTTCTCATCCTTAACTTCTTTCGCATCAACCTTCTTCTCGCCGCCCCGAGACGGCAATCCGGCGAGGTCGCGCACCTTGCCCTCGATCTCTTTCGCAATGGCAGAATTCGACTTGAGAAAATCACGAACGGCCTCACGCCCCTGGCCGAGCCGTTCGCCTTTATAAGAGTACCAAGCGCCCGCCTTTTCCACCACGCGCTTCTCCACGCCGATATCGACGAGCTCGCCGGATTTCGAAATGCCTTCGGCAAACATGATGTCGAACTCCGCCTGCCTGAACGGCGGCGCCATCTTGTTCTTCACGACCTTGACACGCACGCGGCTGCCGGTCACATCCTGACCGTCCTTGATCGATTCAATGCGGCGGATGTCGAGGCGGACCGAGGAATAAAACTTCAGCGCGTTGCCGCCGGTCGTGGTTTCGGGATTGCCAAACATCACACCGATCTTCATACGGATCTGGTTGATGAAAATCAGCGTGGTCTGCGACTTGGAGATCGCCGCCGTCAGTTTACGAAGCGCTTGCGACATCAGGCGTGCCTGCAGGCCCATATGGGAATCGCCCATCTCGCCTTCAATTTCCGCTCGCGGAACCAGAGCCGCCACGGAATCGACCACGATGACATCGATCGCGCCGCTGCGCACCAGGGTTTCCGCAATTTCGAGCGCCTGCTCGCCCGTATCCGGCTGCGAGACGAGAAGATCGTCGGTCTGCACGCCGAGCTTCTTGGCATAAGTCAGGTCCAGCGCATGTTCCGCATCGATGAACGCCGCCACTCCGCCCGCCTTTTGCGCTTCGGCGATGGCATGCAATGTCAACGTCGTTTTGCCGGAAGACTCCGGACCGAAGATTTCAATCACGCGCCCGCGAGGGAAGCCACCCACACCGAGGGCAATATCCAACCCCAAGGAACCGCTGGAAATCGCCGGGACATCGGCGGGTCGGTCGTCGGCACCGAGCTTCATCACCGCGCCCTTGCCGTATTGCTTTTCAATCTGGGCCAGAGCCAGGTCCAACGCGCGCTTTTTTTCATCTTTTTCAGTCATTCCAAACTCCTTATCGAAGCGTGACTCGTGAAGCGTTGCCAGTCTCGAACGCCGTGGGGGATAACGCACCAGCCGGCGCTGAGTTGACCGAACCTGAACGGCACCGTGGCCAGTCTCTTAAAACGGGATGAATTGCGGATTATACCGGAGTTGGACGGGAGAAACCTAGCCCGCAGGAGCCGCCGGGACGGTGGAGCCTATCCGGCCGGAAATCGCAGGCCGTGGCGGCGTCACCCTCTCCAATGCAAGGGGTGAACGCGGTCTGTGCCACGCGTACCGATGCAACACCTCGCACGATGAGCGCGATCGTGGAGAGGATTCAATCGCTTCCAGTCGGGAGTATTCGTGACTGCCGTGGTGGAGCATTCGAGATCGGAGCTCGCCCGGTTTGCTCGCAATTCAGGCCGGCGCAGGCATACCGGAGTCCGTCGAGGAGGCCGACGAGGAACAGCCTGCCGGATGAAAGGATCGGAGGAGGTAGCAGGCACTCACGCGTAGTCCGGGCTAGCAGGCTACCTGGAGACCAAGTTGCGTTCGGATGGTCCCAGCGAGAAACTGATACTGCCCGGCCACAGTGAGAAGGTATTGCTTCCTGGGACCATCCGGGATCCGTGCGGCCGCCTGGAGATGCGTGCGCATAGCGCTTTCGTACACCAAAACCAGCGCCGACTGAATCTGGAGTTGTCTCGAACGGCGAACCCGGATCTGGCCTTGAAGCGGCGCCGACTTCACGACCTGAAGAATGGCCTGCGCCCGGTGCAAACTGGTGTGGGAGGCCATCACGGCCTCATATCCCTGCCTCGCCACTGCATCCCGCTCGGCCGGACGGCCGCAGTAGTGTTCGACGATCTCGATCACCTGCTCGACATTGCCCCTCTCATAGAGGACACAATGGGTCCGATCCTGGAACAAGTCGTTGAAACCGTTTCCGATCCGTTCGCCGACCAGGAGCGCCCCGCATGCCATGGCCTGGAAGGTGCGGAAATTCACGTCATTGGCGGACGATTGATTCAGCACCATCAAGGAACGGTTGAAGAGTTCGCGGTACCCTCCGCTCCCCACCGCAATAGGATACCGTCGTTGCAGGCCTTCGATCAGCGCGACACGCTCCGGATTCCATTGACGGTTGATTGTTCCGACGAACGAAAGGGGCGTATCCCGTAAGCCGCCAGAATCACCATCGTCGGGCACATGACAGAACAGGGGCTGCCACGAAACGATTTGCCGGTCGGGATCGACCCGATACCGGGGAACCCAATCTCGCTGCGCCACACAGATGACGTCGAACGCCGCCGCGTATGCTTGATGCCACCGTGCATGGAGATGAGAGTCGATCGCATACCAAACCAACGGCACGTCGAGCGCCTCCAGTCCCAACAATTTCGGGGTCCCACTGTCGTCTCCCACCACAACCAAGTCGGGAAACCATCGCGCCGGAAACTGCGCGGAAAGACTATGCATGCTTTCCACGTACGGGCTCAGGACGAAATCGGCTGTGCGATCGAACGCCGCCCATTTGACATCATGGCCGAGTTGCCTGAAGTCCTGCACAAAAAATGGATTGCCGAGGTGAAGGATGTTCATACAGGTATCGAACGACGCCGCCGGTCCATTTCCTACATCGGTGTATCCGTCTGATAACTTAAAGCCATGAGTCGATCAGACTGGATACACAACAGCCGTTTGGCTAGGCGGGGTAGGAACGGCCATCAGCGCTAGGCGGCTGAGGGGCAGGAATGCGTGATTTCGTTGACGAGAAACCAGGGGCGCCGCGAGAAGTTTGGAAGGGATCGCAGGTCAATTGTCCGGATTGGAAGTTTCCACGTCACTGCTATTCTGGCGGCTCTTCAGCCATTCAATGAGTTCAGTGCGAAGTCTGCGATTCAGACGTTGCTGTGCTTCGACGGGCAACCGAACGAACTCCACACCGAACTCACGACCCTTCACCCATTTGATCGTGCCGAGGTCGATGGGGAGCGCCGGCGGCTGATGGTCGAGGAGCAGACTCACCCGCACGTCACTGCCGCAAAGAACTTCTCTGTCGCACCGGACGGAACAGCCTTTCAGCGAGAGGTTCGTCAGGACGCCTTCCCCGACGAAGGGGGCTCCGCCGAAGATGACCGGATAGTTGAGCGGAAACCGGTAGTAGGTTCGAACGTACCGACGAGGCGCCATCACATCCTCCCTGTCGGCGGATGGTACGCAGGCCGGCCCTGCGCCCGATATCCTACCTAGGGAGGGGAAAGGTCCGGACCAACCGATTTGTCACCATCCAATACTCCTCGCTGGTGTTGCCTCAGAGATCTGGATAGGGTTAGGGCTCTGAGAACACAGTTTCCACAAAAAAACCGGGCTACGCGTATCCGCAGCCCGGCCTCTGATTCCTTTGCTCGAACAGACTCGGATCAATGAGCGCCGGGCTTTTCGGGATGCACATCAATGATGTGGCCCGCTTCGTTCAACTCCGCCCGGACCCGCGCGCCATCCTTGATCGAAGCTGACAGCACTTGCTTTTCCAGCGGAAACTTTTGTTCGCCCTTCGCGGTTTTGAGCGTGATCTCACGTTGCATCGTGCCGATTGAGACCACTTCACCGGTCACGAACTGGTGTTTGCCTTCCGTGCCTTTGGGATGCACTTCCAGCACCATGTTGTTCTCGTCTATCACCACGGTGACTTCGTCCCCGGCTTTGGGCAACGCATGCCCGTGACGCTCGGAGCGGTTTTCATTGAGCTGATAGGTCGAGCCGCTGGGCACCTTGACCACAAGCGCTCCGCCCTTCTCCACCACAACCCCTTGCAACTCCTGGTGATGACTGGTGGGAGAGCCTTTGTGGGAGCCTTCGTCGGCCCTTCCGACCTGACT